>NZ_CP044543.1:5235057-5554230 GCF_008932115.1 Bradyrhizobium betae
CGGCACCAGCGGCGCCCAGCACGCGATGCCGAAGCCTGCGACGAGGAAGGCGAGCCGCGTCGCAAGGCGCGTCGCCGGCCGGTCGGCAGAATGCATGGGAACTCCGGAGAAAGCGGGGCAAGGCGTTCGATTAGCCCTGCGATTGCCGCGACTTTATGTCCGGGACGCGCGCGGGCCGTCGCCGGTTGCGGCGAGCTGCAAACGGACGCGCAGGCCCTTCGGCGCGTTGTCGAGCAGCACCAGCGTTCCGTCATGCGCGGTCACGATCGCCTGCGCGATCGACGGTCACTGACGCCGTGCCACTGACGGAGGGAAACAGGCCTGCGCTGGTCTGCTGCACCGTTGCGCGTGCCTCGCGCACCGCTGCCTTGGCTTTGGCGACATCGGGATTGGCTTCGACGGCCTGTTCGATCAGCCGGTTGAGCAGGGGATCGCGCAGGCGCAGCCACCAGCGATCCAGTGTGCCGGTCTGCCGCCGGGACGCCGGCTTGGCGCTCCAGTGCGCGGGCATATCCAGCCTGGGCGGCCCGGCGTATTCCGGGCCGACCGCGCAGCCGGCCAGCATCAGCGCGAGGCAGGCTGCTCCGGCGCGCAATTGCGTCGGCCGATGAGTCTCCTTTGCGGATGGCACGGGGATTGCGAGGAACGAATGTGACGACATCAAATCGGCTGGGATCCATTGGCCTGGCCCCGGGAGGGGCGCCCTTGGCCCTCGGAGGGGCAGGAAGGGGCTGGAACCACTAGCCGGGTGATCGTGGCCTTTCAGCAGCCCGAATGTTGCTGGATGTAAACAGATGTTGCGGAGCGTCTCGACGGCGGCGGCACGCTGTCTGCCGGACTGGACCTCGGCCCTGTTTCGCGGCTCTGTCAACCCATTCCTGCAAAAATATTCCACTTTACCGAAATTCGGAAATGACGTATGTGTCGCTTCATCCCGGCTCATCCTTGAGGGGCGATCGTACGTCGTCACGAGTTGCGAGCCGGGCCTGCGGTGGACGCGGCAGCGTCGTGCGCGAGAGGTCAAGGGCAGGGCGGGTAGTCCCTGTGAGCCCGTGGCTACGTGCGGACGAACGGCGCCGAAGCGTACGGCAAAACCGTGTGGTCCTGACCGTCGTTGCTACGGTCAAGCTTTTGCGGAGATGTGCGCGAGCCCAACCGGGTAGACGGCATCGTCAATTCGCGGGGCGAGGGAGGCCAGAAGGAAAGTTCGGCTCCCGGGAGAGCACGGCATAAGCCGTCCGACCATCGCGCAGGGAAGGCCGAGTGATCGGCGACACCTGTATGCTGCTGTGCGGTTCTTCTGCGTGTGCTTTTCGCGCAGCAGACCGCGGGTGCCCGCCGGCACCCGGTCTTCCCTGCGCCCTCTTGGATTTGAGGGCCGACAGAAGAAGCAAAACTCGGGCGAGATGCGCCGCGAGGATGAGAAGGCGTGTCCTATGTTTTAGAGCCTGAAAATCGATGATGCGGGCTCAACCTCATCACCGTCACCCTGAGGTGCGCGCTCTGCTGCGCGTAGCGCTGCAGAGTAAGCCTCGAAGGGCGACGGCCCCGCTGCACCTCGGCCGTGCATCCTTCGAGGCTCCGCTTGCGATGCTTTCGCATCACAAGCCTCGCACCTCAGGATGACGGAGCTGTCAGCCGCCCGCCGCTCACCACGAAATCGGAATCCTCCGCGCGAATCCGCCGAGATCCGAGTCGGGGTAGAGCGGCTGGCGATCGAGCGGCCGGTTGTTGTTGCCACGGGCGAACGACGTGCCGGGCGGAAAAGCGTAGTCGGCAAATTTGCGTTCGCCGGGCAGCACTTCGGTGCCGCCATCCAGCCACGACCGCTTGCTCACATAGAGGCGGGTGCGCGGCCCCGACTGGTAGGACCGGTTGGGGCCGCGCGGACCGTACTCGTAAACGGCATTCGGTGTCGCCTGCGGCCGATCGCGTTTGCCGGTGGTTGCGGCATGAGCGGCGAAGGTCGAGGCGAGGAAGAGAAGCAACACCGTTCTGGTCATGACAATCGTGCTCATCGGCGAATACCCCATGCGAGTTCCTGATGTGGTGGCCTCTCGCACCGGCCCGCGCGCCTGTAAAGAATTCGCGCGTTGCGCGATGTTGCTGCGCGCCCGGGAGGGCGGCGCGCGTGCGATGACTGCAGGATCGAGCCACTCGACGCTGACGGTGCGCGCGGCCGGTCCGGCCGCCTCGACCACGCGGCTGATCCGCCAATCAAATTCAACGACCGGAAACAGTACAGCAATCTCAAAGCCACACCGCGGCCACAGCCGTTTCGTCTCAGAGCAGGTGCGTGCTCTTGAGGTGTGGAATGTCGGTTTTGCGGGCCTGGCTGGTCGCGGTGGCGATGAGCGGTATGTCGATTGCGAGTTCAATTCCCGTCGTGCTGTTGCCGCAGCCGGCGGCCGCGCAAGTCGCGGAGACGATCGTGGTCGAGGGTAACCGCCGCGTGGAGGCCGAGACGATTCGCTCCTACTTCAGGCCCGGCCCCGGCGGGCGCCTCGACCAGCCCGCGATCGACGACGGTCTGAAGGCGCTGATCGGCACTGGTCTGTTTCAGGATGTAAAGATCAATCAGGCCGGCGGCCGCATCGTGGTGTCGGTGGTCGAGAACGCCGTGATCGGCCGCATCGCGTTCGAGGGCAACAAGAAGATCAAGGACGAGCAGCTCTCGGCCGAGATCCAGTCCAAGGCGCGCGGAACCTTCTCGCGGGCGCTGGTGCAGTCGGACACGCTGCGCATCGCCGAGATCTACCGGCGCTCGGGCCGCTACGACGTGCGCGTCACGCCCGAAATCATCGAACAGCCGAACAATCGCGTCGACCTCGTCTTCACGGTCGAGGAGGGAGCCAAGACCGCGGTCAAGTCTGTCGAGTTCATCGGCAACGGCGCCTATTCGGCCGCGCGTCTGCGCGACGTCATCAAGACGCATGAGAGCAACCTGCTCAGCTTTCTCGGCAGCAACGACATCTACGATCCCGATCGCGTCGAGGCCGACCGCGACCTGATCCGGCGCTTCTACCTCAAGAACGGCTTCGCCGACGTCCAGGTCGTGGCCGCGCTGACCGAGTACGATCCGGAGAAGAAGGGCTTCAACGTCACTTTCAAGATCGAGGAAGGCTCGCAGTACCGCGTCGGCACCGTCGACTTCCGCTCCAGCATTGCAAATTTTGACGCGAACTCGCTGCGAAGCCTGTCGCGCGTCAGTGTCGGCTCGCTCTACAACGTGGAATCGGTCGAGAAGTCGACCGAAGAGATGCAGATCGAGGCGTCGCGCCGCGGTTATGCGTTCGCCGTGGTCCGTCCCGGCGGCGACCGCAACTTCGCGGCGCACACGGTCTCCGTGGTGTTCAACGTCGATGAGGGCCCTCGCACTTACATCGAGCGCATCAACCTTCGCGGCAACACGCGGACCCGGGACTACGTGATCCGGCGCGAATTCGACATCTCCGAGGGCGACGCCTACAACCGTGCGCTGGTCGACCGTGCCGAGCGCCGGCTGAAGAACATCGACTACTTCAAGAGCGTCAAGATCGTCACCGAGCCCGGCTCTTCCAGCGACCGGGTGATCCTGATCGTCGACCTCGAAGAGAAGTCGACCGGCGACTTCTCGATCTCGGGCGGCTACTCCACGAGCGACGGTGCACTGGCCGAAGTCTCGGTCTCCGAGCGCAACCTGCTCGGCAAGGGGCTCTATGCCAAGGCGTCGGTCAGCTACGGCCAGTATTCGCGCGGCGTATCGCTGTCGTTCGTCGAGCCCTATCTGCTCGACTACCGGCTGGCGCTTGGATTCGACACTTATTGGAAGGAGCAGAAATCGAACAGCTATACGAGCTATGGCGTGACGACGCTGGGCTTCTCCCCGCGCCTCGGCTTCGCGCTGCGTGAGGATCTCTCGCTGCAGCTCCGCTATTCGCTGTATCAGCAGAGCATCACGCTCGCCAGCGCCTACAACAACTGTAACAACAACGCGGCCAACACCTCGCTGGCCTTCAACCCGACGCCTTCCTACATCAAGAACGTTCTCGGCGGTGTGGATCCGACCAACACGACGAGCTCAGGCGTCTATGGCTACGGCTGCTACGGCGACGGCGAGTCGAGCCTGCCGGTCCGGAAGGAGCTGGCGAACGGCGCGACCTGGACCTCGTCGCTCGGCTACACGCTGAACTACAACACGCTTGACAACAACAAGAATCCCACTGACGGTCTGCTGGTCGACTTCAGGCAGGATTTCGCTGGAGTGGGCGGCGACGTCACGTACCTGAAGACGGTGATCGACACCAAGTACTACACCCCGCTCGTCTCCGACATCGTCAACGTGATCCATCTTCAGGGCGGCATCCTCAACAGGATCGGCAACAACGATCTTCGTATGCTCGACCATTTCCAGATGGGCCCGAACCTGGTGCGCGGCTTCGCCTCCAACGGCATCGGTCCGCGCGACATCACCTACCTCAACTACGGCGCCACCGGCGATGCGCTCGGCGGCACGAAGTACTGGGGCGCCTCCATGGAGCTGCAGATGCCGTTCTGGTTCCTGCCCAAGGAGGTCGGGTTGAAGGGCGCCGTCTACGCCGATGCCGGCTCACTCTGGGGTTATCAGGGGCCGACGTCGTGGTCGGCCACGGGCGAAGTCAACACCAAGGCCTGCCCGACCTGCGGCCTGCAATATGACGACGGCAACGTCGTGCGGTCGTCGGTCGGCGTCGGCCTGATCTGGGCCTCGCCGTTCGGCCCGCTGCGCTTCGACTACGCCGTGCCGCTGTCGAAGGGCAAATACGACACGGTTCAGGAGTTCAGGTTCGGCGGCGGCACGTCGTTCTAGCCACTCAGTATCCGCTTGCAGGCGTCGACGAAAACCTCGGCGCCGGCGATGATGTCGGCGTCGGCGGTGTTCTCGGTCCAATGGTGGCTGATGCCGCCGATCGACGGCACGAACAGCATGGCTGCCGGCATCACGGTCGCAAGCATCTGCGCATCGTGGCCGGCGCCGCTCGGCATCCTGATCGATCGTCCGTCAGCCATGGCCTTGCTCGCGGCTTCGATTGCGTCCTGGAAGCCGGCGTCCATCATGGCGGGAGCACCGGTGCGCAGCTTCGTCACGGTGACGGCGCAAGGGCCCTCCGCGGTGACTTCGTCCGCCATCGTCCGCAACAGATCCTCCAGCCGTGCGATGACGGACGGATCATCGTCGCGGATCTGGAACAGCATTTCGGCCCCGCCCGGAATGATGCTCGGCGCGCCCGGATCGAGCGTGATGCGGCCGGTGGTCCAGACCGTGCGGGGCCCACAGACGGCGGGGAAACGCTGGTCGATCGCCACGCAGAACTTGGCCAGCGCAAGCCCGGCATCCTTCCGCACGGCCATGCGGGTGGTGCCGGCGTGGTTCTGTTCGCCGGCGAAATTGATGCGATACTGCCAGATGCCGACGATCGAGGTCACGACCCCGATCGCGAGCTTGCCGCTCTCGAGCGTATCGCCCTGCTCGATATGCGCCTCGAGATATCCGACGTGTCGCTTCGGCTCGACGCCGACGCGCGCACGACCGGCGAGACCCATGTCGGCGAGCGCATCCCGCATGGTGCGGCCGTTGGTGCGGTCGCGCGCGGCATCGATCTCGGCTTCGCTCACTTGCCCGACATAGGAGCGCGAGCCGAGGAAGCTGCCGAAATGACCTTCCTCATCGCACCAGGCGGCGACTTCGACCGCGCCCTTGAACGAGGGATCGGCGTTGAGGACGCGGGCGGCTTCGAGCGCATAGACGACGCCGAGCGGGCCGTCGAGCCAGCCGGCGTAGTTCTGGCTCTCCAGATGCGATCCCGCCAGCAGCTTCGGTCCGGCTTTGCTGCTCGTGCCGAACACATTGCCGATGCCGTCGATCCCTGCGCCGAGGCCGGCCTCCGCCAGCTTCTGCAGCAGCCAGTCCAGCGAGCGCTTGTGCGGCTCGGAGAAGGTCGGCTTGTGCACGCCGGTCTCGTAGGCGCCGATGGCACGGAGTGCATTGAGGTCGGCGAGCACGCGCTGGCCGTCGACGAGTGATCTGGTGTCAGGCATGTTCGGCAACCTTCAGCGCCTCGGTGCGAATTTCCTCGACCAGCCGTTCCTTCAGCTGGACGAATTCGGGCGTGGTCTTGACCTTGTAAGAGCGCGGATGCGGCAGGTCGATCGCAATGTCGGCCTTGATCCGCCCGGGGCGCGCGCTCATCACGATGACGCGGCTGCCGAGGAAGATCGCTTCCTCGATGTCGTGGGTGACGAACAGCACGGTTTTCTGGTCGCGCTCCCAGATCCCGAGCAGCATCTCCTGCATCAAGGCGCGGGTCTGGTTGTCGAGCGCGCCGAAGGGCTCGTCGAGCAGCAGGATCTTCGGATCGTTGGCGAGCGCGCGCGCAATCGCAGTGCGCTGCTGCATGCCGCCGGAAAGCTGCTTGGGCCAATGGTTCTCGAAGCCGGTGAGGCCGACCTGGCGGATGAAAGCGTCGGCGATCTTGTTGCGCTCCGTCTCGGACACGCCGCGCTCGCGCAGGCCAAAGGCGATGTTCTCGCGCACGGTGAGCCAGGGAAACAGCGTGTAGGACTGAAACACCATGCCGCGATCGGCGCCCGGGCCGGTCACCTCGCGGCCGTCGAGCACCACACGGCCGCTGGTCGGGCGGTCGAGGCCAGCGACGATGCGAAGCAGCGTTGACTTGCCGCAGCCGGAGGGACCGAGGATGGTGACGAAGTCGTTGTTGCCGATGGTGAGATTGGCCGGCTCCAGCGCCCGGGTCGGCGCGTTGCCGTGGCGGGCGGGGAAGGTTCGCGAGACCTGCTCGATCTTCAGCGTGGTCATGCGAGCCTCCACGGAAACAGCCAGGCGTTGAACGCCTTGAACAGGAAGTCCGAGATGAGGCCGATCAGGCCGATCACGATGATGCCGAAGATGATCTGGCCAGTGTTGAGCAGCGCCTGGCTGTCGGTGATCATGTGGCCGATGCCGGAGGACGAGCCGATCAGCTCGGCGACGATGACATAGGTCCAGGCCCAGCCCAGCACCAGCCGGAGGATCTCGGCGATCTCGGGCGCGGAGGAGGGCAGCAGCACGCGCCTGATGATGCCGCGGTCGCTGGCCCCGAGCGTATAGGCCGCTTCGACCAGATCGCGCCGCGTCGCGCCCACGGTCACTGCGATCATCAGGATGATCTGGAACACCGAGCCGATGAAGATCACGAGCAGCTTTTGCAGCTCGCCGATGCCGGCCCACAGGATCAAAAGCGGAATGAAGGCCGAGGCCGGCAGATAACGCGCGAAGGACACGAAGGGTTCGAGGAATGCCTCGACCGGCTTGTAGGCGCCCATCAGCACGCCGAACGGCACTGCGATGATGGCGGCCAGCGCAAAGCCGCCGACAACGCGCCAGATCGTCATGCCGATGTCGTAGACGAACCCCTGCTTCGCCAGAAGGTCGTAGCCTTCCTGCACCATGGTCAGCGGGTTGGCGAGGAACACTTTCGACACATGGCCGCCGAAGGTCGCCCACGACCAGAGGGCGACGAACAGGACGAAGAACGCAAGGCCGTAAACCACGCGCTGCTTCGATGTCACGGGATCCAGGGGACGCATCAAACGATCTATCCGGGAGGGAAACAAGCTGGCCGGCCCCGCCGCAAGACGGGACCGGCATATCCTGAGAAGGTTACTTGATGTAGCTGGCGTCGTAGAGGTCCTCGACCTTCGGCGCGGCCTTGATGATGCCGATCTCGAGCAGGAGGTCGGCGGCCTCCTTGTTGAACGTCAGGAAATCGCCGGCGAAGAACTTCTGGTTTGCGGCCTTGTCCTGCCAGCGCAGATATTTGGCCGAGTTGCCGAACTGCTCGCCGGTCTGCTTCACGTCGGCGCCCATGATCTCATAGGCCTTGGCCTGGTCCTTGGCGATCATGTCGAGCGCCTCGAAATAGCTGTTGGCGAGCGCCTGTGCGGCTTTCGGATTCTCGCTGAGGAATTTCGGCGTGCAGCCGAACGTGTCCATCACGATCGGGTAGTCGAGCGTGGTCGCGATGATCTTGCCCTTGTCGGGTGCGGCGCGCACGGTCGACAAATACGGCTCATAGGTCATCGCGGCGTCGTTCTGGCCGGACACGAAGGCCTGTGCCGCGGCCGCCGGCTCGAGGTTCACGATGGTGACGTCCTTGGTCGTGAGACCGTTCTTCTTGAGCATCCAGGCCAGCGCGAAGTACGGCGACGTGCCGGGCGCGGAGGCGGCGACCGTCTTGCCTTTCAGATCCTTGATCGCGGCGACGTCGTTGCGCACCGCCATGCCGTCGGCACCGAAGCTCTTGTCGAGCTGAAAGATCTGCTTGGTGGCAATGCCATTGGCGTTCCAGGAGATCCAGGTCTCGACCGTGGTCGCCGCGCACTGGATGTCGCCGGAAGCGATCGCGAGGTGGCGATCCTTCTGCGGAATCTTCTTGATCGTGACGTCGAGGCCGTTCTTCTTGAAGATGCCCGCCTCCTTCGCCAGCGTCAGCGGCGCGAAGCCGGTCCATCCGGAGATGCCGACGCCGACCTTGACGTCGTCGGCGAGCACCGGAGTGGAGGCCGCAAGAGCAATGATTGTCGCAAAAACCTTTGAACTACGCATGATTGTCGTCCTCTTGCCGATCGATGGAATGACGTCCTGTTGATCATTGCCGGTCCCTACGGACCGTTGTCCGAAGCGTTGCACGATTTGTGCCGACATCGTCCTCTCAGCCTCCCTTGAATCGGGCGACAAGGCGGTGAGAGTCACCGGGATAGAGCAGTCGCACCGCGGTGATCGTGCGCGCGCTGCGCCAGGTGTAGCGGTCGATCACGAGGCAGGGGGCGCCGACGGCGATGTCGAGCGCTTCCGCCGTGCGATCATCCGCAATGATCGCGCTGATCGTATGCTCGGCTTCTGTCCATGGGACATGATGAAGCAGCCAGGAACCGGGGGCTCTCGCGAGAAATCCGCGGTCGCGGCATCCGGCACGGATGACAGATCGATCAGCCTGTCCTCGACGGCAAACGGCACGTTGTCGGCGCTATGGCGGCAAGCGATCGCGACCACCTTGCCCGCTTTCTTGACGCCAAGACGCTCACGGTCGGCGGCCGTCGCCGTGCGCAGCTTGCGGTGCATCAGTTCGTAGCCATAGCTGCGGCCGAGCGATGTGATCTCCGCGCGCATGTCCGCGATCTTCAGCACTGCCGACTGATGTTGCGGACGACGCACGAAGGAGCCGGCACGGCGACGTCGCTCGATCAGATCGGCCTGTGCGAGCTCCGACAGAGCCTTGTTCACCGTCATGCGCGAGCAGCCATAGCGCGCGACCAGTTCGTGTTCGAACGGAATGCGGTGACCCGGCGGCCACTCGCCGGTCAGGATCCGCTTCTCGATGTCGGCGCGGATGCGCTTGTAGAGCGTCGGCTGGTCGACTGTATCGGTCGCGAGGCTCATGCGACGAGCCTCCGCACCGATGCGTTAAATCGCTCGCGCGCGGTTTGCCGCAATCTGTGCCGGCCGCCTTCGACGACCTTGTCGCCGCCGGCCCAGACGCAGTCGATCGCGCCGCTGCCTGCGGCAAAGATCCAGCCGTCGATGACGGCGTCGCGCGCGCGCCCCGCCAGCGATGGATGGGCAGTGTCGAGCGTGACGATATCGGCGCGCGCTCCCGGCATGAGGCCGACGGTCGGCTGCGCCAGCGCTCGTGCGCCGCCCGCGAGCGCGTGGTCGAACAATGTGCGTCCTGTCGAGCGGCCGGCGCCGCCCGAGAGCACGTTGCGCTGGCGATGCTTGAGGCGTTGGCCATATTCAAGCTGGCGCAACTCGTCGGCGACGCCGACCAGCACGTTGGAATCGGTGCCGACACCGAACGCGCCACCGGCATTGAGGAATTCGCGCGCCGGAAAGATGCCGTCGCCGAGGCTCGCTTCGGTGATGGGACAGAGACCCGCCACCGCACCAGTCTTCACGAATGCGGCGACTTCCTCATTGGTCGTGTGGGTGGCGTGAATGAGGCACCAGCGCCGATCGAGAGGCGCGTGCTCGAGCAGCCATTGCACCGGGCGCCGGCCCGACCAGGCCAGGCAATCCTCGACTTCCTTCACCTGCTCGGCCGCGTGGATATGCACCGGTCCGCGATCGGCGAGCGGAATGATTGCCGCGAGCTCATCCGGCGTCACCGCGCGCAGGCTGTGCGGCGCGATGCCGACATTGGCGCCCGGCAATGCTGCGATTGCCTTGCGCGATGCGCTCATGAGTTTGGCGAATTGATCGACCGAGCAGATGAAGCGACGCTGGCCGTCATGCGGGGCTGCGCCTCCGAACGAGCCATGCGCATAAAAACTCGGCAGCAGCGTCAAGCCAATGCTTGAAGCTTCGGCAGCCTGCGCGATGCGCGCAGCCATTTCGCCGATGTCGGCGTAATGTGCGCCGTCGCGATCATGATGCAGGTAATGGAATTCGCCGACGCGGGTAAAACCCTGCTCCAGCATCTCGACATAAAGCAGCGTCGCGACGGCGGTCACGTCGTCCGGCGTCATCGCCAGCGCGAAGCGGTACATCGTCTCACGCCAGGTCCAGAACGTGTCGGTGGTGTCGCCGCGCAATTCCGCAAGACCAGCCATGCCGCGCTGAAACGCGTGGCTATGCAGGCTTGCAAGCCCTGGAAGCGCGATGGCGTGGCGCTCGTCGCCAGCGGCCGGCACAACGCCCGGCGTCACCTCCGCGATCGCGCCGGCGGTGATCACCACCTGCACGTCATTGGCCCAGCCCGAAGGCAGGAGCGCGGAGGCGAAATGCAGTCGGGTCATGCTTACACGCCGGCTGGACAGAACCGCCCCACGATTATATGTCTAGACATATAAGTCAAGCATCCCAAGGAGGCCGGGATATTGGCGAAGGGAGACCTTCATGGCAGAGCGCTTCGATCGGATCTGGTACAACGCCCGGCTTGCCACGATGCGGGCCGACCGTCCCGATCTCGGCGAGATCGAACATGGCGTGATCGCCATACGTGGCGGCCATATCGTCTATGCGGGTGCCGCGGCGGATTTCCCCATTGATGCGGACGCGATCAAGCGCATCGATTGCGAGGGGCGCTGGATCACGCCGGGGCTCGTCGACTGCCATACTCATCTCGTCTATGGCGGCAACCGTGCGCACGAGTTCGAGCTTCGCCTGAACGGCGCAAGCTACGAAGAGATCGCGCGCGCCGGCGGTGGCATCGTCTCGACGGTGGCCGCGACGCGCAAGGCGAGCGAGGCCGAGCTTGTCGCCCACGCGCTGCCGCGGCTCGATGCGCTGATCGGCGAAGGCGCAACCACGGTCGAGATCAAGTCAGGCTATGGCCTCGATACCGAGACCGAAATGCGTCAGCTCGCAGCCGCGCGCAGCCTCGGCCGTCAACGGCCGGTTGCGATCCGCACGTCCTTCCTCGGCGCGCATGCGCTGCCGGTGGAGGCCGATGGCGACAAGGATCGCTACATCGATCTCGTCTGCAACGAGATGCTGCCGGCTATTGCAAAGGCCGGCCTTGCCGATGCCGTCGACGCCTTCATGGAAGGCATCGCGTTTTCCGCTGAGCAGACCGCGCGTGTGTTCCAGACCGCAAGGGCGCTTGGACTGCCGGTCAAGCTTCACGCGGATCAATTGTCGAATCTCGGCGGAGCAGCGCTTGCCGCACAATTCGCTGCGCTATCTGCCGATCATCTCGAACACACTGACGAAGCGGGCGCCGCCGCGATGGCGAGCGCCGGAACGGTGGCGGTGCTGCTGCCCGGTGCGTTCTACTTCATCCGCGAGACGCAGAAGCCGCCGGTGGACGCGTTTCGCAAGCACGGCGTCCACATGGCGCTTGCGACCGACTGCAATCCCGGTAGCTCGCCGCTGACGTCGCTGCTGCTGGCGATGAACATGGGAGCGACGCTGTTCCGGATGAATGTGGCCGAATGCGTTGCAGGGACCACCCGTGAAGGTGCGCGCGCGCTCGGCGTGCTGCACGAGACCGGCACGCTGGAAGCCGGCAAATGGTGCGACCTCGCAATCTGGGACATCGAGCGTCCGGCGGAACTCGTTTACCGCATCGGCTTCAATCCGCTGCACCGGCGAGTGTGGAGAGGGCAGTGACTGAGCAGGGCGCAGCGATCGTCGTCAAGCCGGGAACGGTCAGCCTCGACGATCTCGCGCGCGTGCTGGTGGGCGCTCCCGTCGTCCTCGATCCATCGTTCTGGCCGCGCGTCGACGCCGCAGCCGAGATCGTCGCGAAGGCCGCGCAAGCTAGCGTACCTGTGTACGGCATCAACACCGGTTTCGGAAAGCTGGCGTCAAAGCGCATTCCACCGGATCAGACCGCGCTGCTCCAGCGCAACCTCATCGTCTCGCATTGTTGCGGCGTCGGCCCGGCGACGCCGGAGCCGATCGTCCGGCTGATGATGGCGCTGAAGATTGTATCGCTCGGGCGTGGGGCTTCCGGCGTGCGCCGCGAGGTGATCGAGCAGCTGCAGGCCATGCTCGGGCGCGGCGTCTATCCGCTGGTGCCGCAGCAGGGATCGGTCGGCGCCTCCGGCGACCTCGCGCCGCTCGCGCATATGACGGCTGTGATGATCGGAGAGGGCCAGGCGATCGTTGGTGGCAAGACGGTGCCCGGCCACGAGGCGCTCGCCGCCGCCGGCCTCGCGCCGCTGACGCTCGGTCCCAAGGAAGGGCTCGCGCTGATCAATGGCACGCAGTTTTCGACCGCCTATGCCATCTCCGGCGTGCTGCGCGCGTTTGGCCTGGCTCGCGCCGCGCTCGTGACCGGCGCGTTGTCGGTGGATGCAGCGATGGCCTCGACGGCGCCATTCCGTCCCGAAATCCAGGCGCTGCGCGGTCATCCCGGACAGATCGCCGTGGCTGCAACGCTGATGGCGTTGCTCGACGGCAGCGATATCCGCCTGTCGCATCTCGAAGGTGACGAGCGCGTGCAGGATCCCTATTGCCTGCGCTGCCAGCCGCAGGTCGCTGGCGCAGCGCTTGACTTGATCACGCAGGCGGCACGCACGCTGATCGTCGAAGCCAATGCGGTCACCGATAATCCGCTGGTGCTGGTCGAGACCGGCGAGATCGTCTCCGGCGGCAATTTCCACGCCGAGCCGGTCGCCTTTGCCGCCGATTCAATCGCGCTGGCGCTGTCTGAGATCGGCGCGATCAGCGAGCGGCGCATCGCAACGCTGGTCGATCCCGCGCTGAATTTCGGCCTGCCGCCGTTCCTGACGCCCGATCCCGGCATCAATTCGGGCTTCATGATCGCCGAAGTGACGGCGGCCGCGCTCTATGCCGAGAACAAGCAGCGTGCGGCGGCCTGCTCCATCGACTCGACGCCGACCAGCGCCAACCAGGAAGACCATGTCTCGATGGCCGCGCATGCCGCGCGACGCCTGTCCGACATGTCCGACAATCTCGCCGCCATTTTGGGTATCGAGCTTCTGGTCGCGGCCCAAGGCATCACGCTGCGGGCGCCGCACGCGACCAGCGCGGCGCTCGTCGCCGTCATCGCCGCCCTTCGCGAACAGGTGCCCGCACTCGGCGCTGACCGCTACATGGCCGGCGATCTTGCCAGGGCCGCCGCGCTGATCGAGGCCGATGCACTGCCGGCAGCGGCGATCGCCGCGCTGTCATCCGATCCGTTTCCAAAACTCGACTGAACAAGGCTCGACCAAGAGGTCCTTATGAACCGCCGACTGGACAACGACCGCACCATCCGCTCGCCGCGCGGCAGCGAGATCAGCGCCAAGAGCTGGCTGACGGAAGCGCCCTTGCGCATGCTCATGAACAATCTCGATCCCGATGTCGCGGAGCGCCCGAGCGAGCTCGTAGTCTATGGCGGCATCGGCCGCGCCGCGCGCGACTGGGAGAGCTTTGACCGGATTGCGGACGCGCTGCGCAAGCTCGAAGGCGACGAGACGCTGCTGGTGCAGTCCGGCAAGCCAGTTGGCGTGTTTCGCACCCATGCCGACGCGCCGCGCGTTCTGATCGCGAACTCGAACATCGTGCCGCATTGGGCGACGCTCGATCATTTCAACGAGCTCGATCGCAAGGGCCTGATGATGTACGGGCAGATGACGGCGGGCTCGTGGATCTATATCGGCAGCCAGGGCATCGTGCAGGGCACCTACGAAACATTTGTCGAGGTCGGCCGTCGTCACTATGGCGGCAGCCTCGCGGGTAAGTGGATCCTCACCGCCGGTCTTGGCGGCATGGGCGGCGCGCAGCCGCTGGCCGCGACCATGGCCGGTGCCTCGATGCTCGCGGTCGAGTGCCAGCCGAGCCGCATCGAGATGCGTTTGCGTACCGGCTATCTCGATCGTCAGGCCGCAACGCTCGACGAGGCGCTTGCGATCATGGCGGAGGCCGCGAAGACGAAGAAGGCGGTGTCGGTCGGCCTGCTCGGCAATGCCGCCGAGATTTTCCCGGAGCTGGTACGCCGGGGCGTCAAGCCCGACATCGTCACCGACCAGACCAGCGCGCATGATCCGATCAACGGCTATTTGCCGAAGGGCTGGACGCTGGCCGATTGGGAAGCCAAGCGCGCGTCCGATCCGAAGGCGGTGGAGCGCGCGTCGAAGACATCGATGGTTGAGCACGTCCAGGCCATGCTGGATTTCCATGCGCAGGGCATTCCGACGCTGGACTACGGCAACAACATTCGCCAGATGGCGCAGGACATGGGGCTGAAGAACGCGTTCGATTTCCCCGGCTTCGTGCCTGCCTATATCCGCCCGCTGTTCTGCCGCGGCGTCGGGCCTTTCCGCTGGGCCGCGCTGTCGGGCGATCCCGAGGACATCTTCAGGACCGACGCCAAGGTCAAGGAGCTGATGCCTGACGACAAGCATCTGCACAATTGGCTCGACATGGCCAGGGAGCGCATCAAGTTCCAGGGCCTGCCGGCGCGGATCTGCTGGGTCGGTCTTGGCGATCGTCATCGCCTCGGCCTTGCCTTCAACGAAATGGTGGCGAGCGGCGAACTGAAAGCGCCGATCGTGATCGGCCGCGACCATCTCGACAGCGGCTCGGTGGCAAGTCCCAACCGCGAGACCGAGGCGATGAAGGACGGATCGGATGCGGTGTCGGACTGGCCCCTGCTGAACGCGCTGCTCAATTGCGCCAGCGGCGCGACCTGGGTCTCGCTGCACCATGGTGGCGGCGTCGGCATCGGCTATTCGCAGCATGCCGGCATGGTGATCGTTGCCGACGGCACGCCTGAGGCGGCAAAGCGGATCGAGCGGGTGCTGTGGAACGATCCCGCCAGCGGCGTCATGCGCCATGCGGATGCGGGCTATGAGACCGCGATCGACTGCGCCCGCGACAAGGGGCTAGATCTGCCGAGCCTGGCGAAATAGCTAGCCGCTCGCCAGCAGCTTCGGCATCGTCGTCTTCGCGCCGTCCATGAAGGTCTGGACGGCGTCGCGGACGATCGCGTCGAGATCGGACGGGATCGGCGTCTCGTAGATGAATTTGCGGATGGCGAGATAGAAGATGCGGCCGTGCAGGCCCCAGAACAGCTCGGTCTCGCGCTCGCTCAGCGGATGGGCCTTCGCATCCGGCAGATTCAGATCGTGGCGCAGCTCCGCTGCCGCCGGCTCGATGATCTCGCGGCGGACGATGTCGAGATAGCGGCCGGTGATGCCGAACGACTTCATCCCGGAGAAGACGAAGATCCGCACCCAATTGTACTCGAACACGCGCTCGACGTAATCGAGATAGAAGCGTGTTAGCCGCGCCTCCAGCGACTGCGAGCGGTCGCGGATCATCGGACCCCAGTCGGGCGACCAGCGGCTGAGATAGACCTCCTGGTACACGCGCTCGATCAGCGCTTCCTTGCTGGGGAAGTGACGATAGATCGCCGAATGCGTGATGCCCATGCGCTTGGCAAGCTCGCGAGTCTGGCCCTCGAAGCCGCGCTCGGCAAAGAAGCGGATCGCCTCGTCCACGATCGCTCGCTCGCGGTCGGCCGCGCGCATGTTGCGGCGCTTTGGCGCGGACTTTCCGGCCGGGGTCCGCTTCCGGATCGGTCGCTTCGCTGGTTTGTGCGCTTTTCGGGCCATTTCGTCGCTGAATCGAACGTCTGGCTGCCTTCATAGCTCAAGGCGCATTTGTGACCAAATGGTCATTTCTTGTTGACCGACCTCTGGCGCCGTGTCAGGATTTTGAGACCAGATGGTTACAAATCTGGCATCCCGGCTGATGAGCCGATGGATATCGAGGAAACGGCAGTGAAGGCGAGGGCTTTCAGCTATTTTCGTGCGGCGACGATCGACCAGGCGTTGGACGCTCATGCGCGCGCCGGCGACGACGCGCGCTTCATTGCCGGCGGCCAGAGCCTGGTGCCGGCACTGTCGCTGCGACTGCAGGCGCCGCGGCTGTTGATCGACATCACTCACATTGACGCGCTGCGCGGCGTCAGGCGCGAGGGCAGCCATCTGCGTATCGGCGCGCTGACGCGTCATTGCGAGATGCTGAGTGAGCCGCTGATCGCCGAATTCGCGCCGTTGCTCGCAGCTGCTGCGCCGTTCGTCGCCCACCCCGCGATCCGCAACCGCGGCACGCTTGGCGGCAGCGTTGCACTGGCCGATCCGGCTTCCGAATTTCCCGCGATGACGCTGGCGCTCGATGCCGAGATCGAGATCGCGGGCGCTTCCGGCCACCGGCGCGTCAAGGCCGACGACTTCTTCCTCGACCTGTTCGAAACGGCATTGCTGCCCGGCGAGCTCGTCACCGCGATCCATGTCCCGCTGTTCAAGGCGGACCAGCGCTTTGCATTCGACGAATTGGCGCGGCGGCGCGGCGACTATGCGCTGGTCGGATGCGGCATGCTCGCGACTTGCGCCGGCGATCGCATCGACGATATTCGAATCTCCTTCTTCTCGGTCGGCAATACGCCGACGCGGGTGAAGGGGGCCGAGACAGCCCTCATCGGCGCCAGCCTGGATGCGGTCCGTATCGCCGCCGCGCAGGCCGCGCTCGAAGGCGATCTCGCGCCGCCCGAGAGCGATGAAGTGCCGTCCGCCATGCGGCTGCATCTCGCACGCGTGCTGCTCGGCCGCCTGCTCGGGCGTCTTGATGAGGGCGCATGAGCGGCTTTGACGAGACCCTGCTGGAGGACGCCGACGAGACCGTGCGGGTCCGCTTCGTCGTCAACGGCCGCAAGGTCGCGTGCGAGGTTGCACCTCGGGAGACGCTGGTCGATTGCTTGCGCAATGCGCTCGAACTGACGGGCACGCACGCTGGCTGCGAGATGGGGGCCTGCGGCGCCTGTCTGGTGCAGCTCGACGGCCGGGCCGTGCATTCCTGCCTGATGTTCGCGGTGCAGGCCGACGGCGCGAAGATCGACACCATCGAGGGACTGACCGAGAGCGGTGTGATCGCCGATCTCCAGGCCGAATTCCATCGCCGTAACGCCCTGCAATGCGGCTTCTGCACACCGGGCATGCTGGTCAATGCCCATGAGCTGCTGTCGCAGGCGGTGCGGCCGAGCCGCGAAGAGATCCGCGACGCGCTGTCGGGCAATTACTGCCGCTGCACCGGCTATGAGGCAATCATCGATGCCATCGATGCGGTCGCCAAGGCGCGCAGCGATGAGGGGGGACGCCATGAGCGCGCCGCTCACCTCGCTCGATCGGCCCAATTCGTACATTGGCCGCTCCGTGCCGCGACCCAACGCGAAGCGGTTGCTTGCCGGGCGCGGGCGCTACGTCAGCGACCTCAAGCTGCCGCGCATGCTGTATGCTGCCTTCCTGCGTAGCCCCTATGCGCATGCAAAGATCATTGCCATCAACACCGAGCAGGCGCGCGCGCTCGAAGGGGTGCATCTCGTCGCTGTGGGCGCTGATCTCGCAAAGATCTGCACACCCTGGATCGGCACGCTCGATCATTTCAAGGGCATGACCTCGGCACCGCAATTGCCGCTGCCGCTGGACCGCGTGGTCTGGGCCGGGCAGGCGGTGGTCGCCGTCGTCGCCGACAGCCGGGCGATCGCGGAAGATGCGCTGGAACTGATCGAGGTCGACTACGAGGAGTTGCCTCTCGTCGTCGACATCGACGGCGCACGAGAGCCCGGCGGACCGCTGATCAATCCCGATAGCGCCAACAATGTCTGCTTCCGCAGCCAGCTGGACAGCGGCGCGGTCGACGACGCCTTTGCGCATGCGGCCCATGTGGTGGAAGAGGAGTTCTCCTTCGGCCGCCATACCGCGGTGACCCTGGAGCCGCGCGCGATCGTGGCCGATTATGATCCCGCGGCCGGCGCGCTCACGGTGCATCACGGCACGCAGACGCCCTATCAATTCCAGGACCTCTATTCGCGCCACTACGGCATCCCCGAGGCCCGCGTTCGCGTCATCGCGACCGATATCGGCGGCTCCTTCGGGATGAAGCTGCATGTTTATCACGAGGACATGGCGGTGGTCGGCCTCTCGATCCTGCTCGGCCGTCCCGTCAAATACGTTGCCGACCGCATCGAGTCCTTCGTCTCCGACATTCACGCCCGTGACCATCGCGTCCATGCCCGCATGGCGCTCGATGCCAAGGGCGAGATCCTGGCAATGGACGTCGTGGACCTGACCGCGATCGGCGCGTTCTCGACCTATCCGCGCACCAGCGTGGTCGAGGGCAACCAGGTGATCCGCCTGATGGGTGCGCCCTACCGCTTCAAGAACTATCGCGCCGCGCTCGAGGTGATCTTCCAGAACAAGGTCCAGACCAGCCAGTACCGCGCCGTCGGACATCCCATCGCCTGCGCCGTCACCGAGCGGCTGGTCGACATGGCCGCGGCGAAACTGAGCCTCGATCCCTTCGCGATCCGTGCGCAGAACGTGATCGCCGATGACGCCTATCCGCAGACCTCGCCGACCGGCTACCGCTTCGAGGCGCTGTCGCACCAGGCCTGCCTGAAGCGCCTCCACGAGATGATGGACTATGACGCGCTGCGTGCCGAGCAGGCGGAGTTGCGCAAGCGCGGGGTCCATCGTGGCATCGGCATCGCGGCCTTTGTCGAGATCACCAATCCCAGCCCGGCGTTCTATGGCGTCGGCGGTGCGCGCATCTCCTCGCAGGACGGCGCGATCCTCAGCCTGACCCCGTCCGGCGAGGTACGCTGCCTGATCTCGGTGACCGAGCAGGGGCAGGGCACCGAGGCGATCATCAGCCAGATCGTGGCCGATCAGCTCGGGCTCGCGCAGGAGCGCGTCAAGGTCATCACCGGGGATACCGAGGTGACGCCCCATGGCGGCGCGACCTGGGCCTGCCGCGGCGCCGGCATCGGCGGCGAGACCGCGCTGCAGGCGACGCGCGCGCTCAAGCGCAACATTCTGGAGATCGCCGCGCTGATCCTCCAGGAGCAGCCGTCGGCGCTCGACATCATCGATGGCGAGGTGGTGGATGCCGCGACGCGGAACCAGCGGATGCCGATCTCCGAGATTGCGCGCATCGCCTATTTTCGCTCCGACACGCTGCCGCCGGGCACGCAGGCGCAGCTCACCGTCAGCCATCACTTTGCCCCGCAGGGCTATCCCTTCGCCTTCACCAACGGCATCCAGGGCTGCTTGCTGGAGGTCGATGTCGAGACCGGCTTCATCAAGGTGCTGAAGCATTTCATCGTCGAGGATTGCGGCCGCGTCATCAACCCGATGCTGGTGGACGAGCAGCTGCGCGGCGGCATCGTGCAGGGGCTGGGCGCGGCACTGTTCGAGGAATGCCGCTACAGCGAGACCGGCCAGCTCATGAACGGTTCGCTGGCCGATTACCTCGTCCCGATGCCGATGGAAATGCCCGACATCGTCATCGGCCATGTCGAGACGCCGACGGCGGACACCGTGCTCGGCGCCAAGGGGTTGGCGAGGCCGGCACCGCGGCGGCGTCCGCCTGTGTGCTCAACGCCGTCAACGACGCGCTCCTGCCGTTCGATGCGACGATCAATTCAATTCCGATCACGCCGACGAAAGTCCTGAAAGCCCTGAAGCGGTTCTAGAAAAAAGACAATTGGAGGAAATCATGCCCAAATCCGGTTCGACCTCGAAGATCACCCGCCGCACCGCGCTCGCTGGCCTGTCGGCCGGCGCGGCTCTGCTCGCCATGCCTCGTCTCGGCCGGGCCGCGGACGAGACCATCCGCATCGGCTTCCCAACGCCGCTGACCGGACCATTCGCCGCTGAAGCGCGCGACCAGGTCAAATGCGCCGAGCTCGCGGTCAAGCTCGTCAATGACAAGGGCGGCGTCGGCGGCCGCAAGGTCGAGCTCCTGGTGCGGGACGACAAGCTCAACGCGGGCGAAGCGGCGACCCGTACGCTCGAGCTGATCGAGAAGGACAAGGTCCATGCCGTGGTCGGCGCGCTCTCCAGCGCCGTGCAGCTCGCGGTCAACGAAGTCACGCGCGCCCGCGGCGTGATCTACGTTTCGATCAGCCAGTCCGACACCATCAACGAGGTCAAGGATTTCAGCAAGTACACGTTCCACGAGGCTCTCAACCCGCACATGACCACCGCGGCCGTGGCGCGGCAGACCCTGAAGAAGGGCATGAAGGTCGCCCATCTCGTCGCCGACTATGCCTATGGCCACGAGATGCTGCGTGGCTTCAAGCGCGCGCAGACCGCGATCGGTGCCGAGACCGTCGGCGAGATCCTGCATCCGTTCGGTGCGGCCGATTATTCGACCTTCATGCCGCGTCTGATGTCGCTGCGGCCTGACGTGCTCTGCATTTCCAATTTCGGCCGCGATCAGGCCAATGCGATCAAGCAGGCGGTGGATTTCGGCGTCAAGCAGCAGATGAAGATCGTCGTGCCCGTCATCCTGCACAACCAGCGCCTCGCGGTCGGACCCGACGTGTTCGAGGGCGTCGTCGGCGGCTCCAACTATTTCTGGGGCCTGGAGACGCAGAGCAAGTCGGCCGCCAGCTTCAATGCGGCGTTCAAGGCCGCCAACGGCGGCGCGATCCCGACCGATTACGGCGCCTATGGCTATTCCGGCGTCGGATCGTTGCTGGCAGCAATGCAGGCTGCCGGCGGAACCGATACCGACAAGGTCGTCGATGCCCTGGAGAAGCTGCAATACGACCTCACCAAGGGTCCGCAGCATTACCGCAAATGCGACCATCAGTCGGTGCAGTCGGTGCTGGTGCTGGAGTCCAAGAAGAAGTCCGCGATGGCGAACGACAATGATCTGTTCGCGATCCTGGCCAACGATGCGGGGTCCGATGACATGCTGCGCAGCTGCAGCGAGCTCGGCCACGCGACCTGAAGCCTGTTACCATGGACCTGTCGCTGATCATCATGCAGCTTCTCTCCGGGATCGCCCTTGGCGCGGTCCTGGTGATCACTGCGCTTGGACTGACGATCGTGTTCGGCATGCTGGGGGTGGTCAATTTCGCCCATGGCGCGCTGTTCATGATCGGGGCCTATGCGGGGCTGTATCTGGCATCGCTCACCGGAAGCTTTTGGTGGGGGTTGCTGCTCGCGCCCATCTTGATCGGCGCCTTCGGCATGCTGATCGAGTTCGTCCTGATCCGCAGGCTCTACGGACGCTCGATCGACGATCCGCTGCTGCTTACCTTCGGCCTAAGCTACATCCTGGTCGAGGGCGTGCGTATCGTGTTCGGCAGCGACGGCATTCCGTTTCCGACCCCGCCGCAGCTGGTCGGCGTGCTTGATCTCGGCATTGGCTTCTTTCCGCGCTACCGGTTGTTCGTCATAGCCCTTGTGGCGGTGGTGCTGCTGGTGCTCTGGCTGACGCTGGAGAAGACCCGCGTCGGCCTGATCGTGCGCGCCGGCGCGCGCGATCCCACCATCATGCAGGTGCTCGGTGTCGATATCGGGCGGGTCTGGCTGGCGATCTTTGGGCTCGGGTCGGGCTGGCCGCGCTGGGCGGCGTGCTCGCGGGGCCCATGCGCAGCGTCAATCCGGAGATGGGCTCGCTGGTGCTGGCGGAGGCCTTCGTGGTGACCGTGATCGGCGGCCTCGGCTCGATCGTCGGCGCGGTCGTCGCCGGCCTGATGGTCGGTATCTCCATCAGCCTGGTGGCGCTGTTTGTCCCTGAAATGGCGACCATCGTGATGTTCGCGTTGATGGCGGTGGTGCTGCTGATCCGTCCGGAGGGCCTGTACGGCGTGAGAGGGAGGACCGCGTGACGCACCCTTCGAGCGGCGAAGCGGTCGCCAAACCGGCCTCCACAGGACTCGGCTGGCTCCTCGAGCAGCGCGTGCTGCTGTCGATTGCGGTGCTTGCCGTGCTGCCCTGGCTGCTGCCGTCCCAGGCGCTGGCCGTCAACGTCCTGATCTACGGTGTCGTGGTGATGGGCTACAATCTGCTGTTCGGCTACACCGGGCTGCTGTCGTTCGGGCAGGCGGCGTTCTTCGGCGCCGGCGCCTACTTCACCGGCATTGCGATCGGCCGCTACGGCATGCCCTGGTTTGCCGCGGTGCCGATCGCCGTCCTCCTCAGCACCTGCCTTGCCGCCGCGATCGGCATGGTCTCGACGCGCACCCGCGGCATCTATTTCTCCATGGTGACGCTCGCGCTGGCCCAGCTCGTCTATTACGTCGCGCTTCAGGCCTCCTCCTTCACCGGCGGCGAGAACGGCCTGCGCGGATTCACGGTCGATCGCATCAGTCTGTTTGGCTTTCAGGTCAATTTTCTCGACCCCGTCAACAAATACTACGTGCTGATGGCCTTCGCGGCGCTGGCGATGTGGTTTCAGTCCCGTATCCTGAATTCGCCGTTCGGCGCCGTGATCGAGGCGATCCGCGAGAACGAGCAGCGGGCGCGGGCCTGCGGCTATGACGTCGAGCGCAGCAAGCTGATCGTGTTCATGCTGTCGGGCGCGATCTCCTCGCTCGGCGGCTGCATGCTGGCACTGCATCTGTCGATCGTGCCGCTGGATCTCCTGCACTACCAGACCTCCGGCATGATCGTGATGATGGTGCTGCTCGGCGGCGCGCGCAGCTTCTTCGGGCCCTTCGTTGGGGCAGCCAGCTTCCTGATCCTGGAGGACGTCATTTCACTCTGGACGCCGCACTGGCAGATCTTCGTCGGCGCGATCTTCGTCCTGTTCGTGCTGTTCCTGCCCAAGGGCATCTGGGGCACGCTGCTCGACGCGCTTCGCATCGGAAAGGCGCGGCCATGAGCGGCGAACTGCTTCGTGTCGAGGGGATCGGCAAGCGCTTTGGCGGCTTCGTTGCGCTCGAGGGCATTACGGTGTCCTTTGCCGCCGGACAGCTCACCTCGATCATCGGTCCGAACGGTGCCGGCAAGAGCACCTTCTTCAACATCCTCTCCGGCGCGTTGACCCCAACATCGGGCAAGCTGCACTTCAGGGGACGCGAGCTGAGCGGCCTGCCGCAGCACCGTTTCGTGCATCAGGGCATCTCGCGCTCCTACCAGATCACCAACATCTTTCCGGATCTGTCCGTGCACGAGAACGTCCGCGTCGCGGCGCAGGCGCTGACCGTGAGCTACGACATCTGGCGCAACCGCGCCCGCCTGACCGAGCTGAACGCGCGCGCCGATGCTGCGCTCGACGCCGTCGGGCTGCTCTCCAGGCACGGCGAACTTGCAAAGTTCCTGTCGCACGGCCAGCAGCGCGCGCTGGAGATCGCGATCGCGCTGGTCTCCGAGCCCGAGCTGCTGTTGCTGGACGAGCCGACCGCGGGCATGGGGCCGGAAGAGACCAAGGACATGGTCGCGCTGCTCGAGCGCCTTGCCGAGAAGCGGACCGTGCTCCTCGTCGAACACAAGATGAAGATGGTGCTGGGCCTGTCCAAGCGCGTCGTGGTGCTGCATCACGGCCGGCTGCTGGCCGACGGCGCGCCCGACGAGATCAGGAGCAACCCGGAAGTCCGCCGGGTCTACCTCGGACAGAGTGAAGGCTATGGCTGAGACCGCGCTGCTCGAAATCAATGATCTCCACGCCTGGTATGGCGCGAGTCACATCCTCCACGGCATCTCCCTGCACGTGAATCCGGGCGAGGTGGTCGCTCTCGTCGGCCGCAACGGCGCCGGCAAGACCACGACACTGCGGGCCATGATGGGTCTGATGCCGAAGGCCACGGGTCGCGTGCGCTTTGCAGGCCAGGAGCTCCTGCCCCTACGCGCCCATCAGCGTTTTCATCTCGGTCTGGCCTACGTGCCGGAGGAGCGCCGCATCGTTTCCGGGCTCTCCGTGCGCGAGAACCTTCGCCTCGGTCTCGTCGCGGCCGGCGGCGATATCGAGGAGCGCGTCGCAATCGACGAGATTGCCGAAACCTTCCCGCGCCTCAAGGAGCGGCTTGATCAGGAGGGCGTCACGCTGTCGGGAGGCGAGCAGCAGATGCTCGCGATCGCCCGCGCGCTGATCGCCAGGCCCAGAATGATCCTGCTCGACGAACCCTCGGAAGGCATCATGCCGGTCCTGGTCGAGGAGATGGGCGTGCTGTTCCGCCGCCTGCGCGACGAAGGCAAGACGCTGCTGCTGGTCGAGCAGAACGTCGAATGGGCGCTACGGCTCGCCGACCGTGCCGTGATCATCGATCAGGGCGAGGTGGTGCATGAGAGCAGCGCCGCGGCACTGCTGGCCGACAAGGACATCCAGGAGCGCTACTGCGCGGTGTGAGCGGCCTCAGGCCACGACCTTGGCGCCGGCGTGGTCGAGCCGCTGCCGTTCGTTCGCGAGATAGTCGCCGATCGCATCGGCCGGCATGGGCTTTGCGAAATAGTAACCCTGGATGAAGTCGCATCCGAGCCGGCGCAGGCTGTCGAGCTGGGCGCGGGTCTCGACGCCTTCGGCGACGCAGGCAATCTCCATGTCGCCGCACAGGCCCGCCAGTGATTTGATGATCTTGTGGCTCACCGGATTTTCGTTGATGTCCGCGACGAAGCTGCGGTCGACCTTGATCTTGTCGAGCGGCAGCCGGTGCACGTGGCTCAGCGAGGAATAGCCGGTCCCGAAATCGTCCAGCGAAATGCCGCAGCCCATGGCCTTCAGCGTCGCGATCGATTGCTGCGCGCGCGCGAAGTCGAAGGTAACGGCGGTCTCGGTGATCTCGAAATCGATCCGGCGGGGCGGCACGCCGCTCTTCTCGATGATGGAGATCAGCGGCAGGATGCCTTCGGCCGCGCAGACGTCGTGGGCGGAGAGATTGAACGACAGGCGGATGTCGTCGGGCCAGGTCCTGGCAGTCGCCAGCGCGCGCCCGAGCAGCGCCTGCGTCAGCGGCCGGATCAGGCCGATGCGCTCGGCGGCCGGAATGAAATCAGCCGGCGAGACCAGGCCGAGGCGGGAGCTGCGCCAGCGCGCCAGGACCTCGAAGCCGACGGTATGCTCGCTCATGGCGTCCACGATCGGCTGAAACACCAGGTCCATCTCGGTGTTGAAATCAGCTGTCCGCAGCAAAGTCTCGATGACGCCGCGGCTGCGGATCTCTGCTTCGAGTTCGCTCGAGAAGATCACGGTGCGGCCGCGCAGATGGCGCTTGGCATGATAGAGCGAATAGTCGGCGCATTCATAGAGCGCCTCTGCCGTCGTCGCCGATTGAGGAAACAGCGCGAAGCCGATCGAGCAGGACAGGCCGGTATGAGCGGTATCGAGCTGGTAAGGCAGCTTGACCTGGTCGCCGATGCGTTCGCCGAGCCGCGTCAGGTCCACATCATCGGGGTCGCCGCACACGACGAGACCGAACTCGTCGCCGCCGAGCCGGGCGAATTCCACCCGCTGCGGACCAAAGCCCTCGCAGACCTCGCGGATACGACGGCCCGCCTCGATCAGGACGCGGTCGCCGACCGAGTGCCCGTAATTGTCGTTGATGGGCTTGAAGCCGTCGAGGTCGATGATCCCGACCGCAACGCGAACCTTTCTACGCTCGGTGTCAGCGAAGGCGCTCGACAGCTCGGCGAAGAAGCGGCGGCGGTTCGGCAGCTCGGTGAGCGAATCCAGATTGGCGAGGCGGAAGTTCTCGTCCGACAGCGCTTGCGTCGCTGCCTGCTGTGCCAGCAGCGACTTGCGGCTGGCGACGAGGTCGGCGAAGTCGCGATAGTAGATAAACAGCACCGTCACCATCGCGCCCGACACGAGGAGGTTATTGACCGCGATCGCCTTCAGCGTCGGCTCCCCCGTCGCCCAGAAGAACAGCACATAGGGTACGTCGACGACCAGGGTGACGATCAGCGCTGCCGAGCGAAGATGCATCAGCGAGAAGATGCAGCCGATCACGGTCACCGCCATGTAGAAGGCGACCTGGCTCTTGGCGAAAGGGTCGCCATAAGGGTAGAGCGCGAACGACCATGCGGTGAAGCCGGCGCCGATCGGCAGCGTCATCCAGTTGGTGGAGCGCAGATTGCGCAGGATGTCGGCATCGCTGCGCACGAGGTGGCGCTGGCGCAGCCACCAGAAGGTCCGAAGCGCGGCGAACAGGGTCAGCACGGAAGGGACGATCATCGTCAGCCAGTCCGGCGCCACGTTCACATAGGTGTAGGCGACCGCGATCGTGTTGCTCATGAGGATGAAGTAGAGCAGCGGGATCTGCTTGGAGAAGGCGCTGAACTGCGCGCGCGTCAGGTCCGGGTTGTCGGCGGGAACGCGAAACAGCCGTATCGCGGCGGCCATGTGAGACTTCAAATCGACGACAGGCATTGCAATACGAGCCCCGGATCCCTTCAAAACACCGGTGATCTTGCCGCGCGGGGGTAAAGGTCGCGTTAGGCGGGCTTCGCGGGAGGAGCCAGCGCAGGTTGCACGCTACCGCGGAATTTTCCGGTCGCGTGCATTGGTGAGGCCACGTTAAGGATATCCGGCCGCTGGGGCGTACGTCTCGGGCACAACTTCCCATAATCACCGCAGCTACGACCTGCTAACCATGCACGTGACGGAGCGGTGCAGCGTATTGCCGCGCGGCCATGGCTGACGGCCGGCGCGCCTATCGCCTCCCGTTCAGGGAGAGGCGACAGGCGACCTTGCGGCAGAGAGAGTAAGGCGATCGCTATTTCTTCTCCAGCGCCGCTGTTTGCTTGGCGAGCTGCTTGTCGAAGTCCTCCGACAGGCTGGTCGCGTAGGTCGCGAGCTCGCCCGGCTTGACGAACGGGTTCGGTGCACCGTCCTTCATCTCCGCGCGCTTGGCCTGCATGCCGTAGACTTCGGGATGCGGCCCGAGCAGGACGTCGATCTTCATGGCCTTCACCTTGGCATAGGTCGCGCGATAGTCGTCGACGATACCGGCGTGGGTCGGCTGGCCGACCAGCCGGTTCAGCGCCACCGTGCCGCTGCAGAAGAACAACACCTGGCGGTTCTGGCCGCCGTCCTTGACGGTCATCTCCCAGCTCGTGCAGCCCGGCGAGTGACCGGGCGTGGCGTGCGCCGTCAGCGTGGTGTCGCCGAGCGTGACCTTGTCGCCTTCCTTCACGGCGCGATCGACCTTCACCGCGGGGAAGGCGAGATCCTCGTTCTTCTCGTCGCCGGGATAGTAGCCGCCTTCGAGCAGCGGCTTGTCGCGCTCGCCGGCCACGAGTTGCGCGCCAGTCTCCTTCTTGACCTCGGCAAAGCCCCCGGTGTGATCGAAATGCGCGTGCGTGTTGAGGATGATCTTGATGTCGGCGACCTTCAGGCCGAGCTTCGTGATGTTGTCCTTGATCATGCCGGTCGACTGCGGAAGCGCCGTGTCCATCAGGATCAGGCCCTGCGAGGTCTTGATGACGTAGACGGCGATGCCGTCGGTGCCGACATAGTAGATGTTGTCGATGAGCTGGAACGGCTCGAACGGCGTGGTCCATTTCTTGGTCACCGCCGCAATGAAATCCTTGACCGTCTGCGCCTGCGCGCCGGTTGCGAAAAACGCCAGCGCACACAGCGCGGCCGCGAGCTTCTTCATAGGTTGCCTCCCGGAGTGTTCTTGTCATTCTGACCGCACGCAGCTTTCGCGCGGCGGCCGGTGCGCAAGCTACGTCGTGCGCGGTGCGGCAGCAACGGCCTCGTGCCCTCAAATTTTCACTGCATGCGCGGAATAACGGTCGCCGGCCGGTTTGAGCATGGCGGCCATCGTTGCAGCACGGGCCTTGTCGTTTGACCGCGTGCGGGCATCCCGTCATACTTTGCGGCAAGACGGGCCAGAAAGACTCGTCGGCACCGGGAGCTGAAATGACCAATTCATGGCCCGTCCTCGCTGGGACGCTGGTTTCGCTTGTTTCCTGCACCGCGATAGCCTTGGCCCAGCCGGCCTGCGTCACCCAGAACATGGCCGTGCCGCCCGGCGCCAACACCACCGACAAGGCGGCACCGTTCTTCATCGACACGACAGGGCTTGATTTCAAGACCTCACCGCCGACGCGCGATCCTCTCAGCGCCAACTATCCGCGTGCGACCGAGCTGCCCGACGGAACGCTGCCGCCATCGGGGCCGAAGGCAATTTCATCATCGGCCCGACCCACAACCCCGCGCCGGAGACAATCGCGAAGGAGAGTGTGCCGCGCGGCACGACGAAGTCGTTCACACTCTCTTCGAAGCAGAGCACGATCTACAATCCCGGCCTGATCCGCGACGACGTTGCCGGCTGCACCAATTCCTCGATCATGACCACCGTGACCGCGCCGGACGACAAGTCACACATGATCGTCACCACAAGCCATCCCGGAATCTGGTCGCGCACGATCGACGTCTACGTGCCGGCGCAATATGTGCGCGGGACCGAAGCGCCGTTCATCGTGGTCGGAGACGGCGGCTCCAACGCCTACAAGGACCTCGCCACGACGCTGGATAATCTGATCGCGCAGCGCCGTGTGCCGCCGATGATCGCGATCCAGATCGGCAATGGCGGGCAGGACGCGCAGGGCAGCCAGCGCGGCCGCGAATATGACGCGGTGTCGGGCGCCTACGCGCAGTTCGTCGAGCGCGAGGTGCTGCCGCTGGTCGAGGCGAACGCCGACGTCAGGCTGACCAGAGATCCCGACGGGCGTGCGACCATGGGGTTGAGCTCCAGCGGCGTGGCCGCCTTCACCATGGCGTGGTTCTATCCCGATCTCTATCACCGCGTGCTGGCCTTCTCGCCGACCATGGTCAACCAGCAATGGCCGCACGATCCGTCGCTGCGCGGCGGCGCCTGGGAATATCACAGCGCGTGGACGGGGCCGGCCGGTCCCAACCTCATCTCGAAGGCTGGTGTGCTGACGCCGGCCGAGCCGCCCGGTGTGCCGCTGATCGCCGCTGCGCCAGTGAAGCCGATCCGCTTCTGGTTCTTCGGCGGCGACCAGGACCTGTTCTATCCGAATCCCACTATCCCCGACGGCATGCACGACTGGACCTTGTCGAACGCACTGACGGCGAAGGTGCTGGCGGAGAAGGGCTACCACTAGCAGTTCCTGTTCGTGCGCAACGCCAAGCACGTTGACCGGCCGACCATCGCGCAAACGCTGCCGTCGGCACTGGAGTGGGTCTGGAAAGGCTATCCGATTCCCTGACCGCGCAAGCGCGGCTGGATGCCTAACGCCCGATCGTCACGCCGGCGGTCGAGCGCATGGCGTCCCGCAGGCTTCTCGCGTTCATGTCGTCGAGCACCTGCCGCGTCAGGACGGTGGTCTGGCCGGGCGTGTTGAGGATCGTCTCGCCGCGCGACAACGACAGTCGATCAGCCTTATAGGGCGAGGGCGGATCGGTCGCATGGGCGTGGTGCCGCTTGCTGGAGGCGGCCAAAGCTCCCTGCGAGGCGCAGAGGGCGACGATCGCGATCGATCGCAACAATTTTGCGGGCATGCGACCTCCCATGGTCAGGATGTCAGCCTAGCACATGGTCGCGTCGCCGCAGGAAAACAATGTCAGGCGAGAACGGCCTGGCGTTCCCCCACCGGTTCGCGAACCCGGTCGGTCTTTCCGGGCTCGGCGAGCCGCGTGAAACTCCGCTGGCCCGCACGCGCGGGTGCCTCGACGATGATGCCCTCGCAGACGATCTGCCCGCCCAGCATCCTGAATTCCAGCTTGTCATAGCGCGGCATGGTCTCGCCGGGCGCCGGCGGCAGCAGTTCGACGCGCCCCTGGATGTTCAGCGTGGCATCGCCGGTGCCGTGAAGCCGCGGATTCCACATCCTGATCCCGGTCTCCGCCCAGCGTTGCGGGATCAGCGTAGCGCGATCGACGGGATCCGCGATCTTGGCGCGCGCCTTTGGCGCGCTGGAGATCTTCGGAACAGGGGCCGCAAGGACTGGTTCGGGCGTGACAGGTTCGATGACGCTCGGAGGGACCTCCGCGGCCAGTTCGGCAACCGGTGCAGGAGCGCTCGTGTGGATAGGCTCGACCTCGACCGGGACGCTCGAGGGGCCGTCGCTCTCGATGCCCCCGGCGATATCCGCCGTCGAGACTTCGCCATCGCCGAGAGTCGCACAGGTGTCCGCTACCACGATCGGTTCGACATCCACGACGACTCCAGAGCAGGGTTCGTCGTTGACGATGAGAGCAGGGGCATCGACCGCAGCGATCGCGACATCGGCAGATACCTCTTCTGCGACGACGGGCTCGACCTCGATCGGGGCTTCGAACGATGGTTGGTTGCTGAGGACGGGCTCGGGAGCATCGAACGGCTCGCTCCCGGTTTCGGCAGACGGAGCCTCTTCCCCGGCGGCATGTTCACCGTTCGCCGGGAGTTCCGCAACCGGATCAGTGTTGATGAGCTCGGACGGATTAACGGGCTCGTGCTCGACCGGGGAAACCGAAATCTCCTCGACGGCCACCGTCTTGGCGTCGCAATGCAGCGGCTCGGCGACGATGCTGTCGAGCGCCGGTGCTGCTTCCGCAACGTCGGCAGCGGTGGAATCGCTCGCGGCGGTCGGCGCGACGTCGATGCTGCCGCTGTGCGGCAAGGGCCGAAGCCGGGTGAACGCCCATTTCACCGCGGGAATGCGGCGCAGCAACGATATCAGTCTCGAAAGCACAGGGAGTTATCCAAGAGGTACTCGGCGTGAGGCAATCGCTGATTCGCCAGCAATGCGAAAAACTGCCCCGGCCGTCACATCGCTGTCAATGTGGATGGGACCAATTGCAGAACATCTACACAGCGATCGCGACGCGGGCGATCTGATGTGCTTCATTCAGGGGGCATCGGTGCCAGCGGAGCTGAGGTGAGGACGATCCATGAGAAAAATGACGGCCATTGGAGCGGTTCTGCTCTGGTCCACCATCGCCTTCGCGCAGGACCGCACCATCACCGTGGCCTCGACGACGTCGACGGAGCAGTCGGGACTGTTCGGCTACCTGCTGCCGCTGTTCTCCAGGGACGCGGGCATCGAGGTCAAGGTCGTCGCCGTCGGTACCGGGCAGGCGCTCGACATCGGGCGGCGCGGCGATGCCGACGTGGTGTTCGTCCATGACAGGCCGGCGGAAGACAAGTTCATGTCGGAGGGGCAGGGCGTGAAGCGCTTCGACGTCATGTACAACGACTTCGTCATCGTCGGACCGAAGAGTGATCCCGCGAAGATCGCGGGCCACAAGGACGTCGCGGAGGCGCTGCGCAGGATCGCGGAAGCAAGGGCGCCGTTCATCTCGCGCGGCGACAAGTCCGGCACACATGCGGCGGAGCTGCGATTGTGGAAGGAGGCGGGTGTCGATATCGCAGCCGGCAAAGACAGCTGGTATCGCGAGATCGGGCAAGGCATGGGCCCCGCGCTGAACATGGCTTCGTCGTCGAACGCCTATCTCCTGTCGGATCGCGGCACCTGGCTGTCGTTCAAAAATCGCGGCGAGCTCGCCATCCTGACCGAGGGCGACAAGCGGCTGTTCAACCAGTACGGCGTCATGCTGGTGAATCCCGCCACGCATTCAAACGTGAAGGCGAAGGAGGGGCAGGCCTTCATCGACTGGCTGGTCTCGCCGAAGGGGCAGGACGCGATCGCCGGCTACAAGGTCGGCGGCGAGCAGCTATTTTTCCCCAACGCGTCCCACTAGCAGGAAGGCCACCGTCGACACGGCGACGCTGAGCGCCAGCAGGATCAGCCCGAGCCCGAGCGCCAGCGGCAGGTCGCCCTTGCTGGTTTCCAGCGCGATCGCAGTCGTCATCGTGCGCGTGAAGCCGCGGATGTTGCCGCCGACGATCATGATGGCGCCGACTTCGGCAATTGCGCGCCCGAACGCCGCGAGAAAGGCCGTCAGCAGCGAGGTCCGGCCGAGGGCGAACAGCAGCGCCATGCTGCGCAAGGCGGAGAGCCCGTCGATCCGTGCGAGGTCGCCATACTCCGCCCATAGCAGACTCGCCGGCCGGTGCACCAGCGCCACCACGATCGGCGTCGCCAGCAGCGACTGCGCGATCATCATGGCCGCCGGTGTGAACAACAGGCCGGCCGCCCCGAGCGGGCCGGACCGCGACAGCACGAGATAGAGCGCAAGCCCGACCACGACAGGGGGAAGGCCGAGCAGGGCGTTGGTCAGAACGATGATGACTTGCCGTCCGCGGAATCGGGTGATCGCAAGCAAGACCCCGATCGGCGCGCCGATCAGGAGCGCGACGATGCTGGCCGTCAGGCTGACGCGCACCGACAATGCGACGATGCCCAGCAGCTCGGAATCGGCTTCCCCGATCAGCACGAAGGCTGCGGCAATGGATCGCGCGAAGTCGTTCATCCGGGCCGGCGCTTGGGCGTCGGACGGAAGGCCTCCAGAAGGTCGTTGTCGAGGCTGCGAAGTCGCTTCACGGATCTTCCCTTGCGAGTCTTGCCGACGATCACAGAATACCCGGCAGGAGCGGTTTGGGAACTCGATTCGTCGGGAAGACGACAAGAAGATGGGCGACGACAGGGACGAGCTGACGTTCTAGGATGCGCCCATGAACATGGTGGCCACCATGCCGACGATGCACAAGGCCATCGCGATCGTCGAGGCCCAGCCGAGCCAGTACAGCGGGCCGGTGACCACGAGATCGCCCATCACCTTCGGCCGCCGAACCAGCAACATCAGGATCACCATGACCGGTGCCGCCAGCACGCCGTTGACGACCGCGCTCCAGTACAGCGCCTTGATGGGGTCGATCGGCGTGAAATTCAAACCGATGCCGCAAAGCCCGGAAAGGCCGAGCACCGTGTAAAAGGCGATGGCTTCCCTGGGTTTGCGCGAGAGCCCGACCTTCCAGCGGCGGCCTTCGCCGATGGCGTAGGCGGTCGAGCCGGCGAGCACTGGAATTGCGAGCAGGCCGGTGCCGATGATGCCGAGCGCGAAGATGAGCTCTGCGAAGGGCCCGGCGATCGGCTTCAGCGCTTCCGCGGCCTGGGCTGAGCTCTGGATGTCGGTCTTGCCTTGCGCATGCAGGGTCGCGGCCGTGGTGATGATGATCGAGAGCGCGATGAGATTCGAGAATCCCATCCCGATCAGCGTGTCGAGCCGGATGCGGCGGAATTCCGCGTCCGCTGTCGAGGTGTCTTTCTTCAGCGGTGTCTTGTTGTCGTCGATCCGCTGCTCCTCGGCCTCTTGAGAAGACTGCCAGATAAAGAGGTATGGCGAGATCGTCGTGCCGAGGATGGCGACCAGCGTGGTGAGGAATTCGACGTTCCAGCTCACCTGCGGAATGAGTACGCCCTTCAATGCCTCGGTCCAGGGGACCTTCACGACGGCCAGCGCAATGACATAGGCGAACAGGCTGAGCGTCAGCCATTTCAGCACCGCGACATAGCGATCGTAGTCGAAGAAGATCTGGGCCAGCACCGAGACGACGCCGAAGATTACGACATAGACGATGCCCGGACCGCCGATCAGCACCTTGAGGGCGTCCGCCATCGCGCCGAGATCGGCCGCGATGTTGATCGTATTGGCGGTAAACAGCAGAACCACGAGGCCCCACACATAGGCCGGGCCGAAATTGCGGCAGACATTGCCGGCGATGCCATGACCCGTCACCCGCCCGATCCGCGCCGAGATTTCCTGGATCGCCGTCATCAGCGGATAGCTCAGCAGCATCGTCCAGCCGATGCCGAAGCCAAGCTGTGCACCGGCCTGGCTATAGGTGCCGATCCCCGAGGGATCGTCGTCCGACGCGCCGGTGATCAACCCCGGCCCGAGCGTGGACAGGAAATTCCGCAGGCGGAAGGTGGCGCGCTTCTGCACCTTTGGTTCGAGCGTCGCCGTGTCCATCGCGGTTCCTCAGATGCAGCCTTGCCCTATAACCGGGCAAGGGCATCAGGAGTTCCAGGTACGGAACGCTTTGATGGGCGGAATGCTTACCCGCTGCGATCGATCGCGAAATCGTCAAGCAGGGGAGAGTTGCCTCCAGAGCAGAAGGTCGCGAGCAATTCGGCCGCAAGATAGCTGAACGTGATGCCGTTGCCGCCGTAGCCGTAGGCCGCGAAGATGTTCTTCTGTCCGGGGACCGGGCCGATCAAGGGCAAGCCGTCCTGCGTCGTGTCGAACGCCCCCGACCAGCAATAGTCAATCTTGCCGGAGGATCGCGGCCACATCGCCCCAAGCTGTTGCCTCAGGCGTTTTCGCTTGGCGGAGGTGAGGGCCTCGCGCGCCTGCGGTTCGATCGCGGAATCATCATCCTCGCCGCCGAAGATGATCCGGCCGTCGGTTGTGCTGCGGGCATAATGGTAGTCTTTGCTTGCTTCCCAGATCAGCACGTCTTCCGGCCACAGGTTCTGGGGCTGAGGCTCTGTGGCGATCGCCCAGCTCGAAGTGGGACGCTGGATGGTCGGACGCACGATGCCGGGCATGACGTAGCCCGTACACAGCACCACGCGGTTTGCCTCGATCTCGTAGCCGCCATTGAGCCCGACGATGACCTTGGCACCGGCGCTTTCGAAAGCCGTCGCGTCGGCTTGCCGGATCGCGGCCCCGCGCCCGATGGATATCTTCAGAAGCTCATGAGTGAGCTCGACCGGATCGGCATCGGCAGAATGCGGCGACAGGATCGCACCGGCGCGCGCAATCTCGAACCGCCGGAACAGTGACGCATGGTCGAGAAACACGCCGGGCAGGTCGGCCCGCGCGCGCAGCTCGGACTCTTCTCTCAGGGATCTGCCGCTGTCGTCGACTGCAAGGTAGAGCGAGAGCCGATCCCTGATGTGGCATGGGATCCGATAGCGGCGCGTCAACGAGATCAAGCCCTGGACGGCCCGGATGCTTGCCGTGTAGCAGCGCGCCGCACGTTCGAATCCGTAAGCCTGCGTGAGTTCGGATAACGGACGATCGATTTCCCAGAGCAGCATCGCGGTGCTGGCGCCGGTGCTGCCATGTCCCGGCGTTTCCCGATCGATGATGACGACTTCGTGCCCGCGGCGCGTGAAGCTTTCGGCGACCATGGCGCCAGTGATGCCCGCGCCGACGACCAGGACATCACATGCAAAGCTTCCCGCCACAGGACGAATTTCGGGGCCGCCGCTCGTAAGCCATGGCGTTGTCGAACTCCTGAGGTCGCCATGGTCGATGTCTTGATCGTCGGAAAAGATCGCAAAACCTCCGTGAAATTGGTGTCAGGGCCGCTTGGCCTCAGTCACCAGCTTCAACGTTCTTGAAATGCGCAAAGTTCCAGCGGCGGCGCGGCTTCTGAAGTCTCCGGATCAGATCAATCCGCGCAACACCTCGATCAGCCGCGCACACTCCTCCTCCGTTCCGACCGTGACGCGCAGGAAATCGTCGATGCGCGGCTTTCGGAAATGCCGGACGAGAACGCCGCGCTCGCGCAGCGCAGCGGCGAGATCGGCTCCGCTCCGGCTCCGATGGCGCGCGAAGACGAAGTTCGTGAGCGACGGCAGCACCTCGAAGCCGAGCTGTTCGAGATCGCGAGCCAGGATTTCGCGGCTTGCAATGATGCGTGTGCAGGTCTTCCGGAACCACGCGTCGTCCTCGATGGCAGCGACCGCGCCGGCGATGGCGAGGCAATCGACGGGATAGGAGTTGAAGCTGTCCTTCACCCGCTCCAGCGCCTCGATCAGCGACCGCTGGCCGATCGCAAAGCCGACCCGCAGGCCGGCGAGCGAGCGCGATTTCGAGAAGGTCTGGATGACGAGCAGATTGTCGTGATGCGCAACGAGCGGCACGGCGCTCTCGGCGCCGAAATCAACATAGGCTTCGTCCACCACCACCAGCCGGTCCGGGTTTTCGGCAAGCAATCCCGCGATTGCCTCGCGCGGAAGGGCGACCCCGGTGGGCGCGTTCGGATTGCAGAGAAGGATGGCGCTCGAGGGACGCCGGTAGTCGCCGTGCGCGATCCTCATCGCGGCATCGAGCGGCACCTCCTCGTGAACGATGCCATAGAGCCGGCAATAGACGGGATAGAAGCTGTAGGTGATGTCGGGAAACAGAAGCGGTCTGTCGTGCTTCAGCAGGGCCTGGAAGGTGTGCGCCAGAACCTCGTCCGAGCCGTTGCCGACGAACACCTGCTCGGGCGCGACTCCGCTGTGGGCCGCGATCGCCTCGCGCAGGCGTGTGGCGTGCGGATCGGGATAGAGGCGCAGTCGCTCCGCAGCCGAGGCGATCGCCGCCAGCACGCGGGGTGAGGGCGGATAGGGATTCTCGTTGGTATTGAGCTTGACGATGCCGTCCTGCTTCGGCTGCTCGCCGGGGACGTAGGGCGAAAGCGTGTGGACGACCGGACTCCAGAAGCGGCTCATGATCTCCAATCCAGGTTGATGGCGGCACAGTAGGGCACGCCGGGCATCGGCGGAAGTGCGCTCGCCGCATCGGCAGTCGCAGCAGGTCTGCACGAGCGTCGCAGCGGGGGACGTTCCCGCACGCGCGACCTTCGTGCTAAGGTCATCGCGCGAACGCCCAGAACTGAGAACAACAACGAAGGCCGGCGCGCCTCAGGCTGCGCAGAAGAGCCGCAAGAAGAGGACCACATGCCCGGTGCAGCCCTTCTCACCGCTCCCTCGATTCCGACCGCGCCCGTGACGCCAGCCATCGTCGACCGCCTGCGGGCCATCGTGGGCGACAAGGGCATGATCCTGGACGAGCAGGACAAGCAGCCTTTCGTGACCGATTGGCGCGGCGAGCTGGCGGGGCAGGCTGCGGCAGTGGTGCGTCCGGCCAGCACCGCGGAGGTCTCCGCCGTCGTCAAGCTTTGCCACGACAACGGCATTGCCATCGTGCCGCAGGGTGGCAACACCGGCCTGATGGGCGGCGCCACGCCGTGGCCGGCGCACCGCGGCATCGTGCTGTCGCTCGGTCGCATGAACCGGGTGCTGAGTGTCGATCCCGTCGGCTATGCCATGACGGTGGAGGCAGGCTGCATCCTCCAGACGCTTCAGGAGACCGCGGCGCGCCATGATCGCTTTCTTCCGCTCAGCCTGGGTGCCCAGGGCTCGTGCATGATCGGCGGCAATCTGTCCACCAATGCCGGCGGGGTGCAGGTGCTGCGTTATGGCAATGCGCGAAATCTGGTGCTGGGTCTCGAGGTCGTGCTCGCCAATGGCGAGGTCTGGAACGGTCTACGCGCCCTCAAGAAGGACAACACCGGCTACGACCTCAAGCATTTGTTCATGGGCGCCGAGGGCACGCTCGGTATCATCACCAGGGCGGTGCTGAAGCTCTGGCCGGCGCCGAAAGACGTCTGCACGGCATGGCTCGCGATCCGCGATCCCAGTGCCGCGATCGAGCTTCTGTCGGAGGCACACGCCGCGTCCGACGACAATGTCGGCTCCTGCGAGTTGATGAGCCGCGCCTGTACCGACATGGTGCTGCGCCACATTCCCGGCACCCAGGACCCTCTCAAGGCGCATATCGAGTGGTATCTGCTTCTGGAATGGTCCTCGGCCCGGCCGCGCGAGGACAGCGGTGCGGGCATGTCGGAGCGGATGGAGCAGTTTCTGGCCGACCAGCTCGAAGCAGGTCGGGTGCTGGATGCGGTGATCGCGCAAACCGAAGCGCAGTCGCGCAACATGTGGCGCATTCGCGAGAGCGTGGCCGAGGCATCGCGGGCCGAGGGACCGGGCCTGAGCTATGACGTGTCGGTCGCCGTCTCACGGATTCCCGAGTTCATCGACAAGGGTCTCAAGGCGGCGCTCGACATCCTGCCGACGATCCGCCCCTATCCGCTCGGCCATATCGGAGATGGCAATGTGCACTTCTCCTTCATGGGTCCGAAGGGCATGGATCGCGTCGCGCTCGGCCAGTATTCCGCGGTGATCACCCGGGCCGTCAACGACCTCATCACCTCCATGGACGGCTCGATCTCGGCCGAGCACGGCATCGGCATCGAGAAGCTCGACGAGCTCTCGCATTATCGTTCCAGGACCGAGCTCGACATCATGCGGACGATCAAGCGGGCGCTCGACCCCAAGAACATCATGAATCCCGGCAAGGTGCTCCGTCTCGAATGAGGCGGAGGGCGGCAAGCCGCCCGGTCGATTGAGCCAAATCATGCCGTTTGCGGCTTTATTCCCGCCTCGGATGCTTTAAGGAAGGGGCAGGATCAGGTCGCACCCGCCCGGCGGCGGTGCTAGATCCTGATGCAGGAAAATGGCGCCTGGCCGGCTGGCACGGGCCGCAGGATGAGAAGGATTTAAGGCAATGATCCAGACGGTTGGCATCATCGGGGCAGGGACCATGGGGAACGGCATCGCGCAGATCTGCGCGGCGGCCGGTCTTTCGGTCGTGATGGTCGACATTTCCGATGCCGCGGTGAACCGCGGCGTCGCCACCGTCAGCGGCAGCCTCGAGCGCCTGGTCAAGAAGGAGAAGATGTCGGCGGCCGACCGCGACGCCACGCTCAAGCGCATTACCGGCACCACCGACCGGGCGAAGCTCGCCAGTTGTGATCTCGTCATCGAGGCTGCGACCGAGAACGAGGAGCTCAAGGTCAAGATCCTGAAGGACCTCTGCGCCACGCTGTCGCCGCGCACGCTGCTCGCGACCAACACCTCGTCGATCTCGATCACCAAGCTCGCGGCGGCAACCGATCGTCCCGACCGCTTCATCGGTATGCACTTCTTCAACCCGGTGCCGGTGATGGCGCTGCTCGAGCTCATCCGCGGCTTGCAGACCTCAGACGATACCCATGCCAAGGCGCTCGATTTCGCCCAGCGCGTCGGCAAGGTGGCGATCACCGCCAAGAACAGCCCGGGCTTCGCCGTCAACCGCATCCTCTGCCCGATGATCAACGAGGCGATCTTCGCGCTGCAGGAAGGCATCGCGACCGCCGAGGAGATCGACGCCGGCATGAAGCTCGGCTGCAACCATCCGATTGGGCCGCTGGCACTCGCCGACCTGGTCGGGCTCGATACCATGCTGTCGGTGATGGAAGTCTTCTACAAGGGCTTCAACGACCCCAAATACCGTCCGGCCCCCTTGCTCAAGGAAATGGTCGACGCCGGCCATCTCGGCCGCAAGACTGGGCAGGGCTTCTACACTTACAGCGCCTGATCACGCGCGGAGGCGGGGCGTTTGCGCCCCGCCCCATCCCCGCAATTTGCGCTGCGACAAAGACGCCGTGCGCAATTGGCCCGACAATGTCGAACGGGCAGCCCGCGGGAACTAGGAACGGATAACAAAGGACATGTCGGATCGACTGAAGGCCGAGCGCGAAGCTGCGGTCGCACGGCGGAACCTGCTGACCCAGGATGCGATCGAGCGCACCGGGATTACCGAAGAGATGATCGGGGAACTCGTCACCCGTTTCTACGGCCGCGTGCGCGAGGATGCGCTGCTGGGACCGGTGTTCGGCGTCGTGCAGAACTGGGACGAGCATCTCGCCAAGCTCCGGGATTTCTGGTCGTCGGTCGTCCTGATGAGCGGCCGCTATCATGGCTCGCCGATGCGGGCGCATATGCCGCTGAGCCTCGTCGGCGATCATTTCGACCGCTGGCTCGATCTGTTCGAACAGACCGCGCGCGAGGTTTGCCCGCCGCCGGCAGCTGCGCTGTTCATCGACAAGGCGCGGCGCATCGCCGACAGTTTTGAAATGGCATCGGCGACGATCGCCGGCCGCATCGCCGCGCCGCGTCACGTGCTCAGGTCCTGACGACGAGCCTGCCTGCGAACCGTGCAGCTGTGTCGCGTCAAGGTTGCATTGCGTGATTGATGGCGCGTTGTACCAATTCCGTCATCATCGGTCTGGTCTGCAAAATCATCATGCCATTCGCGCGGTGCGACGTAGAATTCGCGAAAACGCGTTTGAATGCGTTCATTCGCGTTCAATCAAAACGAGCAAAGACATATTGATGCACTGCGGCGCCAATTCTCCGCCTTCATTTAGGCAGAGTTCCAGCGCCTGCTAGCGGGCATGTCGCGCGCATCGCTCAGCACAACGTCCTCATCCTCCGAGAAGATCACTGCGGAACCTGACATCGACGCGGGTACCGAGCAGACGCGGCGAACGCTGCTGCTTGGTGCGCTCGCGACCACCGCTTGCCTCGGTTGTTCAACGCAGGCTCGCGCGGGCGAGGATCCGCCCGGCTCCGACGAGCGTCCAAGGAAAGGCGACCAGCTGGTCTTCTCCGACGGTGAGCAGGAAGGAAAGCTGATCACCGCCGCTGATATACCGAAGGGCGGACCGCCGCTGCATGCCTGGCCGAAAGATCCGAGCACTTCGGTGGTGCGTAGCGCCTCGCGTCTCAACGAGATCCTGATCATCCGGCTCGATCCCGCCGAGCTCGACGAGCAAACCCGGGCGCGTGCCGTCGACGGCATCCTCGCCTATTCGGCAATCTGCTCGCATGCCGGCTGTCCCGTCACCGCCTGGGTCAAGAGCGATGCCGGCGACAAGGAGGTGTTCAAGTGCATGTGCCACAACTCCGAATACGATCCCCGCGCGGGCGCGCAGGTCGTGTTCGGGCCGGCGCCGCGGCGGCTCGCCGCCCTGCCGATTGCGCTTGCCGACGGCTCGCTCAGCGTCGCCGGTAACTTCATCGGAAAGGTGGGAGGCGTGCAGCCAGGATGACGGACGGTGCGGGATATGCCCGCGTCACGAGAGGCCGCATCCGCCGAGGGGCGGACGACGGGACGACAAGAATTCAAAACAACAATTCAAAACAAGAATTCAAACGGATGAAAAAGGGGAACGTCCATGAAAACCTCCAAGCAAACGTCGGTCACCAGCAAGCAATGGTACCTGTCCGGCTTCGTCGCCTTCACCTGTCTCGTCTCGACCGCCGCGTTCGCCGGCCCGATCGAGAACTATTCTCCCGTGACCCAGCAGCGCCTGGAGAATCCGGAACCCGGCAACTGGATGCTCTATCGGCGCACCTATGACGGGCAGGGCTATAGTCCGCTCGACCAGATCAACACCTCGAACGTGAAGACTCTCACGCCGGTCTGGACGTTTGCCACCGGTGTGGTCGAGGGCCACGAGGCGCCTCCGATCGTCAACAACGGCGTGATGTTCGTAACGACCCCGATGGGACAGGTGATCGCGATCAACGCCAGGACCGGCGACGAATATTGGCGCTACAAGCGGCAGCTCCCCGACGATCTGTTCCAGTTGCATCCGACCAACCGCGGTGTCGGCCTGTGGGAAGACAAGCTCTATCTCGCCACCACCGACGATCATGTCGTCGCGCTCGACGCCAAGACTGGCAAGGTGGTGTGGGACACCAAGGTGCAGGACTACAAGAAAGGTCAGTACATGACCCTGATGCCGCTGATCGTCGAGGGCAAGGTCATCGTCGGCGGCTCCGGCGGTGAGCTCGGCGTGCGCGGCTACGTCGCCGCCTTCGATGCCAAGGAAGGCAAGGAGCTGTGGCGGACCTATACCATTCCCGGCGAAGGCGAACCCGGCCACGATACCTGGCAGGGCGACGACTGGAAGACCGGCGGTGGTTCCGCCTGGATGACCGGCAATTACGACAAGGACACCAAGACGATCTACTGGGGCGTGGGCAATGCCGCGCCTTGGCCCGGCGAGACGCATCCCGGTGACAATCTCTACACCTCGTCGGTGCTCGCGCTCGATCCGGGCAACGGCAAGATCAAGACCTATCACCAGTATCACCAGAACGATTCCTGGGACTGGGACGAGGTCGACGCGCCGATGCTGATCGACCTGCAACGCGACGGCCGCACCATCAAGAGCCTGGTGCATCCCGGCCGCGACGCGATCTTCTGGGTGCTCGAACGCACCCCGACCAAGATCAACTACGTCGCCGGCTGGCCGTTCGTCGCAACCGACGTCTGGAAGGGCATCGATGCCGAGAGCGGGCGGCCGATCGTCGATCCCGACCACAAGCCGGTCATCGGCAAGCGCGTCGAGTTCTGTCCGTCGCTATGGGGCGGCAAGGACTGGCCGTCGGCGGCCTACAGCCAGAAGACTGGTCTGGTCTACGTGCCCGCCAACGAGAATTTCTGCGGCGGCTTCACCGGCGAGAAGGTTCCGCTCAAGGCGGGCGAGCTCTGGCTCGGCACCAAGCCGGAGGACATCGGCCTCAAGGCGAAGCCGGGAGCGGACCATTTCGGCGAGCTCCAGGCCTGGGATCCCGCCACGGGCAAGAAGGTGTGGCAGCACAACTTCCCGAAATCCCAGTTGTTCGGTTCGGTGACGGCGACGGCGGGCGATCTCGTCTTCGTCGGCGGCACCAACGACCGCAACTTCCGCGCCTTCCACGCCAAGACCGGCGAGCTGTTGTGGGAGCAGAAGACCAACTCCGGCATCATGGGCATGCCGGTGTCCTATGAGATCGACGGCACCCAGTACATCGCGATCCAGTCTGGCTGGGGCGTCGACGCGCAGCGCATCCAGGATGCGCTCGCGACCAACAATATCGGCATCGAGTCCAATGTGCCGCAAGGCGGCGTCGTCTGGGTGTTCGCGCTGAAGAAATGAGCTCCGCGGGCGGATCGAAAGTAGCGGAGCCTCTGGGGGCAAATGCGGCGGACGGCAACGTCCGCCGCATTTTGCGTGTTCCTTGCTTTCACCTTCTCCCCTTGTGGGAGAAGGTGGAGCGGAGCGCCGGATGAGGGGTATCTATCCGCGTACACAAATCGCAAGGTGTGCTCGCGGAGACATACCCCTCACCCAAGCGAGTTTGTTGCCACCAGCGTCGCGGCTCTCTCCCGCAAGGGGCGAGGGGAGATCAATGCGCAGTCGTCAGACAACTACTTCCCCTGCCGATCCACCTTGTCCTTTTCCTTCTGGTTCATCTCCTGAATCTTCGGATCGGTGCTGCTCTGCCCGGTGGTCTGGGTGGTCGAGGCGGGCGGGGCGTTGGCGTTGGGCAGCGAGTTTTGCTCCGGCGCGGTGGGGCGGGTGGCTGTGGTCGGTGGCGTCGTACTGTTCTGCGCGAACGCGCCTGTGGTCGTCATGAAAAAGGCGCCCGACAGCAACGAGACTGCGAGCGCCCTTGAGATGTTGGTCATCGATCTGCTCCTGTCAGATCGATGGAAACGGCGCGGAGCCGCCTTATGTTCCCGCGCTAAGCCTCCAATTGCTTGCCGAGTGGAAGGCTGCGGATACGCTTGCCGGTCGCGGCGAAGATCGCATTCATCAGCGCAGGTGCGAACGGCGGCACGCCGGGCTCGCCGACGCCGCTTGGCGGCGTGTCGGGTCCGGGCGGAACGATGTAGACGTTGGTCACAACAGGAGATTCGTCCATCCTGACGACGGGGAAGTCGTCAAAGTTCTTCTGCTCCACCTTGCCGTCCTTGAACGTGACCGCGCCGTATTTGGTCAGGCTCAGCCCCATGATCGCCGCGCCCTCGATCTGCGAGGCGATGCGCTCGGGGTTGACATAGGTGCCGCAGTCGATCGCGGTGTCGACCCGCGGCACACTCAGCTTGCCCTTGTCGTCGACGGCCACCTCGACGATGGTCGCGATGTAGCTGACGAAGCTGCGGTGCACGGCAATGCCGAGGCCGTGACCCTTGGGTACCTGACGGCCCCATTCGCCCTTCTCGGCGACCAGCTCGACCACCTTGCGCAGGCGCGCGGTGTCGATCGGGTAGCTGTCAGTGGGCTCGCCGTAGTTCCACATGTCCTTGACGGCGGGCTTGACGATGCGCGGGCTGCCGATCAGCGCGAGCAGCGTCTCCTTCTGGTCGCGTCCGGTCGCAGCGGCGATCTCGCCGACCATCGACTGTACCGCGAAGGCGCGCGGGATATTCGAGACCGAGCGGAACCAGCCGATTCGGGTGAACGCGGCAGCTTCCGGGTTCTCGCAGGAGATGTTGGCGATCTCGAACGGCATGTCGACGAGGCCCATGCCGAGCTCGAACGGCGCTGCGTGCTTGGCGCCCGCCGCGAACGTCGACGCGATGGTGGGCGCCACGCTGCGGTGACGCCAGGCGATCACCTTGCCGCTCTTGTCGAGCCCCGCCTCGATCCGTTCCACGGAGACGGTGTGCAGGAAGTCGTGGTGGAGGTCGTCCTCACGCGTCCACTGCACCTTCACGGGCGCACCGAGTTCCTTCGACAGCAGCGCGGCCTCGAGCGCGAAGTCGCATTTCGACTTGCGGCCGAAGCCACCGCCGAGCAGCGTCACGTTGACGGTGACATTGCCCTCGGGGATGCCGAGCGTCTTGGCGACGTCTTCGCGCGTGCCGCCGGGGCTCTGCACCGGCGCCCAGATCTCCGCCCTGTCGCCCTTGACGTCGGCGACGGCTACCGGCGGCTCCATGCTGACATGGGCGAGGTGCGGCAGGTAGTATTCGCCGACCACGACCTTGTCGGCGCTCTTCAACGCAGCGTCCGCGTCGCCCTCGGCACGCACGACGAGGCCGGGCTTGCGTGAGGCCTCCTCGAGCTCCTTGCGATAGGCGACCGAGTCGTATTTGCCGTTGGCGCCGTCGTCCCAGACCAGCTTCAGTGCGTCGCGGCCCTTGATCGCCGCGCCGGTGTTGCGTGCGATCACGGCGACGCCGCCGAGCGGCTGGAATTTCGACGGCCACGGCCAGCCTTGAACTTTCATCACCTTCTCGACGCCGGGCACCTTCAGCGCCGCGTCGGGATCGAACGAGACCAGCTTGCCGCCGGTCACCGGCGGGCGGGCGATCACGGCGTATTTCATGCCTGCCAGCCGCACGTCGGCGCCGTAGCGCGCCTTGCCGGTGGTGATGTCGTGGAGATCGACGATGCTGACCTGGCCCTTGCCGAGATAGCGAAAGTCTTTGGGGTCCTTCAGCTTGAGGCCTTCGATAGCAGGCACCGATTCCTTGGCGGCATCGGCAGCCAACTCGCCGAAGCCGAGCTTGCGCCCGCTGGCGCTGTGGACGACCTCGTGATTGACGGCCTTCACCTCGGTCGCCGGCACGTTCCAGCGCTTGGCCGCGGCCTGCTCCAGCATGGTGCGGGCCGAGGCGCCGATCTGGCGCATCGGGATCAGATAATGCCGCGTGCTGCGCGAACCGTCGGTGTCCTGGTTGCCGAACGTGACCTCGTCGCCATGGGCCTGCTGCACCTTGACCTTCGACCAGTCGGCTTCCATCTCCTCGGCCACGATCAGCGGCAGGCTGGTGCGCACGCCGGTGCCCATCTCGGAACGGTGGGCAAGGATGGTGACGGTGCCGTCGGACGCGACCGCGACGAACACGCGCGGATCGACCACGACGCCATGCGGCATCTTGCCGGCGCCGGTCTCATAGGCAAAGGCCTGGCGCGACATCACGGGCGCGGCGAGCACGAAGCCGCCGGTGACGCCGAGTCCTTTCAGGATGTTGCGGCGCGAGACCTTCTCGACGCGGATGTTCTTTTCGAAGCCACGAAGCTTCCCAGGGTTGTCGATGAAATTCATGTCACACTCCCGTCGATGCGAGATGGACCGCGTTCTCGATGCGCTGATAGCAACCGCAGCGGCAGATATTGCCGGCCATCGCCTCGCGGATCTGGTCGTGCGACGGCTTGGGGTTCTCCATCAGCAGCGAAGCAGCCTGCATGATCTGGCCGGCCTGGCAGAAGCCGCATTGGGGGACGTTGACCTGCCGCCAGGCCTTCTGGACGGGATGATCGCCGTTCGGATGCAGGCCCTCGATCGTGGTGACCTCGCGGCCGGCGACGTCGTTGATCGACGTGATGCAGGAGCGTACGGCTTCCTTGCCGACGATGACCGTACAGGCGCCGCACAGGGCCTGGCCGCAGCCATATTTGGTGCCGGTCAGCCCGGCTTCGTCACGCAGGAACCAGAGTAGCGGGAGATCCGGGTCGCCGTCCCAGCTCTGTTCCTGGCCGTTGATCTTCACCTTGATCATGATCGTCCCTCGCTCTTCATAAGCTTGCTGATTTTGACATTGCCGACGTCCGTCGGCGCAATGTTGGTTGCGTCGTCGCCGCATTCGAGCCTTTGTCCCGCGCGGGCAGATCCCGGCAGGAGGCAGAAATGCGAATCGTGATGTCCGGATGTGCTCGATACCTCTCCCGTGTTGTTCTTGTTTGATTGAACTTCGCGCGGCATCGTGACGGGGCGACCGTAACAGAGATCGCACAGGCCCGGCATTCACAGCCGAGTGTTCCTGACGGGAAAAGACTGCAACGCAGGTTTGTCAAAAGCAGGGCGCGGCATCACGTTGCGCGCCGGTGGGTTGCACTGTGCGCTTGCGAAATGAGCGCGCAGAAAAAAGCTTCGTCCGGCAGAATGACTGCGCGGACGAAGCAGTGTGCCTCAGTCGAGGGAGGGAGAAACGCAGGGGCGCGGACTTCGAATGGGAAGCAGGCGGCACTGCGCAGTCATTCAGAGACCAGGACTGAGGAGCTCGTGGCCCTCATACGCAGAGTGAAGGCGGCGGCATCGCCGCGGTCGCCCCGAGACTGGCCCCGTCCGGCTCGCTGGAGGCCAGCGAGGGGACGGGGCAGGGAGTGTGGTCCGGCGGCCTTGTTCAGGCCGCCTTGGTTACGCGGCCTTGGCTTTGGCCACGTGGGTCGCGATCGCGTCCATCAGCGCCGGTGACAGGCAGTCATAGGGCTCGAGCCCGATTTCCTTCAGCCGCGTGCGGATGCCGGCCATCTGCTCCGGCTTCACGCCCGATTCGATCACGGAGGAGACGAAGGCGGCGAATTGCGGCGCCTGCGATCCCTGCTCCTGGAACAGTTCGGGATGGATGAAGTCGAGGCCGTAGAACGGATGGTTCTTGTTCTCGATCCGGCCGAACATATGCGTGCCGCAGGCCTTGCAGGCGTGGCGCTGGATCACCGCGGACGCGTCGACGATCTGGAGCTTGTCGCCGTTCTCGAGCACGGTGACGTTCTGGCGCGGCACGACGGCGACGACGGAGAATGTCGCGCCCTGCGGCTTCCAGCACTTGGTGCAGCCGCAGGCGTGGTTGTGCGCGACGTCGCCCTTGATGCCCACCTTGACCTGGTGGTCCTTGCATTTGCAGGCGAGCGTGCCGCCGGCAAAATGGCCGGTACCTTGTTTGAGGCCGTTGTCGATCGAGGGATGGAGTGCAACAGTCATGGGTCGATCCTCCTTGGGGGTGACGCTTTCGAGCTAGTACACGACGACGGAACGAATGGATTTGCCCTCGTGCATGAGGTCAAAACCCTTGTTGATCTCTTCGAGCTTGAGCACGTGGGTGATCATCGGATCGATCTGGATCTTTCCGTTCATGTACCAGTCGACGATCTTCGGCACGTCGGTGCGGCCACGCGCGCCACCGAAAGCCGTGCCGCGCCAGTTGCGCCCGGTGACGAGCTGGAACGGGCGGGTGGCGATCTCCTTGCCGGATTCGGCGACGCCGATGATGATCGAGGTGCCCCAGCCGCGATGGCAGGCTTCCAGCGCCTGGCGCATCACGGTGGTGTTGCCGGTGCAGTCGAAGGTGTAGTCGGCGCCGCCGTCGGTGAGGCCGACGAGATGCTGGACGATGTCGCCGGTGATCTTCTTGGGGTTGACGAACTCGGTCATGCCGAACCGGCGGCCCCAATCCTCCTTGGAGTCGTTGATGTCGACACCGATGATCTTGTCGGCGCCGGCCATCTTGGCACCCTGGATCACGTTGAGGCCGATGCCACCGAGGCCGAACACGACCACGTTGGAGCCCGGCTCGACCTTGGCGGTGTTGACCACGGCACCGACGCCGGTGGTGACGCCGCAGCCGATGTAGCAGCTCTTGTCGAACGGCGCGTCCTCGCGGATCTTGGCGACCGCGATCTCCGGCAGCACGGTGAAGTTCGAGAAGGTCGAGCAGCCCATATAATGGTAGACCGGCTTGCCCTTGTAGGAGAAGCGGCTGGTGCCATCAGGCATCACGCCCTTGCCTTGCGTCGCGCGGATCGCGGTGCAGAGATTGGTCTTCTGGCTCAGGCAGCTTTTGCACTGCCGGCATTCCGGCGTGTAGAGCGGGATGACGTGATCGCCCGGCTTCACCGAGGTCACGCCCGGGCCGATTTCGCGGATGATGCCGGCGCCCTCATGGCCCAGGATCGACGGGAAGATTCCCTCGCTGTCGAAGCCGTCGAGCGTGTAGGCGTCGGTATGGCAGATGCCCGTCGCCTTAATCTCGACCAGCACTTCTCCGGCCTTCGGCCCTTCCAGATCGAGTTCGACGATCTCGAGCGGCTTCTTGGCTTCGAATGCGACGGCGGCACGTGTCTTCATCGGTAACTCCTCAGATTCTCATAGGACGCCAAGAAGTAGTCCTGGCAGTCCTCGTAACGTTCATTTGTGGCCCATGCAGGCGTCTTCCGCCTTGGTGTAGACCTCGTTCTTCTCGTCCTTCTTGGCGGGACGCTGCCGGCCCCAGGCTTCGGTCGAGCGGGCGCGGAGATAGACGTAGAGGTCGTCCATGTAGCAGGCGACGTTCGGGTTGTCGCCGAAGGCCGGCATGACGTTCTCCTGCGCGGTCGAAATGTTCTTGCGGCCGGACGCGACGACGCCGAGGAAGTCGCCATAGCTCATGGTCTTGACGGAGTCCTTCAGGGCCGGCGCGTAGGTCGATCCCATGCCGTCGGGACCATGGCAGACGTGACAGTCGGAGTGATAGCGGCGGTATCCGGAATAGGTGAACCAGTCCACGGTGCCGTCGGCCGAAATCTTGTAGGTCGGGTTTCCTTCCTTATCGAGCCACTTTCCGTCGTCTTCCTTCTTGACGGCGGTCGGGTCGCCCGGACCTCCCGCTTGTGCAAGTCCTCCGGACGCAACGAAGATGATTGCAACGATGGCAAGGCAGATTTTACGCAAGAGATTGTCCTCGAAGGCATCGGGAGGAGACGAGCCGGCGCGTGGAGTTGATCCACGCGCCGGAGCGATACGAGATGAGGCTAGTTCGCCGGCAGCGAGAACACGGTCAGCGTACCGCCGAGCGCCGTGTAGTTGCTGAGGGCCGCGTAGCCGCCGACTGCGCCGAGACCGGCGGTCGGATCGGTCAGGCCTGCCGCCAGACCGATGCCGGCCCAGCCGCCGACGCCCGAGAGCACTGCGACATACTGCTTGCCGCCGTTCTCATAGGTCGTGACGTTGCCGATGATGCCGGAGGGAGTCTTGAACTTGTAGAGCTCCTTTCCGGTCTTGGCGTCGACCGCCTTCAGGTAGCCTTCGAGCGTGCCGTAGAACACCACGCCGCCGGCGGTTGCGAGCGCACCCGACCAGACCGAGAACTGCTCCTTGTTCGACCAGACGATCTTGCCGGTCTTGCCGTCCCAGGCGATGAAGTTGCCCATATGGGTCTCACCCGCCGGCGGGTACATCGAGAGCGTTGCGCCCACATAGGGCTGGCCCGCGGTGTAGCTCACCTTGAACGGTTCGTAGTCCATGCAGACGTGGTTGGTCGGAACGTAGAACAGCTGCGTGTCCGGCGAGTAGGCTGCCGGCTGCTCGTCCTTGGTGCCGAGCGCGGCCGGGCAGATGCCCTTCACGTTGTGGTCCTCACCCGCCTTGTCGGTCGAAGCTGCGTCGAGCACCTTCGGACGGCCATAGGTCGGCGAGTTCTTGTCCATGTCCACGCCCGAGGTCCAGTTCACCTTCGGATCGAACTTCTCGGCGACCAGCAATTCGCCGGTGGCGCGATCCATCGTATAGCCGAGGCCGTTACGATCGAAATGCGTCAACAGCTTGCGCGGCTGGCCGTTGATCGACTGGTCCGAGAGGATCATCTCGTTGACGCCGTCATAGTCCCACTCGTCGTGGGGCGTCATCTGGTAGACCCACTTGGCCATGCCGGTGTCCGGGTTACGTGCCCAGATCGTCATCGACCATTTGTTGTCGCCGGGACGCTGCTTCGGATTCCAGGTCGAGGGGTTGCCCGATCCGTAATAGACGAGGTTCAGCTCGGGATCGTAGGAGATCCAGCCCCAGGTCGCGCCGCCGCCGATCTTCCACTGATCGCCCTGCCAGGTCTTGAGGCTCGAGTCCTTGCCGACTGGCTTGCCGAGCGCGGTGGTCTTCTCGGCGTCGACCAGGATCTGGTCGTCCGGACCTTCCGAATAGCCGCGCCATGCCAGCTTGCCGGTCTTGATGTCGTAGGCTGACATATGGGCCTGAACGCCGAACTCGCCGCCGGAGATGCCGATCAGCACCTTGTCCTTGACGACCAGCGGTGCCGAGGTTCCGGTCTCGCCCTTGCCGGGATCGCCGTTCTTGGCGGTCCATGCGACCTTGCCGGTCTTGGCATCGAGTGCGACGAGCGTGGTGTCGGCCTGATGCAGGAAGATCTTGCCGTCACCGAAGGCGAGGCCGCGGTTGACCGTGTCGCAGCACATCACCGGAATGACGTTCGGATCCTGCTTCGGCTCGTACTTCCAGACGATCTTGTTCTCGTTGGAAAGGTCAATGGCGTAGACCTTGTTCGGGAACGGCGTGTGGACGTACATCATGTTGCCGATGATCAGCGGACCACCTTCGTGGCCGCGCAGCACGCCGGTCGAGAAGGTCCAGGCGACCTGAAGCTTGCCGACGTTTTGTGCATTGATCTGGTTCAGCTTGGAATAGCGAGTGCTGGCATAGTCGCCTGCCGGGATGACCCAATCCTTGGGATTCTGGGACATCTTGAGCACTTCGTCATTCGCTGACGCGCTCCCGACGGCAAGCGCCGCCGCGGAGCCAAGAAGGGTCGCCAGTAACACCTTGCGCATAGTCGTTCCTCCGTTGGTATCGTTTATTGTTTCTGAAGCATTGCTCAATCACCGGGCTTCTCGTCCGGCGTCTGCTCGTGCAGGGCGGTCACGATTGGGACCAGAAACGATGCTGTGCTGTTTCCTCCTCGGGATGAGAGCTACGGGTCCACGTGCAGGAGCGGCCCGTTCTTGTTGTTCCCTTCGCAATCCCTAACGACTTCGCCATCGGGAAACTTGCCCAAGAGAGAAGCTAGTTTGCTTGATAGCGCACGGACGCGAAGAATTTGATTTTGCAGTAGCGAATTCAGCGGCTTCGGCATCGTGCGGCGCGGCGTGCAACGCTCAGGTTCCCCTTGACGGCGCTGCAACTAAGGCGGAGGATTAACTTTCAAGGGTGGCAATGGAATGATGGCGCTCGTTCCACAAGATCGCTCAAATTCGAGGTAAACGTCACGCAATCACGGCGGAGGGCTCCAGCAGCGCTGGTCGCGATTCGCGTTGAATATCCGGGTAGGACCAGTGGCTGGATTAATGTCCGACACAATTCACACGCTCTCGACGACCGGACTGACGCCGAAGCGGCAGATCCAGAGCTGGATCGACGGGCTGACCAGCCTGTGTGGACATTTCGACGTCGATCCGCTGGAAGCATCCTCGCTCGAGGGCCGCATCGACTACACCTCCGTCTCGCGCCTGAAACTGTGCCAGATCGAGGTCAGCCAGCATCGCATCGCGCACACGCTGGCGCGGGCCAAGGCCAATGAGCACCCCTACATAAAGATTCACTTCCAGACCTACGGCGTGTCCTATTTCGAGCAGGAAGGCCGCCACATCGAAATCAACCCGGGCGACATCATCGCCTACGATGTCTCCTGTCCGCATCTGATCATCAGCCCCGCCTTCACCCGCCACGATGTGGTGATCGTTCCGAAGGCGCTATTGCGCGACCGCGGTTTCCCGTCGCAGCGGATGCCGGCCTGCAAGCTGTCGGCGAAGACGGGTACGGGACGCATCGCCCATGATTTCGTCCACGCGACCTTCGACGAGGCGGCCAAGCTTTCGGCGAACAGCGCGGTCGGCGTCGCCGATTCGCTGATCGATCTCTTGCTGCTGCCGCTGCGCGAAGCGGACACGGGGTTCGATCGTGTCGGGCCCGAGGCAATGTATGTGCGGGCGCAGTTCTTCATCCGCGAGCACCTGCGCGATCCGGATCTGTGCATCGACCAGATCTCCGCCGAGCTGGGCTGCTCCAAGCGCTATCTGCACATGCTGTTTTCCGAGCGCGGCACCACGGTGAGCGATTACATCTGGCAGGCACGTCTGCAGAATTGCCGCCAGGAGCTCGAAGCTCACGGCGGCAAGACCATCACCGACGTCGCGTTCTCCTGGGGTTTCTCCAGCTCATCGCATTTCAGCCGTGTGTTCCGGAAATATTTCGGCGTGGTGCCGTCCTCGATCCACAAGGCGCAGCAGGGCGCGGCCGTCGCGAACGAGCATTAGACTCGGCGGCGTTTGGGCCGTCGCCGGTCGTTCGGCGATATCTCTCAGGCGGACATCGCGACGTAGGGGATGCTGGCCAGGAGCACGGCGAGAAGAACTGCGTTGCACAGCATGCCGTTCCAATGCAGTCGGCGGAGCCGGCGCGGGGCGTCAGTGTCGCCGGCGTCCGTCGCGCTGAGTTGGTGGTCCATGCGTTGCATGAACCAAGGGCGACCGTAGATTGCCAGGACTGTGAGCAGGCCGACGCCCGTCGCGGCGGCCAGGCGCCCGTCGAGGAGAAACGCCAACGTCCCGATCACGCCGGCAACGCGCATCACCATGAAATGGGCGTTGAACATTCCGCGCAGCAGCTGGGCGACGGGCTGGATGTCAAGCTTCACCAGAAGAAAGGCGGGTGAGGCCAGCGTGAAGTAGCCCATCGGAAAGAGCAGGATGATCATGACGGCTACGGCGATACCATCCGGTGTCATGCGATCGGCCTTTTTTCTCCGCGCCGGCGAAGTGTTCCAGCATTGCGCAATCATAGCCTGTAATTGCGTTTCCGACACGGCTTTGGTCGGATGTTGTGCGGCGCAGCGGAAGATTACCCGCCGCGTCGTGCCCGAAAGTTCAGGCCGGCTCGAGGCCGAGCGACTTCGCGCTCTCGATCCAGATCGGCAGCTCGCGCTGATACAGTGCGTTGGTCTCCTTGAAGCCGACCGCCGGCTCGAGCACGAAGGTTGCCAGAACCTCCTTCACTTTCGGATCGCTGTTTGCGGCGACGCAGAGCTCGGCCAGGCGGTCGACGACCGTTTGCGGCGTCGCCTTCGGGACCGCCCAGCCGGAGAAGCCGCTCACGGAGAAGAATTTCGACGTCGCACCCTGCTCGGGGAGGGTCTTGATGGCGGGGATCGCATCGACCTTCTTCGAATGCACCCCGAACACGGTGCCGCGGTCGCTCTGCAGGACCGATTGCGCCGCAGTGTAGCTGCCCATCGCGGCGTCGAGCGTGCCTTCCAGCATGCCCGTCCACATCGGAGCTTCGCCGCGGTAGTGGACCGGCTCGATGTTGAGGCCGTATTGCTTGTTGAGCTCGTTGATCGTCATGTGCGGAGCGGAGCCCGCGCTGTAGGTGCCGAAATTCACCTTGCCGCTCTTGCGGGCGAAGGCGACGAAATCCTCCAGCGTCTTGACGCCGGTCTTGGGGTTCGCGATCAGCAGGAGGCCTGCGCCCGGAATGACGCTGACCAGCGTCAGATTCTTATCCATGTCGTAGCCGGGATTCTTCATGACCACGCGGTTCATGATGTAGGTGGTCGAGATCGAGCACAGCATGGTGTGGCCGTCGGGCTCGGCGCGGGCGACCTCCGCCGTGCCGATCGCACCGGAGGCCCCGGGCTTGTTCTCGACGACGACGGTCTTGCCGATCTGCTTGGAGATGAATTCGCCATAGGCGCGCGCGAGCAGATCAGTCTGTCCGCCGGCGGGATAGCTGCAAATCATGCGAATCTGCCGCGACGGCCAGCTGCCTTGCGCCGAGGCGCCGCGCGCAACGAATGGCATCGCGAGTGCAGTGGTACCGGCGGCGATGAAGTGGCGACGGTTGAAGTTTACGGACATGATTCCCTCCTGATTTTGGCCGAACCTACTGCATCAGGCTGGCGCCGCCATGGGTGGGAGGCGAGACACATTGGCGCATTCGAATGGACGCACCCGTGCCCAATCGTGCGTCATCCGGACGATTGCACCTTTCGCATCACACGCAGCCGCCGCTCCGTACTCCGTCATTGCGAGCGCAGCGAAGCAATCCAGAATCTTTCCGGGGAGGGGCTCTGGATTGCTTCGCTGCGCTCGTAATAACGGCGTTGATGCAGTTGCGCGAAGACTTGGGTCTCGTACCCCGGCCTGAGCGCAGCCAGCGCGTCCGGGACGTGAGGCATCACCGCTGAATGATCTTCATCCAGACGTCGCCGAGGATCGCCGGCTCGCGCGGCGGCAGATAGGTGAGGCCGGCCTGCTTGCCGAATTCGGCGATCTTGCCCTCGGCGGCAAGCGCTGTCAGGGCCTTGTTGACAGCCTCGATCAGTGCGCCGTCGCCAGTGAGCCCGACATAACCGCGATTGGCGCCGATCGGGTAGTAGTAGCCGGAAGGCGTGATCGTCGTGTCCGGATGCGCGGCGCGATGGGCGTCGAAGCGGCCAAGGTCGATCAGCGTCGCGTCATGATCACCGCGGGCCAGCGCGCCGAGCAGGTCGTCGCGGCCGGGAACCAGATGCGTGATGCTATCGATCAGGCGTCCCTTGTCGAACGTCATCAGGATGGCGTCGCCCAGCGATCCGCTCTCGATCACGAGGCGAAGGCCGGCGAGATCGCCGATGCCGCCGATCTTGCGCCCCTGCGCCTTGGGCCCGAGCACGACCGTCATCGGCGAATAGACGTAGGGCTGGCTCGGCGCGAGCACGCCGAGCGCGACGCGGCGCCGCCGGTCGTCGCGCGTGGCGCCGGCGAAATCCGGCAAACGCGCCGTCTTCATGCCGGGCTTGACCAGGGAATCCGTCGTCAACGCGTAGCCGCCGACCAGCGAGCAGCGCCCGTCGGACAGCAGCGCATTGGCTTCGAGCTGCGGGCTCGAATCCTCGTCCAGTCTGCTCTCGAACCACTGGATCTTCAGCGGTCGCCCCATCCGCTCCGCGATCGCCTGCGCCAGCAACACGTCGAAGCCGGAGTCCGGCTTGCCTTTCTGGTGCATGGAGAGCGGTGGCCGATCCTCGTCGAGGCAGATCTTCAGCGGATCGTCGGCCGCGTGGCCGGCCGTCGCCGCCGCCGCGAGGATCGCGGCCATGCCCCATGCGGCGAGCCAGTGCTTCATGGCTTCCTCCGACTCGAGATGAACGCCCAGAGATTCCCGATCTCGTCGTCGCTGAGAATGTCGGCCCAGGGCGGCATCTTGTTGTTCTTGCCGTTCTTCACCGTGGTGACGAAGCGCGTCCTGTCGTCGGGGAAGGTGCGCAGGTCCGGCGTGATGGTGCCGGGGTTCAGCATGTTGGGGCCGTGGCAGTGCGAGCATTTTTCGGCATAGGTCGACTTGCCGTGGTCGATCTGCGCCTGCACCGGATTGCCGGTTGAATCGTCCGCGGCGCGAACGGTCGCCGCAAGCGCGACCGTCAGCACCGCGACGGTGGCGATGACCGCCACCGTCTTGAGAGAGACCTCTTTCAGCATCGTGCCGTGGCTATTGCTTCACCGCAAACACCCACAGCGAGCCGCCGGGGGGCACGTTGGCAAGCCGCTCGTCGCCGGAGAACAGCGAGTACACGCCGCCATAACCGCTGGTGACCGCGACATACTGCACGCCGTCCTGCTGCCACGTTACCGGTTGCCCCTCGATGCCGGAGCCGGTCTGGAACTGCCAGAGCTTCTTGCCGGTGTCGGCATCGAAGGCCTCGAACTCGCCGGTCAGCGCGCCCGAGAACACGACGCCGCCCGCGGTCGACAGCACGCCGGAGAAGCGCGGGATGTCGCTCGGCGCTTCCCATTTCGACTTGCCGGTCATGGGATCGATCGCCTTGAGATGACCGCGCGGGCCGTCACCCCACTCCCAGAGATCGGTGAGGTCCATGCCGAGATACCATTCACCCTGCTTGAAGGTGACGGGCTCGGTCTTGTACCGGCCGCCGAAGGAGAGTGTGTTGGCATAGGCAAGGCCAGTCTGCGGATTGAACGACATCGGCTCCCAGTTCTTGCCGCCGAGGATCGACGGATAGACCGTGACCTTCTTGCCCTCGCGCGCATCCTTCGAAACATCGGTCTCGATCGGCCGCCCGGTCTTCATGTCGATGCCGGTCGCCCAGTTCACCTTCACGTAGGGATTGGCCGCGAGCAGCTTTCCGTTGGTGCGGTCGAGCACGTAGAAGAAGCCGTTGCGGTTGGCGTCCATCAGCACCTTGGTCGGCTTGCCCTCGACATTCATGTCGGCGAGAACCATCTCGGCCACGCTGTCATAGTCGAACGGATTGTTCGGCGAGAACTGGTAGTGCCACTTGATCTTGCCGGTCTTGGGATCCATCGCCAGCACGGAGCAGGTGTAGAGATTGTCGCCGGGGCGCACCGCCGAATTGAACGGGCCGGGATTGCCGATGCCCCAATAGACCGTATTCAGCTCGGGATCGTAGGACCCTGTGATCCAGGTCGAGCCGCCGCCGAGCTTCCAGGTGTCGCCTTTCCAGGTGTCGCCGCCGGGCTCGTCGGGCGAGGGGATCGAATGGGTGCGCCACAGATGCTTGCCTGTTGCCGGATCCCAGCCGTCGATGAAGCCGCGGGTGCCGAACTCGGCGCCGGAGATGCCGGTGATGACGACGCCGTCCGCGACCAGCGGGGCCACCGTCATCGAATAGCCTTCCTTGATGTCGGCGGCCTTCTGCCGCCACAGCTCCTTGCCGTTCTTGGCATCGAGCGCGATCACGTTGGCATCCAGCGTGGTGCGGAACACCTTGCCGTCGTAGAGCGCGGCGCCGCGATTGATGATGCCGCAGCAGACGATGCGGGGGTCTCGGCGGGATATTCGATCTTGGATTTCCAGATCTGCTTGCCGGTCTTGGCGTCCACCGCCATGGTGGCGTTGTGCGACGTCACATAGATCACGCCTTGGTACACCAGCGGCTGCGATTCCTCGCTGCGATCGTCATTGAAGCTGTAGTTCCAGACCGGGACGAGGTTCTTGACGGTGTCCTTGTTGACCTGGTTCAGGGTCGAGAAGCGCTGGAGATTGTAGCCCATCCCGTAGTTGAGAACGTTCGATGTATCGGTCGCACCCTTGACCAGCTGCTCGGTGGTCTGGGCATTTGCATACGCTGATGCAAGCATGACGAGGCTCGCGGCCGTCGCAAAGCGTTTCATCCGTTCCTCCCAATATGCGCGCCTTTTGACGCTGCGGGTGCAACACTCCGCCCGAATGCAAAACCCGTCAATACGAAAGTCGAACGCGCGCTGCCGATATGTTGGACGCCAGATGCCAGGGTGCACGCGGTAATCTTCGAAGGAATTTGCTCGTCTTGCGCGAATGCGCTGCATCAATTTCCATCGTGCGACGATTGATGCGATGCGAGAGTCGCCCGCGACCGGGTTCGGTGTCTTCCGGCGCCTCGCAATTCCGGCTTGAACCGGCACCTGCTTGCGGACTTATGTTGAGCAGGTCCCGTTCGAATCGGGGCCCATGGTCAGGGAGGTCAAAATGATATCGCGTCGCTCAGTTGCGCTTGCGCTCACGATCGCAGTGCTGTCCGGTCCGGCCTGGTCGGCCTCCGGCGCTGCGGTGAAGATGTTCGATACCGACAATGACGGCACGCTCGATCTTGCCGAGGTCAAGAAGGCAGCGGCCGCGTTGTTCGCCAGGCTCGATCCCGATCACGATGGAACGCTGGACGCACGCGAGTTGCGCGGACGGTTAACGGCGAAAGAACTCGCCGCCGCGGATCCCGATCGCGACGGCACACTCACGCTCGACGAATATCTGTCCGTCGTGGAGCAGCGCTTCAACGCGGCGAATCTCGACAAGGACGGAGCGCTGGATGCGAAGGAGCTGAACTCGCGCGCCGGCCGCGCGCTTCTGCGATTGTTGCGCTGAGAGCAACCGCGCTTGACTGGGAGCGAAGGCGGTTTGCCCGAGAGGGAAATTCGCAAGCGCATTGCGACAGTTCGCAGTATCAGCGGTTCGATTCCAACTTGCGCTGCACTTGAGGCAGCCCTAGGTTTCGCCCGGCGCGATTGTCGCGCCCAATATCCTTGGGAGACCCGAATGGCCTGGAAAGCTCCGAAGATCGTGGAAGTGCCGGTCGGCATGGAAATCAACATGTACGCCTGCGCTGCGCGCAAGTAAGACTGACGAACCTGCCGCGGCTTCGGTGGCGAACGCCATTGAAGCCGTGGTAGTGTTCATGATGCGCGTTGGAGCCCACACAATCTGGACGGCGGTTGCATGCACGCTCGCGCTTGCACCGGCATGTGTCCGCGCCGAAGAGGGCTTCGATACCGAACACATCTTCGGCTTCATGATCGGCACCGATGTCGGAAATCCCGGCGAGCGCGAATTCCAGACTGAGACGACGGGGCGATTCGGCAAGGGGAGCGGCACCTATCGCGCGCTCGCGCAGGAGGTCGAAATCGAGGTCGTCCCGCTGCCGAACTTCCGCATCGAGCTTGGCGGCACGGCCACGCTGCACGACATCACCGGCGTCCCCGATATCGGCGATCGCCGCCAGTTCAACTTCCAGGGCGCCTCGCTCGATTTGCGCTATCGCCTGCTCGACCGCGAGCGCGCGCCGTTCGGTTTGACCGTCGCCGCCGACCTTCATGGCGATCGCATCGATGAAACCTCCGGTGCAAAAGGGCGGATGTACGGCACCGATTTCACCCTCGCCTTCGACCGCGAGTTGATCCCGAATTTCGCCATCGGCGCGCTCAACCTGATCTATCAGCCGGAATGGGCGCGCTTCGAGGTGGCGGGTGTGTCCGAGAAGAGCTCGACCATCGGCGCCGCCTTCGCCGGCCTGGTGCGCGTCCGCCCCAATCTGCTGCTCGGCGGCGAGATGCGCTATTTCCGGCAATACGAGGGCATCGGTCTCGGCGAGTTCGCGGGGCAGGCGCTGTTCGTGGGGCCGACCGCTTACGTCCAGCTCTCCGATCGATCGCGGCTCACCATGAGCTGGAGCATGCAGGCCTGGGGCCGCCCGGCCGGATCGGCCGGCAATCTCGACCTCGTCAATTTCGAGCGGCACCAGGCGCGGCTGATATTCGGGGTGAATTTCTAGCGCATAAGATCGTCATGGCCGGAACAAGCCCGGCCATGACGAGGCTGCGGCGTTTTTGAAACTTCCCACTCCTCCGGACGTATCTCTTTGTGCTAATCTCCATCGCCCCCGCGAGAGGATCCCGGCATGAACCCGATCGACCTGGTGGTGACTGTGTGTGCAGTGCTCTCGCCTGCGACCTGCGAGGAGCAGCATCTGGTGTTCAACTTTGCGGGGTCGCCGACGCAATGCGCCATGGCCGCGCCGCCCTATATCGCGCAATGGGTCGGCGACCATCCGAAGTGGCAGGCGGTGCGCTGGCGCTGCGAATATCCGCACCCGAACGATAAGGCGTGAGGCGCCTTCCTTACTTCGTGCAGTCCTTCAGATCCTTGTCGGCGATCGAGAACACCGCGTCCGCCTTGATCTCGATGTCACGGACGACGCACTGCCGTGAATTGGGATAGCTGACCCTGGCGTCATAGCGGCCGGGCTCGACGCCGGTGATGCGCAGCCGCTCGTCGTGGTCGACCTCCTTGTCCTTGTCGTTCAGGCACTGGTTCGGACCCCAGTCGGTCCTGCCGGCGGGCGAGAGCTGGAAGCCGGAGATCGTCTCCGTCGTCAGGTTCCAGAGCCGGATGCCTTTGCCCTTGGCCTGCGCGAGCGCCGCGCCCGGCATCGCAACCAACAGGATGCCGACCGCAATCAGCGTACGCCGCATGGTGAAACCTCCCTCGACAATTTCCTTTGGCTCAGTTGACCACGAGATTTCATTTCGATTCAAGCTGCAAGGCCGCGAGCTCGGCCCTGATCCTTGCGATCTCCGCCTCGGTACGCTCAGCGCGCGGAATGCCGATCGGCACTTCCTGCACGATACGGGCCGGGCGTGGTGACAGGACAAACAGACGGTCGCCGAGGCGGATCGCATCGTCGAGGCTGTGGGTGACGAGCAGCGTCATCACCGGGCGGCTTGCGACCAGCGTCGCGATCTCGTCACGCAGGCGGCCGGCGAGCGCGTCGTCGAGCGAGGCGAGGGGCTCGTCGAGCACGAGCAGATCGGGCTCGACCGCAAAAGCGCGGGCAAGTGCGACGCGGCGGGCAAGACCCAGCGACAATTCGCCGGGAAAGTGGCAGCGATGCGCCTCCAGCTCGAGAATTCTGAACAGCTCCGACAGCTTGGCGTCCGTGACGTCAGGCGCAGCCAGCCGCACATTCTGCTCGACCGAGCGCCAAGGCAGCAGCCGCGGCTCCTGGAACACCATGCCGATCCGCGCCTCCGGCGGCCGCGCGATATGCCCGGCGAAATCGCGGTCGAGCCCGAGGATGATGCGCAGCATCGTGCTCTTGCCGCAACCTGAGGGGCCGATCAGCACGCCGACCTCGCCGGATTGGAGCGCGAACTTGACCGGCGCCAGCACCTCGTGCGTTCCGCCCGCGGCATTGTTGAACGTCTTGCCTGTGATCTCGACCTCAAGCCGCACGGGGCCGCCACCGGGTTGCGCGGGCTTCGAACGGCTGCACCAGCAAGGTTTCGATCACGAGCACGACGGCGGCGAAGGTCAGCGAATAGGCCAGCAGCCGCGGCGTGTCGAACAGCTGGAAGGCGACGCCGATCTCGAATCCGACCCCGTTCGGCCGTCCCAGCAGTTCGGCGACCAGCACGATCTTCCATACCAGCGACAGCCCGGAGCGGGCGGAGGCTGCGATATAGGGGGCCAGTTGCGGCAGCACGACATGGCGAAAGGCGCGCCAGCGCGGCATTGCGAACACGGTCGCCATCTCGTCGAGCGAACGGTCGAGCGTGCGCGTGCCCTCACGCAGGGTGACGATGGCGGTCGGCAGCTTGTTGATGGCAATCGCCGCGATCGCGGCCGCTTCAGTCAGCCCGGCCCAGATATAGGCGAGCACGATCACGACCAGCGCCGGCAGGTTCAGCAGCAGGATCAGCCAGGGATCGCCGAGCCGGTCGGCGAGCTTCACTCGCCCCATCAGGTAGCCGATCGCGCTGCCCAGCGACATCGCCAGCACGAAGGCGAGGATGACGCGCGCCAGCGTCGCGCCGAGATGCAGGAACAGGGCGCCGCTCGATGCCTCCGCGATCATCACCTGGAGCACGGCGGGCGGCGAGGGCAGTTTCGCGCCGCCGACGAACAGGGCGGCGGTCCACCAGATCGCGAGCAGCAGGGCAAACGAGAGGAGACGCAGCACCTCAGTCTCCGGGGGCTGCGTGATAGAAGGTGCCGGGATCGAACTCGGCCGCAGGGCCGACGAGATCACGGCCGCCGATCTCGGCCAGCACGCGATAGAGCACGCGCGCGTCGACCTCTTCGTCAGTGATGCTCCGGCGCGGAATGCCGTCGCGATAGCGGTCGCGGTAGGTCCTGAGCAGGGTGGCATCGCTGGTGCCGGTGAGCGGGGCGATTCTGTCCCAGGCGGCATCCGAGCTGATCAGCAGCTGCTTGGCCTTCCGGGTCATCGCGATGAAGCGTGCCACGGCATCGCGATGGCTCGCCGCCCAATTTTCGTCGAAGACATAGCCGACCGCGGAGACCGCGCCCTTGGCGCCGAGCTTCGGCAGGATGTCCTCGATGCCGGCGAGGCGGCGAAAACCCTTGGCCTCGAGCTGCGCACAGAAATTCCAGAAGTTCAGGCTCGCATCCATCTCGCCGTCGAGCGCCTTGGCGGCGATCAGAGGCGGCGCGCCATAGACGATGCTCGCATCGGATTTCAGGTCGATGCCGTCCTGCTTCATCCGGGCCTGCAGCAGCAGCCAGCTTTTGTCGATGGGGCCGCCGCCGATGCCGAGCTTGCGGCCCTTCAGGTCGGCCAGCGTCTTGATCGGCGACGTCGCCGGCACCATCACCGCGCCGAGCGCGCTGGAATAGGGATAGAAGGTCAGCCTGGCGCCGAGCGCGCGCTCGCGCGACACCCACAGCCAGTCGGACAGGATGATGTCGGCACTGCCGGCGCGCAGCGCGATCTTGCCGGCTTCGGGGCTGGCGAGCTCGGTGACGTCGAGCGAAAGGTCGGCCTCCTTGTCGAGCCCGGCGCTGCGGATCGCGGCCAATTCCCAGGAGAATGTTCCGGTTTTCTGCACCGCAAGGCGGATCGTATCCGCCGCGTGGCCCGCTGCGACCTGTATCAGCGCCAGGATCGTCGCAAGCGCCAATGTTCGACCAAGAAGTCTCATCACCTTGTGAGCCGTTTCCTCAGATAGAGTGCTTTTCAGGACAATACGCATAGCATAGCTTTCGTCGCAACCTGTGGGAGGACGCGGATGAATCTGGCGGGACAGCTACGACCGATTGTCGCCGCATTGGCGGTGCTGGCTGCGACTGTGTGCGCGGTGCGGGCCGAGGAGGCCAATGATTATCCGACCTCGGCGCGCGCCGAATATGTCTATGGCTGCATGAAGGCCAACGGCGAGTCGCGGCAGTCGATCGAGCAATGTTCCTGTTCGATCGACGTGGTGGCTTCGATCGTCTCTTATGAACGATATGTCACTGCCGAGACGGCGCTGAGCATGGCCCAGGTCCGCGGCAATCTCGGCGTCCAGTTCCGCACCTCGGAGCAGGCGAACTCGGCGGTGAACGACTTGCGGCGGGCGCAAGCGGAAGCCGAGGTGAGGTGTTTTTGACGCTTTCTTCCTTCTCCCCTTGTGGGAGAAGGTGGCGCGAAGCGCCGGATGAGGGGTATGTCTCCACGAATGCTATCGCAAGAGAGTAGCTCGCGGAGACAAACCCCTCACCCAAGCGGATTTTTGTCTACCAGCGGTGCTGCCCTCTCCCACAAGGGGCGAGGGCACAGCCATCCGCACCGCGTTACGCGTTTGACGTTGAAGCGGAAGAGATCGCCCCTCACGTTCCCGGCTTCTCCACATCCCATTCGTTGCGGAACACGTGCCCGTCCGTGTCCTTTGCCTCCGCGCGGAATCGCTTGGCGCCGTTGGAGACATAGGTGAAGCGCAGATTGGGATCTTCCGAGATCGAGATGCCGCCATTCATCGACAGCACCGGGCTGTCGTCCTGCGTCAGCTTCAGCTGGTTGACGAAGAAGGCGGGAATATAGAGCTGCGTGACCTGGTCCATCTGCAGGCCGGAATTGTTGGGATGGCCGATCATGATCTGCGCCTCGCGGATTCGGCTCGCCGGAATGTCCTCGCGTGCGAATTGCCGGTAGCGCATCTGGCCAAGCCTGTTGTTGGCTTCCTCGGCGTTCTTTCCTGCCGGTGCCGAGCAGCCGCCCGAGGCTTTCACATAGACTTTCGAGACATAGAGCTGGCCGTCGGTGAGTTCGGCCACCGCATGGACGTCGGTGTAGTTGTTGACGCGCACGCGCGTCGAGATTTCGGTGACGTTGGCGTCAGGCCCAAGCTCGAACTTCGCCGCCATCGGTGCCGGGTTGCGGTCGATCACCAGCGTGATCGAGCGGATGCGGCGGCTGTCGGCGGGTGAGAGCTTGCTGCGCAGGGTCACGGGTACGATGGCCGCATCCTCGGCGCGAGTGGGCATCTCGATGCCGATGACATCGGCGCCGTCTTTGATCGGACGGTTGTTGAAAATATCCTGCACCAGGCCCGGCCAGGGATCGTAGGCCTCTTCAGCCTGCGCCGGCACAGCGAAGGCGATGCCGAGCAAGGCGGCGATCAGGGCAGGCGGCGTGTGCATCCCGGCATGGTCATGGTCCCCGGAGTCAGCGAAGCTCATCTTCCGGCCAGCGTAGCGCGTTCGCTACTCCCATTCAATTTCCGAGAATGCTGCGGTTGCGTTGCGGGCGTTGTAGTCGTCGAACAGCTGCCAGTGCGGCCGTTCCGTGGCGGCCGCCTTGTCCGCCGCGGTCCGGATCGGCTCGCCCGCCTTGTTCGACGCCCGCACGTCTGCCAGCAGCGTGGTGAGATAACGCCGTTCGTCGGCGAGCGCGGCAGGCCAGTCGCTCACAGGCCCGTGACCGGGGACCACGCGCAATGCCGGAATCCTCTCGAGTTCCCCGAGCGTGCCGAGCCAGCCGCGAATGCTGCCGTCCATCACCGGAACGTGGCGGAGAAAAACCAGGTCGCCCGCGAACAGCGTCTTGCTCGTCTCGTCGAGCACCGTCAGGTCGTTGTCGCTGTGCGCGGCCGGCCAGGTCCGCAAGGTCAGGCGGCGCGATCCGAGATCGAGCGTCATCGTGTCCTTGACGAGTATTGTGGGCGGCACGATCTTCACGGGATCGATCAGCTCACGGCCCATGATGCGTCTGAAATTATCGAGATAATACGGCCCCCGCGTCGCCAGCGCCTGCGGCAGCTTGCCGTTGCCGACGAAGCTTGTTCCGTCCGCAACGAAGGCCGCGTTGCCGAAGACATGGTCCGGATGGCCGTGGGTGTTGATGACGTAGCGGATCGGCTTGCTGGTGCGGGCTCGCACGGCGGCGAGGAGCCTCTCGCCCTCGCGAAAACTGCCGCCGGTGTCGATCACGGCGACCGCGTCGTCGCCGACGATGAAGCCGACATTGGCGATGTCGCCCTCATTCTCGCGCGTCATCAGCGCGATGGTCCCGGAGTGTACGAAGATTCCCGGTGCGACTTCGCTCACAGGCAATTCGGCTGCCGTGACGCGTGCTACCGTCGAGAGACCCAGCAGGGCCGAGGCTGCGATCACGAGAGCGATGCGAGACATTTTTTCGCCTCAGTTCAAGGGGGCCGCCGCGCTGCACTGCAGCACGACAAGCCAACACAAAGTTTGGCAGAACATGGTGCATCCTGCGTTGCACGGATAGCATTCGATCTAAAGATGGAGGAAGCGCGATGACGGAGGCCGGGCGACATCGTCGCTGGTTGTTTTCACTGGGGATCCTGGTTGCGTCCTGCGTGCTCGGCGAGGTCGCCATGGCGCAGACCAAGGACAGCGGCGACCTCTCGTTCGAGCTGGTCGACCCGAATGTTTTGCGCGTCTGCGCCGATCCGCGCAATCTGCCGTTTTCCAATGAGAAGGGCGAGGGGTTCGAGAACAAGCTCGCCGAGTTTCTTGCAGGCAAGCTCGGCAAGAAGCTCGACTACGTGTTCTTTCCGCAGGCGACCGGCTTCGTGCGCATGACGCTCGGCGCGCATCGCTGCGACGTCATCATGGGCTTTCCGCAAGGCGACGACCTCGTGCAGGGCACCAATCCCTACTACCGCACGTCCTACGCGCTGGTCGCGAAGGCCGGCAGCGGGCTCGAGGACGTCGACACGCTCGAGGATGCGAAGTTGAAGGGCAAGCATGTCGGCATCGTCGCCGGAACGCCGCCGGCGACCAACATGGCGCTGGCCGGCCTGATGGGCGACGCAAAACCCTATCCGCTGATGATCGACACACGCTTCGACAATTCGGCGCAGGCGATGATCGACGACCTCGTCGCCGGCAAGATCGATGCCGGTGTGCTGTGGGGGCCGATGGCGGGCTTCTATGCGAAGAAGGCCGGATCGCTGCACGTCACGCCGCTGGTGAAGGAGCCCTCCGGACCGAAGCTGGTCTACCGCATCGGCATGGGTGTGCGTCCGGCCGACCAGAACTGGAAGCGGCAGCTCAACAAGCTGATCCAGGAGAACCAGGGCGAGATCAACAAGATCCTGGCCGAGTTCGGCGTGCCGTTGCTGGACGAGAGCGACCGACCGCTTGGCGCGGAGACGGCCAAGAAGGCACCATGAGGCGGCATCTTGCCGTTGTGCTCGTCGCCGCCATGCTGGCGGCGCCGGCATTCGCGCAGCAACAGGAGCCGTTCGAGCCCGAGGGCTATCGCACCGACAATTACCGCGCGCCAGTACCGGCGACGCTTGCCGGCGCGCGCGTACTGACGACCGCGGAGGCCGAAGCGATCTGGCGCGGAAAGGGCGGCATTTTCATCGACGTGCTGCCGCGTCCGCCGAAGCCGAAGAACCTGCCTGAAGGCACAGTTTGGCGCGACATGCCGCGCAAGAGCATTCCGGGCAGTCTCTGGCTGCCGGATACCGGCTACGGTACGTTGCCGCTGGCGATGGACGATTATTTTCGCCGAGGCCTTGCGAAGGCGTCGCGCAGCGACAAGGCCGCGCTGCTCGTGATCTATTGCCTCGCCGATTGCTGGATGTCCTGGAACGCCGCAAAGCGCGCGCTGGCCTACGGCTATTCAGACATCGCGTGGTATCCCGATGGCACCGACGGCTGGGAGCGCGCGAAACTTCCCACCGAGGAGGCGCAGCCGGAACCGCGGCCCGATCAGTAGGAGGATCGTCATGCCCGGGCTTGTCCCGGGCATCCACTTTCTTCGTGTCGCGTGGTTAGGCTTGGATGGCCGGGACAAGCCCGGCCATGACGCGGTGTCTACTGCTTCTGCAACTTCGTCAGCGTGCCCGAGCCGTTGGTGTCCGTCGCCGAGTACGTCACCCGGTCGCCGGCGTGGACGGCGTCCAGCATCGCGGCGTCCTTCGCCTTGAACTCCTGCAGCGCGCCGGCGCCGCCGGCGCTGCCGCCGACCGTGCCCTTCTGTGTCTGCTGGATCGAGATCGTGCTGTTGAGCCGATCGATCCGCGAGACCACTCCGGTCATGTCATCGGCAAAAGCGCTGGATGCGGCCATGGCAATGACCGCTGCGCCTGCGAGGATGAATTTTGCTGTTCCCATCGAGGCCTCCCGGCGTTCGAGATTCACTTCGACAAGCCATCCTAGAGCGAATTGGTTCCGGCTGATAGCGCGGCAAGGTTAACGATCGCGTTGGGATCGCGGGAACTTTTCGGCGAGCCGTCAGCAAGCCTGACGTTATTCCATCTCCTGCTGGATCACACGTCCCAGCGCGAACAGGCGCTGGTCGATCGCGGTCGGAACCTCGCAGACGAACCGCACCACCTTGCTGCGGTCCTCGAAAATGCGGGTCTTCCAGATCAGCTCGTTGCTGAGCGCCTCGACCTTGGCGTCGTCGCGCGGCGTTGCGCCCTGGAGGGTCTGGAGCTGGATCGCTTCCTCGCGGATCTTGTCGGCGGCTTCGCGCTGCTTGCTGCTGACGCGTTCGAGCCCGTTCATCACCTGGGAGCGCTGGGCGTTGAGCGTGTCGAACAGGCCGGCGAACAGCAGTTTTGCATTCGCGGTCTTGTCGGCGGCGGAACCCGTCAGAAATTCCTTCACCGACTTCTCGGCTTCGTCCATCGGCGTCTTGCGCGCCGACAGCTTTGCGACCAGCGCGGTGACCCTGGCATCGTCCTTCCATTTGGTCTCGGCTTCGTCGAGCGGGGGACCGGCCCAGACGGCGGCGAGCGAGATCTCCGGCACCTTGGCTTGCGTGCAGGGCCAGTTGGGATAGCGCGGATCGGCCGCGCGCGCAGCCGTGCTCGTGACGGTGAGTGCCAAAGCGACCAAGGCCAGAACCCGAACGATCATCCTTCGCCTCCCGCGGGGCCTCGCCGCGCCAGCCCCCGCGAGGGATCATAGGCGTAGATCGCGGCGATCATGAAGACGATTGTGCAGCCCGCCACCACCGCCAGCGAGATCCAGTTGATTTGCCCGTAAAATGCAAAACGGATCAGCTCGACCGCATGGGTGAACGGATTGGCCTCGCAGAGATAATAGAGATAGGGGCTGCCCTCCTGCACCCGCCAGAGCGGGTAGAGCGCGGAGGAGGCGAAGAACATCGGGAAGATCACGAAGTTCATCACGCCGGCGAAGTTCTCGAGCTGCTTGATGCCCGAGGAGATCAGCATGCCGAGCGAGCCCAGCATCAACCCGGACAGGATCAGCGCCGGCAGCACGGTGAGATAGCCCGACGGCGGCGGGGTGATGTCCCAGAACCAGGCGATCAAGAGGAACGCATAGACCTGGAGCAGCGACACCGCGGTGCCCGCGAGCAGCTTGCAGAACAGCAGGAAGCCGCGCGGCAGCGGGCTCACCAGCAGCGTGCGCATGTTGCCCATCTCGCGGTCGTAGACCATCGAGAGCGAGGATTGCATGCCGTTGAAGAGCTGGATCATCGCCATCAGCCCCGGCGCGATATAGACCTCGTAGAGGATGTAGGTCTCGTAAGGCGGGATGATGGAGATGCCGAGCACCTGCCGGAAGCCGGCGGCGAAGATGAACAGCCAGACCAGCGGCCGCACCAGCGCGGAGACGAAGCGCTCCCGCTGATGCAGGAAGCGCAACCCCTCGCGCCAGACGATGCCGGTCAGGCAGGTCATGTACTCCTGGAACGAGAAGCCGCGCGGCGCATCGCGCGTGGTGATGCTGCTCATGCGCCGCCTCCCGGCATCGTTTGCGCGCCGGTCAGGCGCATGAAGGCGGTATTGACGTCCTGCGCGCCGGCTTCCGCAATGACCCGGCTCATCGGCCCCTGCGCCAGCACCTTGCCCTGGTGCAGCACCACGAGATCGTCGCCCGCCATGATCTCGTCGAACAGATGCGTGGCCCAGAGCACGCCGATGCCTTGCTCGGTGACGAGCTGGCGGACATGGCTGATGATGTCAGCGCGGGCCTTGACGTCGAGGCCGACGGTCGGCTCGTCCAGCAGCAGCAATCGCGGCCGGTGCAGTAGCGCCCGGGCGATCTCCAGCCGCCGCATCTGGCCGCCGGAGAGATCGCGTACCTTGCTGGCGGCGCGATCGGCAAGCCCGATGCGTTCGAGCAGCTCGGCGCTGCGCGCGGCGGCCTCGCGGCGGCTGATGCCGTGCAGGGCTGCGTGATAGAGCAGGTTCTGCGTCAGCGACAGGTCGAGATCGAGCGTGCGCGGCTGGAACACGACCCCGAGCAGGCGCAGCGCCTCACCCGGGCTCTTGCTGACGTCGTGACCGAAGATGGAGACGCGGCCGGTCTGGATGCCGAACAGCCGCGTGATCAGCGAGAACAGTGTGCTCTTGCCGGCGCCGTTGAGGCCGAGCAGCGCGGTGAAGCTCGCAGGCTGCACGTTGAAGGACACGTCCATCAATGCACGGCGCGGGCCATAGGCGTGGCTGACGCCGTCGATCGACAGCGCCGGCATCGCCGCCGGATCCGGCCTCGGCGCGTCGCGTGGTTCGGCGATGGGGGCGGGGCTGGTCATGGCGCGATCGCGATGCCCCAGGGCAGTTCGCCCACTTGAATGGTCTTGATCACCTTCTGCGCGGCGACGTCGATGACGGAGACGTCGTTGGAGACGCCGTTGGTGGTGAGCAGATATTTCTCGTCCGGCGTGAACGCCATGTGCCAGACGCGCTGGCCCACCAGCAGGTATTTCGTCACCTTGCGCGTGGCGACATCGACCACGGCAATGCGGTTGGCGGGGCCGAGTGCGACGAACGCGGTCTTGTCGTCCCGGGTCATGCCGATGCCGACCGGCTGGATCGCCTCTTTCCTCAACCCCGGAATCTCGAAATTGACCTTGCCGATCACCTCATGCTTTTTGGGGTCGATGATCGAGACCGTGCCGCCGATCTCCGAGGACACCCACACTTCGGACGCGTCGTGCTTGAACTCGGCAAAGCGCGGCCGCGCGTCGACCAGCACGTTGGCGACGATCTGGCGTGTCGACGTGTCGATGAAATGCGCCATGTTGGTCGTCTCGGACGTGTTGATCAGAATCTTGCCATCGGGGCTGATGGTCATGCCCTCCGGCTCGACGCCGACCTGGATGTCGCCGAGGCGGGTGCGCTTCTCCAGGTCGATCACGGTGACCGTATTGTCGTTCTCGTTGGCGACGTAGAGAACTTTTCCCGCCGCATCCTGGGCGAACAGCTCCGGGTCGGGGCCGGAGGGCAGGCTGTCCACCACTCCTTGCGTCTTCGCATCGATCACCTGGATGGTGTCGTCGTCGCCGACGGCGACCATCACGAACTTGCCGTCACGCGTAAAGTCGATGCCGCGCGGGCGCTGGCCGACCTTGATCGTTTTTGTCACCGTCCAGCTGTCGGTGTCGATCACCGAGACCGTGTTGCTCTTCTCGTTCGAGACATAGGCGATGAACGCGTGCGCGGGCGCTGCCGCCAGCGCCAGTCCGGAGAGAAGCCCAACACGCCACATGCGCAACATCTGCGTCCTCACTTCAATTTGCATTTGCTCTCCGGGCGATCGTAGCCGAGCGTGTCGAGCTCGGAGACCTGGTGCAGGAAACCTTCCTGCGGCGACACCGACACCACCATGCGGCCGTCTACCAGCAGGATGGGCTGGCGCAATTGCAGGTTCCAGTCGCGTAGCGTCAGCTTCGTGCCCTTGAAGGCGGCAACCGAAAAGTCCGGACCCTTGATGAAGTCGGTAACCTTCTTGACGTCGCCGGAATTGGTGCGCGAGGTGGCCTCGCCGATCATGCGCACCGCCGTCCAGGCCTGCATGTCGAGCGCGGTCATCCGCCGTGAATTGAGCTTGATGAAGCGGTTCTGCATCTGGATTGCGCCCCACTGATCCTGCGATGCGTCCCAACTGCGCGGCACGAGGCCTGCCGAGCCCGCGACGGGGCGCGGATCCCAGGTCCGATACGGCAGATACGCGCCGAACACCTCGCTCTCGTCGGCGGCGACCAGCACGTCGTAGGCGGGCGCGCCTTGCGTGAACACCGGCATCTGCCGCTGGATCAGCGTCACGCCGCTGTCGGTGCGCCGCGCGCCGCCCTTGTCCTCGAAGCTCTTCTCCTGCACGATCTTGGCGCCGAACCGCGTGGCGGCGCGCCTCAGCGCGTCCGCAAACAGTCTGTCCTCGTCGTGTGAGCCGACCACCAGCAGCCAGCGCTTCCATTGCTTCCACACCAGGTACTGGCCGAGCGCGTCGGCCAGCATCGCGCGCGTCGGCGCGGTATGGACGACATTGGCACGGCAATCGGCCTCGCGCAGCCGCTCGTCGATGGCACCGGCATTGAACAGCAGCGTGCCGCGGTCGCGCAGGGCGTCCGAGACCTTCAGCAGCGCATCCGCCGGCAGGTCGGCGATGATGAAGCCGTTGCGCGCGGCGAGGTCGGTTGCGGCCTGCACCGCATCCTCGCCCTCCCTGATGCGGCGCTCCTCCAGCGAGAAGCGCTGGCCCAGGAACTTTCCGGTGGTGTTGTTGTCCTCGATCGCGAGGCGCGCGCCGGCGACGCCGTCATTGTCCGCGGGCTGTTCGACCAGCGACAGCGCCGATCGGGTGCCGGCGACACCGAGATAGCCGACGCCGATCTGGACAGGCTCCGCCGCGAGCGCGCTCGTTGCGGCAAGACTTAGGCCTATAAGACTTAGTCCTATAAGAATCCTGCCGATCAGGCCGATCCACCATCGGATCATGCTTCCTCCGTAGGCTCCCCGGCTTGACCGCCGGTGGAGAATTGTTTCTGCTGAAGCATGACCGATTTGTCAGGGCATGCAACCCCGCATTTCGTCCTCGCGCGGACTGGAATCACGATCATGCGAGCGCTGATATGTTTCGCAGCTTTGCTGTTGACGGGCTCGGCCGCGCTCGCCGATCCGCCAAAGCTCGCGGTGTTCGATTTCGAGTTGATCGACACCAGCCTGCCCGGCGAGTTCTACGGATCCAAGCCGGAGGAGGCGCGGCTCGTGCTCATCGGCGAGCAGCTGCGCAAGGAGCTGGCTGACTCGGGCCGGTTCCAGATGCTCGACATCGCGCCGGTCAGGGATGCCGCCCGTCACGCGAACTTGCAGGCCTGCGGTGGCTGCGATCTCAAGCTGGCGGGGGAGTTGGGTGCGGATCTCGAGATCACCGGCATGGTGCAGAAGGTCTCGAACCTGATCATCAACCTCAACATCTACCTGCGCGACGTGAAGACCGGCACCATGATCGCAGCCGCCAGCGCCGACATGCGCGGCAACACCGATGAGGCCTGGACGCGCACCATGAGCTACCTGATCCGCAACCGGCTGCTGGCGCCGAATTACGGCAAGCCGTGAGGTCGCTCTTTCCCTCTCCCCTTGTGGGAGAGGGTGGCTCGCCGCAAAGCGGCGAGACGGGTGAGGGGTATCTCTCCGCGAGTCAAATTCTCACTGAAGTCATGGGAACAACCCCTCATCCGGCGCTTCACGCCACCTTCTCCCACAAGGGGAGAAGGGAAAAAGCCATCACCCCTTCAATCTCTCCGCATGCCAGTGCAGGTGATCGCCCATGAAGGTCGAGATGAAATAATAGCTATGGTCGTAGCCCGGCTGGCGCCGCAGCGTCAGCGGGATGCTGGCCTTGCTGCAGGCGGCCTCCAGCAGTTCGGGGCGCAGTTGCTCCTTCAGGAAATTGTCGGCATCGCCGACGTCGACCAGGAAGCCGGAATACTTCGCACCGTCCTCGATCAGCGCCACCGTGTCGTGGTTGCGCCAGGCGTCCTTGTTCGGCCCGAGATAGCCGGTCAGCGCCTTGATTCCCCACGGCACCTGCGAGGGCGCCACGATCGGCGCGAAGGCGCTGGCGGCACGATAGCGGTGTGGATTGCGCAGCGCGACCGTCAGCGCGCCGTGGCCGCCCATCGAATGGCCCATCACCGATTGCCGCCTGGCATCGACCGGGAAAGTCTCGGCGACGAGTTTTGGCAATTCGTCGGTGACGTAGCTCCACATGCGGTAATTGCGTGCGAACGGCTCCTGCGTCGCATCGACATAGAAGCCGGCCCCTAAGCCGAAATCATAGGCATTGTTGGCGTCGCCTGGCACGTCCGGCCCGCGCGGTGAGGTGTCGGGCGCGACGAAGATCAGGCCGAGCTCGGCGCAGGCTTTGCGGAATTCACCCTTCTCGGTGACGTTGGCGTGCGTGCAGGTGAGGCCGGAGAGGTACCAGACCACGGGAAGCTTGGCGCCGGCTGCATGCGGAGGCACATAGACCGAGAACACCATGTCGGTTCCGGTCGCCTGGCTGGCATGGCGATAGACGCCCTGCACGCCGCCGTAGGATGTGTTGGTCGAGACAGTCTGGATCGTCATGCCGAAATGCTCCGTGGCGTCAAACCACATCAGGATTGCAACGCTTGTGTGACCGAATTCGTGGCGGCGGGTCTCGTCAGGCGACGCCGCTGTCGATCGCCAACCGCACCAGCTCGACCGAGGTCTTCACGCCGAGCTTCTGTCGCATGATCGAGGAGGTGTTGGCGACCGTCTTGTAGGACGATTGCACCAGCCAGGCGATCTCGGACAGGCTCTTTCCGGCGCTGAGCAGCCGCAAGATCTCCATCTCGCGCGCGTTCAGCTTCGACAACGGGCTCTGCGCCAGCGTGGGTCCCGCAAAGGCGATGCTGCGCGCGATTGCGGTGGGCAGATAGGTACCGCCGCCGCCGACGGCGCGGATCGCCTCGACGAGGTCGTCGGGGTCGCCGGTCTTGGAGACGTAGCCCTTGGCGCCGCATTCGATCGCGCGCGCGGCGAAGGCCGGATCGTCGTTCATGCTGAACATGATGATGCGGGCGTCCGGAGCGCGCTCGAGGATGCGGCGCGCCAGCTCGAAGCCGGAGACGGTCGGCAGGTTGATGTCGATGATGCAGAGGTCGGGGCGCTCGACGATGAAGACGCCTTCGCCGTCCTCGGCGTCGGCGGCCTCCAGAATCTCGATCTCGCCCTCGTCTGCCAGCACGGCTCGGCAGCCGGAGGCGACGATGGGATGATCGTCGACGATCAGAATGCGCATGGGCGTTCCCCGTGACAGCTCCGGCCTGTTTTGCGCCGCATGAGGCCGAACGAGACGGACACAGCTGTCTAATGTCGGGTCATGCAACCCGGCCGGGATTGCTGTACGCTTTCGATTAGATATCGGGCGCTTCGCCTCTGTCAACGTCATCGGACAGGCGCGGGCCCATCTTGGCGGGGCACGGGCGACATCCATGTGGCAAAATCTATCCTTGCGCGCGCGCATCAACCTGCTGCTGGCGCTGCTGCTGGCCCTGGGGCTCGCGGTCAATATCGGCCGCCAGGTCGCGGAAGCAGGTCCCCGCGTGCAGGCCGAGGACCAGAGCGTGATCCGGCTGGCGCGCGAGTTCATCGAGATGATCGTGGCCGATCTGAACGAGGCGCCGGATCCGGATGCGCGGTTGAACCAGATCGCGCGCGATCTCAGCCGCCTGCGCCATGTCAGCATTGCCCTGAAGGATTCCGGCGGGAACCCGCTGACGCCGCCGCGGACCGATGCCGACGACGACATGCGCGGGCCGCCGACATGGTTCGTCAGCCTGGTCCATCCCGAGCAGACCGCAGTCAGCGTGCCCGTCGCGATCCATGGCAAGCCTGGCTCGCTGGTGATCACCTCGCATCCCAACGACGAGATCGCCGAGATCTGGGACGGCATCGTGACCCAGCTCGAGGTCGGTTCGGTGATCGCGCTCGCGCTGTTCCTGGTGATGATGAATGTGGTCGGCCGCGCGCTCGCCCCGCTGCAGTCACTGGCGCAAATGATGGCCGAGCTCGAAGACGGACGCTATCAGGCGCGCATCGCGCCGGGCGGCGCGCCGGAGCTGGCCGCGATCTGCACCAGGCTCAACCATCTTGCGGCGACGCTCGGCGAGGCGGTCGAGGACAAGCGGCGCCTCGCCGAGCGCACCGTGTCGCTTCAGGACGTCGAGCGCAAGGAGATCGCGCGCGAGCTGCACGACGAGTTCGGGCCGTACCTGTTCTCGCTCCGTGCCCATGCCAGCGCGCTGGCGAAGCAGGCGGACGGACGCGTGCCGAGTGCGGACGCCGTGCGAAAACACGGCAGCGCCATGCTGGAGCAGATCAACGCGCTGCAGCAGTTCACCCGACGCGTGCTGCAGCGCCTCCGGCCCGTCGGCCTTGCCGAGCTCGGCCTCGGGCAGGCGCTGGAATCGCTGTCGCGGCTGTGGCGGGAGTCGCATCCCGACGTCACGATCGAGACTACGATCTCGCCCGCGCTTGGCGTCACCGGCGAGACGGCCGACCTCACCATCTACCGCATCGTGCAGGAGGCCCTCACCAACGCGTTCCGCCACGCCGGCGCGACCTCGATCAACGTCGTGATCGAGCCGGTGGAACAGACGGGCGGCCGTGGCTGCGCCCGGGTCCGGGTCAGCGACAATGGCCGCGGCATGGAGCCGGGGCATAAGCTCGGCTTCGGTCTCGTCGGCATGCGCGAGCGAATTCTGGCGCTGGGCGGCACGCTCAATGTCATCTCCGGCGAAGGCGGCTTGACCGTGGAAGCGCTGGTTCCGACCGCGGCGGCCTGATCGCGCCCGATGTGATCGGGAAGAATTCCCGATTTGATCGGGAAAACGGGTGCGGATATCGCCTGACCTTTTGTGGCTGGTGCGTGCGCTGCTGCCGACTACACTCGTCCTCAACCAAACGGCGAACGTCAAAACAGCCGGTGGTCACGGATGGGAAGGCAGGGATGGGCAATCGTCTTTGGGTGAAGCGTCGTTTGTTGATGGCCTCGGTGTCGACGGGGCTGCTGTCGGGGGTGATCATCGCGGGGCCGGCCGGGGCCGCGCAGGACGAGCCCACCAACGTTCAGAACCTGCCCGCAATCGAAGTGGTCGCGCCGCAGCCGACCGCACGACGCACGCCGTCGCGAACGCCGGCGCGTTCCGCCAGCTCGGCGAAGCCGAACAACAGGCTCTACGTCTATCCGACCTCGCCGGGCACCGGCCGCGGCCTCGAAGTCGACAAGGTTCCGTCAGCCATCAACGCCGTCGATGCCAACCAGATCAAGCGCACCGGCTCGCTGAACGTCACCGACGCGCTGCGCGACAACATCGCCGGCGTCAACATCACCGAAGTCACCGGCAATCCGTTCCAGCCGGATGTCGAATTCCGTGGCTTCGTCGCCTCGCCGGTGACGGGCACGCCGCAAGGTCTCGCGGTGTACCAGAACGGCGTCCGCGTCAACGAGGCCTTCTCGGATGCCGTCAACTGGGACCTGATCCCCACCGCGGCGATCCGGTCGGTCACGCTGGTGACCAACAATCCCGCCTTCGGCCTCAATGCGCTGGGCGGCGCCATCAACCTGCAGATGAAGGACGGCTTCACCTATCAAGGTGCCGAGCTCGACGTCATGGGCGGCTCGTTCGGCCGCATGCAGGGCTCGGCGCAATGGGGCAAGCAGGTCGACAAGAACTACGGCGTCTACGCCGCGCTCGAAGGCCTGCACGACAGCGGTTTCCGCAATTTCTCCCAATCGGACGTGCGGCGCTTCTACGGCGATGTCGGCTACAAGGCCGGTGACAGCGAATTCCACGCCAATATGGGTCTCGCCAAGAACGATTTCGGCGCCAGCGCCACCGTCCCGGCCGAGCTGCTCGACAAATATTGGGGCGCGACCTACACGACACCGCAGACCACGAGCAATCGCGTCGGCTATCTCAACCTGACCGAAAAAGTCGAGGCGACGCCGACCTGGACGCTCGAAGGCACCGCCCATGTGCGCAGGTACGAGCAGAAGCTGGTCGACGGTAATCCGACCAGCGTGCAGGAGTGCGCCATCGCAGGGCTCCTGTGCTTCGGCGACGATACGACGCCGGCCAATGGCACCAACGGCTTGCAGCTTGGTAATCCGTTCGCCACGGGGACCATCCTCGGCGAGATCGATCGCAGCTCGATACGATCGACCACCTTCGGCGTGTCAGGGCAGGCCACCAACACCGATCAACTGTTCGGCCATGACAACCGCTTCGTGATGGGTGCGACCTATGACGCCAGCGTCACGCGCTACAACGCCACCGCCGAAATCGGCACGATGGGCGAGAACTATGTCGTCAGCGGCCGCGGCGTCTTCCTGGGCGCCACCGGCTCACCGGATCCTGTTGCCGGTCCCGTCTCGCTGCGGACCGTCAACCAATATAACGGCCTGTATGCGATGGACACGTTCAACGTCACGGATGCCTTCGCCGTCACGGGCGGCGGTCGTTTCAACGTGGCGCGTATTTCGCTGGAGGATCAGCTCGGCACGGCGCTCAACGGTGACCACACCTTCACCCGCTTCAATCCGGTGATCGGCGGCACCTACAAGATCACGCCGGAGCTCACCGCCTATGCCGGCTATTCCGAGGCCAACCGGGTGCCGACGCCGCTCGAGCTCGGCTGCTCCGATCCAGCCCGTCCTTGTCTCCTCGCCGCGTTTCTCGTCTCCGACCCGCCCCTGAAGCAGGTGGTCTCCAAGACCGTCGAGGCCGGCTTGCGCGGCACAAAGGAGCTGAACATCGGCTCGCTCGGGTGGAAGATCGGCGGCTTCCGCGCCACCAACTACGACGACATCGTCGCCATCCCCGTTCCCGGCCGCACCGGCTTTGGTTATTTCTCCAATGTCGGCCGGACCCGACGGCAAGGGCTCGAGGCCGAGGTCAACATCAAGTCGTCGACGCTGCAATTCCAGGCGAGCTACGCCTTCGTCGACGCGCGTTTCCTCGACGCCTTGACCATCGGTTCGAACAGCCCGTTCGCCGATGGCGGCAACATCCAGGTCTCGCCCGGCAACCAGATCCCCGCGATCCCGCGGCACCGCGTCAAGGTCGGCGTCGACTATGCCGTGACCGATGTCTGGAAGGTCGGCGGCAACGCGATCTTCGTCTCCAGCCAGTATCTGGTCGGCGACGAGTCCAACCAATATGCGAAGCTGCCGTCCTACACGGTGTTCAATCTCCACACCTCCTACCAGGTGATGAAGAACCTCCAGGTCTACGGCCGCGTCGACAACGTCTTCGACAAGCGCTACGCGACCTACGGACAGTTCTTCGACCGCGGCGCCTTGCCCAACTTCACCACCGGCGCCGACTTCAACGATCCGCGCTCGCTCAGCCCGGCAAGGCCGAGGGCGTTTTATGCGGGGATGCGGGTGACGTTCTGAACCCGGCGCGGCGAGGCTGACGCAATCTCTCGCCGGACCCGTGATGCGGTGTCAGGACGCTCCCGTTCTACCTTAAGCCGATTGACTAAATGTTCATGATTTGTTCTTATGCTGGTCGTCCAGCCAGGGAGCCAGCCATGGACAACCGCATCAATGAAATCCGCAGAATCATCAAGGCGTTACGTGTGAGTATGCGTGAGGCCGAAGCCATCATGCATGAACAGATCAACCGGGACGAGGACTGCACGTTCGTGGCCGGGGAGGTCATGAAGATGCGCAACGTGATGAGCGGGCTCGTCCGGGAGCGGGCCGCCCTCGGTGATACCGACCCGATTGTCGTCGCCAGCCTCTTCATTCCCCGCCGGCGACCGACGCCGCCGCGTGTCCATGTCGAGAAGCGCCGTCTCGTCCCGCCGCGAGAGGTGGCACGGGCATGAAAGGAGAGAAGCCGACCTACTTCTCCGACATGCAGGAGCCGCCGGAATTCCTGAAGGCTCTCGATCATGCGCGGCGCCTGTCCTGCTACGAGGGCTGGTGCCGGATGCACATCGAGGCCATTCAGGTCGCGATCGACCAATACGCTGAAGCGGCGCTCGGCAATCGCGAATTCTTCCTCAACAAGCCGCACAGCATCGGCGGCAGTCGCAGGACCGGCGACGTGCCGTGACATCGGAGACCGTGTCGATAATGAATTGAGCGAACGTCGTTCGCGTTGAAGACGTCCGCTTTGGCTTAGGGCCGACATCTCCGGTGCATCCGGCTGAGATCAGCTTGTGCGCCATCTGCGGGAGTCGTAATAGCTTAATCCAAAATTGAGCACGCCATCCGCTCTTAGTTGACGAAGACTGCCACTACAACCTAATTCCGGCCTTGAGATCAGCGGCCCCTTAGGTTCGAGTGGTTCGATGCTCCCACGAGCGAAGGAAGCGCTTTCGACCTTCTTGAAGGTGTTTTGGGGCTCCCTGTTCGTCGTAACGGTCAGCTTGGCGCTTGGGTGGCTTATTTTTGATGGCAGCACGACCCGGCCCCGCGTCATTCGTTCACGGCTCACAATAGTAGTCGAAACTCCTGAAGGTGAGCGATCAGGTTCTAGCGTCACGCAGGAGACGATAAGCTTCCCTGGCGGTCTGACTCGGGCTCAAGGGTGGGGGCTCACAGAACAATTGGTCGGCGAGGCTGTCGTCGTTGACCTTGGACAACGCGGCATTTTATTTTCGACCTTTGAAAGACGATCAATCCTCACTCGCGGGGGAGGAGACGCTTACAGCGCCGGCTTGACGCCGTTCTCACAGGAGAAGTTTCGCAGCGCACACGCTGCAAAAATCAATGATCAATATTCTGCTTATCTCGATGACCTCAATCGGTCCAAACCAAAGTCCGAGTTACAGCTCAAAGATGTTCCCGCATTGGTTCGATTTGGTGATTTGAACGATCCGACGAGTGTTGAGCTGGTTGACCCGCTCGACCTTGGCACAAGCTTCGGGCCCGGTGTGACGTTCAAAGGCGCTACTGTTGAGATCACCGACGATCCGATCACGCATGGCATCGAATCTCGGTTGCCTTGGCTGAGGTCGAGCAAAGTTGCGGAGTACCTTTTCCCCAATCCGACCCATCAACCGCCACCAGACGCGCGAGTGGTTAGGCATCTCAGTTATGACGATTTAAGGAGATTGCCCCGATGACCGCCGACTTCGCTTGACGCCCGATCTTCCTTAACCGATCGGAAACCATCGCAAATGATCCTAAAATTGTAACGAAACTGCTGGGCTGTCTCCGCGTCAATTCGCCGGAGGATCCGTCCGATGACAGAGCACCAGGTGAAAGAGCAGGAATTCCAGATCGCACGTTATCGGCGTCTGGAGCGCGAGGTCACCGATCCACTGGCGGTGGGCCTGCTTCACATCATCATCCAAGATCTCGAGGCCGGGCTGCGAAGGGGCCGACCGGATCGGCGTGGTCGCCCCGATTAACGCTTTCTTAGCGCTGATCATGCGGATGATCCGCGCGGGAATGCGGAAGACGGGGGAGGCTGCTCCCATGCTGAAGGACGGCACCTACGCGGCGTGGTACAAGATGCCGCTCGACCAGGGCACCGGGATCGTCCATCTCGCGGACGGCCAGATCTGGGGCCGCGACAGCCTGATGACGTATCACGGCTTCTGCAAGGTCGACGGCGATCGCTTCACCGCAACCGTGTCGACGAAGCGTCACACCGATGGGCGTGCGACGGTCTTCGGCGTCAATGACGAACTCACGCTGGACATCGAGGGGACGTGCCCCGGCAAGATCGCGACGTACACGGCGACGACGGGGCAGGCGCCGGGAATAGTTCTCCACGGAACGCTGATTCTGGCCGAGCGGCCATCGCCGGTACCTGAACGACCCGCGCCGGCCCCGGCGTTCAATCCCGACAAGCTGCCAAAGCTGCCGAAGCGCTCGCGCTGATCGCGGGAGCGGGCAGGCGGCCTGTCGGTGCGCCTGCATCCAGATGTCGCGCCCGGGCTGCCGCAATTCTGCATCCGCATCCCGCGCTCTCCCGCTTCTCAAACCGCCCGCGACCCGCCATTGTGCCGCCGCAACCATCCTCTCTGGAGCAGCATCAATGTCGGCCAAGGTCTCGCGTCGCCAACTCGCGAAAATCGCGGGATTGTCCGCAGCCGGAATCGCAAGTCCTCTGGAGGGGGCTGACGCCAGGCCGGGCGCGGCGCCGCGTGGTGGCGGCGGCTTTCCGGCGGGATTTCTCTGGGGCACCGCGACCTCGTCCTATCAGGTCGAGGGTGCGGTCGACGAGGACGGGCGAGGGGCCTCGATCTGGGACAAGTTCGTCCGTATCCCCGGCAAGATCGAGGATGGCTCGACCGGCGACCGCGCCAACGATCACTATCATCGCTACAAGGAAGATATCGCGCTCATCAAGGATCTCGGTTGCAAGGCTTATCGGTTTTCGGTGGCCTGGCCGCGGGTATTTCCGGACGGCGACGGCAAGCCGAACCCCAAAGGGATCGACTTCTACAGCCGCCTCGTCGACGAGCTCTTGAAGAACGGCATCGAGCCGTGGATGACGCTGTATCACTGGGACCTGCCGCAATCGCTGCAGGACCGCTTCGGCGGCTGGCGCTCGACCGAAACCTGCAAGATCTTCGGAGACTATGCGGGCTATGTCGCCAAACGTCTGACCGATCGCGTCAAGAACGTGTTCACGCTGAACGAGAGCGGCCGCTTCGTGCCGTTCGGCTACGGCCTCGGCATCGATGCGCCGGGCGTGACCTTGCCGCAAGCGGAGGTCAACCAGATCAGGCACAACAGCGCGCTCGCGCACGGGCTCGCGGTGCAGGCGGTGCGGGCGCACGGCCGCCGCGGCACCAGGGTGGGACCGGCCGAGAACATCGACGTCTGCGTTCCCGCGATCGACGCGCCCGAGCATGTCCGCGCCGCCGAGATCGCGCTGCGCGAGATGAATGCCGGCTATCTCAACGTCATCATGACGGGCAAATATACCGACGCCTTCCTGAAATATGCGGGCGCCGATGCGCCGAAATACACCGACGCCGAGCTGAAGATCATCGGATCTCCGGTCGACTTCCTCGGCCTCAACATCTACGCGCCGCAGAATTACGTGGTGCCCTCCGACCAGGGCGCCGGCTTCATGCCGCTGCCGATCCCGAAATCGTTCCCGCATATGAGCTCGGACTGGCTCCGCATCGCGCCGGAGACGATCTACTGGGTGCCGAAGCTCGCCGCGAAGATCTGGAAGACCGATGCGATCTATATCACCGAGAACGGCACCTCCGGCGACGACGTCGTGACCCAAGACGGCAAGATCTATGACACCGACCGCATCATGTATCTGCGCAACTATCTCGCCCAGCTCGAGCGCGCCACTGCCGAAGGCGTGCCGGTGCGCGGCTATTTCCTCTGGAGCCTGATGGACAATTTCGAATGGGTGTTCGGGCTCAGCAAGCGGTTCGGGCTCTATCACGTCAATTTCGACACCCAGGTGCGCACGCCGAAACTCAGCGCCAGCTTCTATCGCAACGTCATCGCGAAGAACGCGGCGGGGGCATAGCGGCGTTCTCGGTGTCTTCGCCTCTCCCCGCGTGCGGGGAGAGGCCGGAATTTGCGATAGCAAATTTCGGGTGAGGGGGACTCTCCGCGAGTCCATCTCTCACTGTCCTTGAGGAGGCTCCCCCTCACCCGGATTTTCCGCTGCGCGTAAAATCCGACCTCTCCCCGCACGCGGGAGAGGCGAAGAGAAGGCCCCCCGCATTGACTCCACTCTCCCCCTGATTCAAAACCGCTCCCAACACTCATAACAAGAGGACAACGCCAATGACCGATGCACTCATCATCGATGCCTGCCGCACGCCGCGGGGTGTCGGCAAGGCCGGCAAGGGAGCACTCTCGGGCATTCATCCGCAGCAGCTCGGCGCGACCGTGCTGCGTGCGCTGGCCGATCGTACCGGCATCGACACCGCCGACGTCGACGACATCGTCTGGGGCTGCAGCGCGCAGGTCGCAACGCAGAGCGGCGACCTCGGCCGCATGTCGGCGCTGGATGCCGGCTACGACGTCCGCGCGAGCGCCGTGACGCTCGACCGCTTCTGCGGCTCCGGCATCACCAGCGTCAACATGGCCGCATCCTCGATCATGGCGGGCGCCGAAGACCTCGTCATCGCCGGCGGCTGCGAGATGATGTCGATGGAAGGGCGGCGCGGCGGCGGTCCGATGATGATGGACGGCGGCAATCTGCGCCTGCGCGCGCGGCATCCGCAGTCGCATCAGGGCATCTGCGCCGATGCGATCGCGACGCTGGAGGGCATCACGCGAAGGGACGTCGACGCGCTCGGTCTCGAAAGCCAGAAGCGCGCCGCGCAAGCGATCGCCGGCGGCCATTTCAAGAAGAGTCTTGTTCCCGTGTATCGCGAGGACGGCAGCCTCGCGCTCGACCATGAAGAATATCCGCGGCCGCAGACCACGATGGAGGGCCTCAGCGCGCTCAAGCCCGCATTTCCCGCGATCGCCGATCACGCGCTCGACGACAAGGGCACGACCTATCGCGGCCTGATCCTGCAGAAATATCCTGACCTCGACATCGACTTCATGCACCATGCCGGCAATTCGTCCGGCGTCGTCGACGGTGCCGCCGCGATCCTGCTCGCTTCGCCGGCTTACGCCAGGGCGCATGGCCTCAAGGCCCGCGCCCGCGTGGTGGCGATGGCGAACATGGGGGACTCGCCGACCCTGATGCTGAACGCGCCGGTGCCGGCGACGCGCAAGGTGCTGGCAAAGGCGGGCCTCACCGTCGACGACATCGACCTGTTCGAGATCAACGAGGCGTTTGCCGTGGTTGCGGAGAAATATATCCGCGATCTCAAGCTCGATCGCGCCAAGGTCAACGTCAACGGCGGCTCGATCGCGCTCGGCCATCCTATCGGCGCGACCGGCTCGATCCTGATCGGCACCGTGCTCGACGAGCTCGAGCGTCGTGACCTCAAGCGCGGTCTCGTCACCATGTGCGCCGCGGGAGGCATGGCGCCGGCCATCATCATCGAGCGTATCTAGCCTTATTTTTCAGGGTGAATCGCGACCGGCCTCCGCAAAGAGGCCGGTCGTCGCTTGTCGAAAGCAGCGAATCAGCTTTAGCAAGGCTGCGTGCGGGCCTTTGAAACAAGGTAAAATCCGCTGCCCGAGGCTTCTCCCGCTCAAGAAGTAGCTAAAAAGCAGGGTTTTTTGCCACAGGGGGCCAAAAAAGCCCGTAAAACCGCGACAAAACTGTGCAGAAGGCTATAGGCCTTCGCCGGTTGGTCTAATATGCAACCGGCAACGAATCAGAGGAGACACGATGCCAGCCCAACTTTCCAAATCGCAGTTGATCGAAAAGATTGCGACCGCCACCGAGCTTTCCAAGCGCGACGTCAAGAACGTCATGGAGACGCTGACCGAGGTCGGTCACAAGGAGCTCAAGAAGAACGGCCTGTTCCTGGTGCCGGGCTTCGCCAAGTTCGTCGTCGTCAAGAAGCCTGCGACCAAGGCACGCAAGGGCACCAACCCGTTCACGGGTGAAGAGATGATGTTCAAGGCCAAGCCGGCCCGGAAGATCGTCCGCGCCCGCCCGGTCAAGGCCGCCAAGGACGCTGTGGCCTGATAACGCAAAGGCCCCTCGCAGGAGGGGGCCTTTGATACGTTCGACAACCGCAAGGGCTGAAGCGGAGGGGTTCAGCCCTTGCGGCGCCTGACCCGGACCGGGACCGGCTGCAGCCGGGGCTCGGGTCCCGCGAGCGCATCGCGCACGCCGTCGATGGCACGATCGAGAAGCTGGCGCAGCCGCTGCGCCTTGCGCGATCTCTTCGCTCTTTCCAGCAGTTTCTTCATCACATTCACTCCGCCGCTTCGACCTTCGCACCAACTTGGGCCTCGACCGGCTCGAGCGCTGCGGCGATGGCTTCGTCGACGCGCTCCAGCCAGATGAATTCGAGGTTGTCCCGCGCGCTCTGCGGGATGTCGTCATAGTCCCGCTTGTTGCGCGCCGGCAGCATCACCCGCTTCAAGCCGGCCGCGGCCGCAGCCACCACCTTCTCCTTGATGCCGCCGACCGGCAGCACCAGGCCGCGCAGCGAGATCTCGCCGGTCATCGCGGTGTCGCTGCGCACCGTGCGATTGGTGAGCAGTGACGTCAGCGCCGTGAACATCGCAACGCCCGCGCTCGGTCCGTCCTTCGGGGTTGCGCCCGCCGGGACGTGGACGTGGATGTCGCTCTTCTCGAACACCTGGGGATCGATGCCGAGCTGCGGCGCCTTGCTCTTCACCAGCGTCAGCGCGGCCTGCACGCTCTCGCGCATGACCTCGCCGAGCTGCCCGGTCAGGATCATGCCGCCGCGGCCGGGCACGCGCGAGGCCTCGATGAACAGGATGTCGCCGCCGACCGGCGTCCAGGCAAGGCCGGTGGCCACGCCCGGAATGCTGGTGCGCTGCGCGATCTCGCCTTCGAAGCGCGGCTGGCCGAGCACGGTGGCGATATCCTTCGGGCTCACCACGACCTTCGCAGCCGAGCCTTCGGCGACCTGCACCGCGGCATGCCGGAACACCTTGCCGATCTCGCGCTCGAGGTTACGCACGCCGGCCTCGCGGGTGTAACCCTTGACGACCAGCTTCAGCGCCTCCGGCGTGATCTCGGCCTGCTCGGCCGTCAGGCCGTTGGCCTCCAGCTGCCGCCGCACCAGATAGCGCTTCGCGATCTCCAGCTTCTCCTCCTGGGTGTAGCCGGCGAGGCTGATAAGCTCCATGCGATCCAGCAGCGGACCCGGAATCTGGTCCAGCATGTTGGCCGTGGCGATGAACACGACGCGCGACAGGTCGAAGGGCACGCCCAGGTAATTGTCCCGGAACGTCCCGTTCTGCTCGGGGTCGAGCACCTCCAGCATGGCGGCGGAGGGATCGCCCTGCACGCCGCGGCCCATCTTGTCGATCTCGTCCAGCATCATGACGCAGTTGCGTGCGCCGGCCTTCTTGATGCCCTGGATGACGTTGCCGGGCAGCGCGCCGATATAGGTGCGCCGATGACCGCGGATCTCGGCCTCGTCGTGCAGGCCACCGAGGCTGACGCGCACGAAGGGGCGATCCATCGCGCGGGCGATGGATTGGCCGAGCGAGGTCTTGCCGACGCCGGGCGGGCCGACGAAGCACAGGATCGGTGCCTTGCCCTGCGGGGCGAGCTTGCGCACCGCCAGATATTCGATGATGCGGCTCTTGATCTTCTCCAGGCCGAAATGATCGGCATCGAGGATGCGGCGCGCCTCCTTGATGTCGATCGGCTTCTCCGCGGGCAGCGCCCAGGGCAGCTCGATCAGCCAGTCGAGATAGGTGCGGACCATGCCGGCTTCGCCGGCAGCCTCCGGCATGCGCTCGTAACGGCGCAGCTCCTTCCTGGCGTGCGCGTCCGCCTCGGGCGGCATGTTGGCCTTGGTGATGGCAGCCGTCAGCTCGGCGACCTCGGCCGCCTTGCCGTCGCCTTCGCCCAGCTGGCGCTGGATGGTCGCCATCTGCTCGCGCAGGATCGCCTCGCGCTGCCGTTCGTCGAAGCTGGCGCGGGTCTTCTGGCCGATCTCGTTGCTGATGCGCAGCACCTCCAGCCGTTCGGCCAGATGCTTCGACACCTTCTCGACGCGCAGGGTGAGGTCGATGGTTTCCAGCACCTCCTGCTTGTCCTGCGGTTTGATGTCCATGAACGATGTCGCCAGATCCGCCAGCGCGCCGGGCGCGGTGGTGCTCTGGAACATCGCGACCAGCTCGGGCGGGGCCTGCGGCAGCAGCTCGATCGCCTCGATCGCCAGACGCTGCAGGTTCAGCGCGCGCGCCTCGATCTCGGGCGAGCTCGTGGTCGGCTCCGGGATCTGCTGGAAGCGTGCCGCCAGGAACGGCGTCCCCGGCAGGAAGTCGAGGATGCGTGCGCGCTGCACGCCCTGGCAGACGATGTGATGGGTGCCGTCGGGCGCGGTGATGTAGCGCACGATGTTGGCGATGGTCGCGACCCGGTAGAGATCGTCCGCGCCGGGCTCTTCGGTTTCCGGGCTGCGCTGCAGCACGATGCCGACAGGCCGCTGCTCGCGCAGCGCCTGCTGGGCGGCGGCGACCGACTTCGGCCGCGCGATCGCGATCGGCGCGATGGCGCCGGGGAACAGCACCATCTCACGGACGGGGATGATGATCAGTGCGTCGTCGGGGATCTTCACGTCGGACTCGGTGGAATTGGTCTGTGAATTATTCATCTGTTCGGTGGCCATGATCGACCTCAGGATTTGGCGAGGCGCAGTGCGACGCAGCCGTCCATCACGAAGCGGCTGATGGCGTAGCGGCCGAGAGGCAATGCAATGCGGCGCTCGAAACGCCCCTGCGGCAGCTCGAGCCGGAGGATGCGGGCGTTGCGAAGCTCCGGCGGAAGCGTCCGCTGGCCGGAGACGACGAGCACGCCGTCATGGATGACCGTCTCGACATTGTCCGGATTGACGCCGGGAAGCGCCACCAGGATCAAGAGTTCATGCTCGGTCTCGAGCACGTCGATCGGCGGCTCCCAGCAGGCGTCCTGGCGGCCGAACTGCTGGCGCAGCCGGTCGGCGCGGGTCAGCTGGTCCAGGGCTTCGGACAGCATCCAGTTGAGAGGATTTTTGGGTTGCATGGCAAGACTCGGTGGAAGGCGCTGCGGTTGGAAAACAAGGATATGGGGACGGTTCCCCGGAATTCCAGCATCGCGCGTTTGGAGCATGCCTGCCTCTCGAACCGGTAGAGGCCCCTTGCAATCAGACGCATCGACGCCGCGGAGATGTTCCGCGGCGTCGAAGGCAACAGTTGGGCGCTGTGGCCGTATCAGGCGGCGGCGCGGTATTCCTCTTCCGCTTCGAGGTTGATGACGGAGGTGGCAAGCTCGGTCAGCGACAGATCGGTCGCCTCTTCCTCGTCCAGCGTCGCCTGGAGCAGCCTGGCTGCCTCCGGCATGCCGAGCTCCTCGGCCCAGGTGCGCAGCGTGCCGTAGCGGGAGATCTCGTAGTGTTCGACGGCTTGCGCGGCCGCGAGCAGGCCGGCGTCGAGGGCAGGGGCGTTCTTGAAATCCTTCATGATCTCGGCGCCCTCGTCGGTGATGCCGTTGATGGCTTCGCAGGGCTTGCCGCGCGCGGGCTTGCCCAGCAGCTTGAAGATCTGGTCGAGACGTTTGACCTGGCCCTGGGTCTCGCGCAGATGCTTGTTGAAGGCCGCCGCGAGGTCCTTCGAATGGGCGGCCTTGGCCATCTTGGGCAGCGTCTTGATGATCTTGTTCTCGGCGTAATAGATGTCCTTGAGCGTCTCCAGGAACAGGTCGCTCAGCATCTTCGGCGCCTGACGCGGACGGCGCGCCGCGGTCTTTTTCGCGTTCGCACGTTTCTTTGCTCGCTTAGCCATAAATCCTCCTCTTGAGGAGAACGGGAATGCGTTCCCATCCTCAATCCACGCGCGATCAAGACTCTGCGAGGGCAATTGTTCCTCGCGAAGGCCGCCGCGAGCCGTTATGGATGGCGCCACATTTCGCCTGAGACCCATCCGCATGCTCGATTTCGCCCTGTCCGCTTTCGTGACGCTGCTGCTGGTGATCGATCCCGTCGGTCTCGCGCCGGCCTTCCTGGCCGCGACCGGGGGCATGCCCGACGCGGTCAAGCGCACCATTGCATGGCGTGCGCCGCTGATCGGGGCGTCGATCCTGGTGGTGATCGCGCTGGCCGGAAACTGGCTGCTCCGCCAGCTCGGGATCGGCATTCCCGCCTTCCAGATCGCCGGCGGGCTACTGCTGTTCGGCGTGTCCTACCAGATGATCTTCGGCGACCGTCCGCATCGAGAGGCGCGCGAGGCCGACAAGGCCACCGCGGAGCATGCCTCCGACGTCGCGGTATTCCCCCTGGCCATCCCCATGATGGCGGGCCCCGGCGCGATCGCGACCACGCTGCTGCTGACGGGCGATGCCGGCTACGGGACGAGGCTCGCGATCATCATCGCGGTCGTCGTCTCCGTCTGCCTGCTCTGCATGCTTTGCTTCGTCTCGGCTCACCTGATCGCGCGCAGCCTCGGGCGGACCGGCAATGCCGTGCTCTCGCGCGTGCTCGGCATGCTGCTCGCGGCCTATTCGGTGCAGTTCGTGATCAACGGGATCGCGGCCGTTCGGGCAAGCCTGTCGTAGATCTGTGATAATCCGGTAATCTGTTGATTTGACGCTCTATTTCAGGGCTTGGCGGGGCCACCGGGAAGACGGCCGCCGATCCGGGCCGCTTTCGCTTGCGCTGCCATATTGCTTTGACGTACTCCCGGTCTAACAAACGCCCATCGCCAGTAAGTCGAGATGAAATCGGGATGTCGATGACAGCGGACGAACTCGCAAAGAGACAGGCCATCATCGACGCCTGCCGCCGCATGAACGCGCTCGGCATCAACCAGGGCACATCAGGCAATATCAGCGTCCGGCATGCGGACGGGCTGCTGGTCACGCCCACCAGCGTGCCCTATGAGGCCATGACGCCCGACCAGATCGTGTTCATGACCATGGACGGCGCGCATACGCTCGGTCAGAAGCCGTCGAGCGAATGGCGCTTCCATCGCGACATCCTGCAGTCGCGCGCCGACGTCGACGCCGTCGTTCATGCCCATCCGACCTATTGCACCATCCTGGCGATCATGGGCATGGAAATTCCGCCCGTGCACTACATGATCGCGGCCGCGGGCGGCGACAGCATCCGCTGCGCGCCCTACGCGACCTTCGGCACGGCCGAGCTGTCCGGGCACGCGGTGCGGGCGCTGCAGGGGCGGCTTGCCTGCCTGCTCGACCACCACGGCATGATCGCGATCGGCAGGACGCTCGACAAGGCGATGTGGCTCGCCGTCGAGGTCGAGACGCTGGCGCGGCAATATCATGGCTGTCTCCAGATCGGGACGCCGCCGCTGCTTCCCAGTGACGAGATCGAACGGGTCCGCCAGCGCATGGCCGGCTACGGCCTGTCGGAAGGGTAGGACGGGCAGACGGTGTTGGTGCGCCTCAGGCATATCGTCGACGGCAAGGGATCGAACCGCGTCATGGTTCGGCTGCGCGCGCTTCTGCGCAGCAACGAGTTCTACCTGATCCCGCTGGCGCTCGTGATCGGCACGCTGGCCGGCGCCATCGTGACGCTGATGGCCGAGATCGCGCAGATCGCCCACATGGTGATCTACGGCATTCCCGTCGACGTGCGCCTGTCGGCCAATGCCCGTGTGAGTCCCTGGGCGGCGCTGATTGCGCCCGCGCTCGGCGGTCTCTCGCTTGGCGTCATGGAATGGTGGCGGCGGCGGCTGAAGATATCGAACGCGGTCGACCCGATCGAAGCCAACGCGTTGCGCGGCGGCAATCTGTCGATGCGCGACAGCGTGGTGGTGTCGAGCCAGACGCTGATCTCCAACGGTTGCGGTGCCTCGGTCGGCCTCGAGGCCGGCTATACCCAGATCGGTTCGGGCATCGCCTCGCTGTTCGGCAAGTTCTTCAATCTGCGCCGCAACGATCTGCGCCTGATCGTCGGCTGCGGCGCAGCCGCCGCGATCGCCGCAGCCTTCGGTGCGCCGATCACCGGCGCCTTCTACGCCTGCGAGCTGATCGTCGGCGTCTATTCGGTCGGCAGCGCCGCGCCGATCCTGGCCGCCTCGCTCGCGGGCGCGCTGACCGCGCAATGGCTTGGCGGCGCGCCATATTCCCTTGAGATACCCAAGGTCAGCGCTGTCGGCGTCGAGCAATATCTGGCGCTGATCGGGCTCGCGCTCGTCACCAGCGGCGTCGGCATCGCCGTGATGCGGTCGTCCTCGATGTTCGAACGGCTGTTCGCCTGGCTGCCGGTCTGGCTGCGCCCGGCGATCGGCGGCCTCGTCGTCGGCGGCTTTGCCATTGTCACGCCGCAGGTGCTGGCGGCCGGCCATGGCGCCATGGTGCTCGATCTGTTTCACGACATGACGATCGGCCTCATTGCGCTGATCATCGCCCTGAAGGTGACGGCCTGCCTGATCTCGCTCGCCTCGGGATTTCGCGGCGGTCTGTTCTTCGCCTCGCTGTTCGTCGGCAGCCTGATCGGAAAGTTCTTTGCCGCGGTGCTGTTGCTGATCAGCCCGAACTTCGTCATCGATCCGCTGGTCGCGATGCTGACGGGCATGGCGACGCTCGGCGTCGCCATCGTCGGCGGCCCGCTGACCATGTCGTTCCTCGTGCTCGAGATGACCCGCAATGTCGATGTCACCGCCGTGGTGCTGGCGGGCTGCATCGTCACCTCGATCTGCGTCCGCTTTATGTTCGGCCATTCCTTCTCGACCTGGCGCCTGCATCTGCGCGGCGAGACCATCCGCAGCGCCAACGACGTCGGCTGGCTGCGCAACCTCACCGTCGAGCGGCTGATGCGCTCCGACGTCGGCAAGGTGCCGTCGACCACGACGATCGCCGCGGTCCGCCGCGAATTCGCGCTGGGCTCGCGGCCCGGAATCGTGATCGTCAACAATGCCGACGAATATGTCGGTCTCGTCCTGCTGCCCGACCTGTTCTCCGGCGATCTCGACAGCATCGCCGACGATATCCAGGTGATCGAGCTCGCCCGCCTGACCGAGATCGTGCTGATCCCGGAGATGAACGTGAAGTCGGCGATGGCGGTGTTCGACGAGGCGGAAGCCGAGATGCTGGCGGTGGTCGATTCCACCGACAGCCGCAAGGTCGTCGGCTTCCTCACCGAGACCTTCGCCCGCCGCCGCTACGTCGAGGAGATCGACAAGGCCACGCGCGGCGTGCTGGGGGCGCTGTCCTGAAGCGCGCGCCGCCGTCCCTGCGCAGCTATCGCCCTGGCTGAGACGGGGAGGCGACGACGCAGGCGACGATCCGACGGACCAGTGGTAGCACCATCAGCAGGGTTGGAAAAGCGACGAGCCATGACAGCGTCCAAGCGCCCGGCCAAGTGGCCAGGAACGCCGGCGTTGCGCCGAGGCTCCGAAGCGTGGAAATGACCGACACCACGGCCGTCATGAGGATGGACAGCACAAATGGCATCACGATCGGCGCGTAGCGCGCCGGCAGTTTGCGAACCGCAATCATCTGATTTCGCTTAAGAAAAAGTACGCGTCAGTCACGGTGAACCTTGAAAGTGCATCGATCCCGACGACGTCGGTTGATGCGTTGGTTCACGTAAACGCTTACGACAACCGAAAAACGGCGCGGCTGTTCATTATCCGCTCAGGTTGTGTGGCGCAAGCTCGATCTGGAAGTTCGGTTTACTATCGTTCAAACGTGGCAGATTGCCGCGATCATGGAACCATTTCGGTGGTTTGCTCGTTTCATATCGTTTGAATTTGTCGCTTTGGGCGAGAACAGAGGAAGGTCAAGATGAGTGCTAGACCGATGATTTCCGCGTCCGGCCGCAAGACCGTGATGGCCGCGTTCGCAAGCCTCGCCCTGTTCACGGCCTCCGCCGCGCCGTCCGCGGCAGCGTCGTCCGGCACGCCAGCGAAGGCGGCCGTCGCCGGTCAGGCCGCGTCCGACGCCACCGACTTCAGCGCCGCCAAACGTCGCCGCTATTATCGCCGCGGTCCGAACGGTGCGGCCCTTGCCATCATGGGCGCGGCGACGGGCCTCGCGATCGGAGCGATCGCCGAAAGCCGCCGCCGCGAGTATTACGAGAACCAGTACTATTATGATCGCGGCCCCGGGTACTATGGTGGTCCCGCCTACGCACCGGCCCCCTACTACCGGCAGCCTTACTACGGCGGCGGAGGCTATCGTGACCCGCGCGTCTACGGCGATCCGCGCTATTGACGCGCAGGAACGCCCCGTAGCCCGGATTGCGCCTGCATCCGGGCTACGAGCCCTTGCGACCCGACGGGCAAAACACCTGCCAAGGCAGTCAACCCCTTCCGCCGAAAATATTCCACTTTACCGAAATTCGGAAATGGCGTATGTAGCGCCCATCCCGGCTCATCCTTGAGGGGCGATCGTACGTCGTCACGATATGCGAGCCGGGCCTGCGGTGGACGCGGCAGCGTCGTGCGCGAGAGGTCCGGGCAGGGCGGGTAGTCCCTGTGAGCCCGCGGCCACGTGCGGACGAGCGGCGCCGAAGCGTACGGCAAAACCGTGTGGTCCTGGCCGTCGTTGCTACGGTCAAGCCATCTGCGGAGATGCGCGCGAGCCCAACCGGGCGGACGGCATCGTCAATTCGCGGGGGCGAGGGAGGCCAGAAGGAAGTTCGGCTCCCGGGAGAGCACGGCATAAGCCGTCCGACCATCGCGCAGGGAAGGCCGAGTGATCGGCGACACCTGTATGCTGCTGTGCGGTTTTCCTGCGTGTGCTTTTCGCGCAGCGGACCGCGGGTGCCTGTCGGCACCCGGTCTTCCCTGCGCCCTCTTGGACAAGAGGGTGGAGCGACCAAGCAAAACTCGGGCGAAATGCGCCGCGAGGCTGCGAAGGTGTGTCTGCAATTCAAAGTGCGAACCAAAAGAGCGACGCCACTGCGTCATACTCCGTCATTGCGAGCGCAGCGAAGCAATCCAGAGTCTTTCCGCGGAGGGATTCTGGATTGCTTCGCTACGCTCGCAATGACGATGTTGAGCGAGTGTGCGCCACTCCATCACCGTCACCCCCGCGCAACCGCGAAGCGGTTGTCGCTGGGGGCGGCCGCTTCTTCAGCGGCCCTCGAAGGGCGACAGCCCAGCTGCATCCTCGGCCGTGCATCCTTCGAGGCTCGGCGAATTTTTCGGTCTCGGCTAAATATTCGACAATCGTTCGAGCAGGCCCGATGGACTCGACCGGCGCAATCCGGTTCAATGGGTGCAATTGAGGCCTTAGGCGACAACGATGTCGAAATATCTGCTGATCTTTCTCCTGATCGCATCGCCGGCCATGGCGCAGGTCAAGCTCACGCCAAAGACCTCGGCGGCGCATCCGGACCCCTGCGCCCCGATCGGGCGGACCGCGGACGGCAAGCTGGTCTATTCCATGAAATGCGAGAACCTGCCGGCGCCGCCGCTGCCACCGCCGCAGGCGGAATTGAAGGAGGCGCCGCAGCCTGCCGCCGAGTCCGAGCCGGAGACGCGCCGGAGCGGCATTTTCGGCTGGTCCTACGACCGCAGGTGACGTGAGGTGACTTGCCGCGCCACTTGCGCCAAGCCCTCTGGAATGCTCTTTGCTTGAAAATTCCCCGTGGGGCCTTTGGCCTCCGATCCAGAGAGATGAGATGAGCAAGCTCGTTATCCGCACCGGTGATTTCACCTTCGATGCTCGCTTCGAGGAGCAGCTCGCGCCCAAGACCGTCGCCGCGTTCCGCAAGGCGCTGCCGTTCGAAAGCCACATCATCCATGTGCGCTGGAGCGGCGAGGGTGTGTGGATGCCGCTCGGCGATCTCGATTTCGGCGTCGGCTACGAGAACCACACCAGCTATCCCGCGCCCGGCCAGATCATCCTCTATCCCGGCGGCATCAGCGAGACCGAGATCCTGATGGCCTATGGCGGCGTGCATTTCGCCAGCAAGATGGGCCAGCTCGCCGGCAACCATTTCATCACGCTGACCTCGGGTCTGGAGAATCTCGCAACCCTCGGCAAGAGCGTGCTGTGGAAGGGCGCTCTGCCGATCCGCTTCGAGGAAGTCTGAGTGACTGACGCCCGCTACCCGCGCGATCTCCGCGGTTACGGCCGCAACCCGCCGCATCCGCAATGGCCCGGTGATGCGCGGGTCGCGGTGCAGTTCGTCGTCAATTTCGAGGAAGGCGGCGAGAACAACATCCTGCACGGCGATCGCGCCTCCGAAGCCTTCCTGTCCGACGTGCTCGGCGCGCAGCCCTGGCCGGGCCAGCGCCACGCCAATATCGAGTCGATGTTCGAATATGGCTCGCGCGCCGGCTTCTGGCGGCTGTGGCGTATGTTCGACGAGCGGAGGTGGCCGACCACCGTGTTCGGCGTCGCCACAGCGTTGAAGCGCAATCCCGAGATCGTCGCTGCGATGAACGAGTCCGGCTGGGACATTGCCAGCCACAGCCTGAAATGGATCGAGCACAAGGACATGACCGAGGCGCAGGAGCGCGCCGAGATCGCCGAGTCGATCCGCGTCCACATCGAGGCGACCGGTTCGCGGCCGCTCGGCTGGTACACCGGGCGCTCCTCGATCAACACCAACCGTCTCCTGATGCAAGAGGGCGGCTTCCTCTATCTCTGCGACTCCTATGCCGATGATCTGCCGTATTGGATCAAGGGCGCGAAGGGCAAGCAGCTCGTCATTCCCTATACGCTCGATGCCAACGACATGCGCTTCATCAACCCGCAGGGCTTTGCCGAAGGCGAGCAGTTCTTCACCTATCTGAAGGATGCCTTCGACGTGCTCTATGCGGAAGGACGGACCGCGCCCAAGATGATGTCGGTGGGGCTGCACTGCCGTCTCGCCGGACGTCCCGGCCGCGCAGCGGGGCTGATCCGCTTCCTCGACTACATCGGCAAGCAAGAGCGTGTCTGGGTGCCGACGCGGCTCCAGATCGCGCAGCACTGGCACGACAAGCACGCGGGTCTTGCCGCCGACGCGTTCGAGATCGGATGAGGACGATGCCGCAAATTTCGCTCGCCGATCTCAACGCTGCAAGCACGGATGATTTTGTCGCGGTGCTCGAAAACGTGGTCGAATACTCGCCCTGGATCGCTCAGCAGGTCGCGACGCGTCGCCCGTTCACCGGCATCAATGCCTTGCTCGACGCAGTCAAGGCGGCGATCAAAGGTGCCGAGCCCGACGCGCAGCTCGCGCTGCTTCGCGCGCATCCCGATCTCGCCAACAAGACCCAGCGCGCGGCGGGGCTCACGGCGGAATCCACCGACGAGCAGAACAGCGCCGGCCTCGACCGGCTCTCGGACGCCGAATATGCCGCGTTCGAGCGCGTCAACAACGCCTATCGCGACAAGTTCGGCTTCCCCTATATCGTCTGCGTGCGCCGCCACACCAGGGATTCGGTGCTGCGCGATTTCGAGACGCGGCTGCGCAATATCAGCAAGACCGAGACGCGCCGCGCGATCGAGGAGATCGGCCGCATCTCGGCGCTGCGGCTCGATCAGCTCGTCAGTGCCAATGACAAGCTGAAAGTGCACGGCCGGCTCTCGACCCACGTGCTGGACAATCACGCCGGCAAGCCCGCGCCCGGCATTCCGGTCGAGCTGATCGAGCTCGCGAGGCTCGGCGAGAGCCGTGTGATCGCACGCGCCGTGACGAATGCGGACGGCCGTACCGATCAGCCGCTGATTAGCGGCCGGCCGCTGCCGATCGGCCGCTACGAGCTGCGCTTCAGCGTCGCCAGATATTACGCCGAGCGCAACGTGCCGCTGTCAGACCCGCCGTTCCTCGACGAGATCCCCTTGCGATTTGCGATCAGTGAGCCGGAAAATCATTACCACGTGCCGCTGCTGGTCACGCCGTGGAGCTATTCTACCTATCGCGGCAGCTAGACATGTTGCGCGGATGAGGCGACCGCAGCGGCATCCGCCTCGGCCGCGGCACCGCCGCTCAGGCCGTTGAAGAAGGCATTGAGCAGTACCGAGACCACCGCGCAGAGCAGGATGCCGGACTCCAGCAGCGGCTGGAGATCGTGCGGCAGGTTCCGGAAGAAGCCGGGTGCGGCGAGCGGAATCAGGCCGAAGCCGATCGAGATCGCGACGATGAAGAGATTGTAGCGGTTGGTGCGGAAGTCGACCGCAGTGAGGATGCGCGCGCCAGTTGCCGCGACCATGCCGAACATTGAAAATCTTGATGAGGAAATCATCAGATTAAAATTTAATCACTATTGCATTATTGTATGCAATTGAGTTGGTCACCCCTGACCTACGCTCGCATGTGTATGACCCACCTCGGATGGTCGGCCGGCAAGGCGCATTCATGCTAACCACGCGCTTGCCCGGACGGGGCCGCGGCGTCATTTCCGCTGGCACCGAACTTGTATTGATTATCGCCAGGACCGCCTGCTGCCGCGGTCTCAAGAGATGGAAAGCTCGCCGAGATGGGTGCTGCCAACGCCGTTCAGGATGCATTGCTCGGCAAGGAGATCGTGCGTCGGATCAACGAGCTCGGCGCGATTTCGGAAGATTCCGAAAAGCTCACCCGCATCTATCTCAGCAAGGAGCTGCGCAAGGCCGCCGACCTCATTCTGATCTGGATGCGCGAGGCCGGCATGAACGCGCATCTCGATGCGATCGGCAATGTCTGCGGCCGCTACGAGGGCGAGCGGCCCGGCGCGCCCTGCCTGATGCTCGGCTCGCACTACGACACCGTGCGCGATGCGGGCAAATGGGATGGGCCGCTCGGCGTGATCACCGCGATCTCCTGCGTCGCGGATATCAATCGCCGGGGCAAGCGCCTGCCGTTTGCGATCGAGGTCGTCGGCTTCGCCGATGAGGAGGGGGTACGTTTCGCCTCGACCCTGCTCGGGAGCCGCGCGGTGGCTGGCACCTTTGACGAGAGCGTCCTGAACACACGGGATCGCGACGGCGTGGCGATGCGCGATGCGCTCGTCACATTTGGCCTCGACCCGGATCACATCGGGGCGGCTGCGCGGGCCCGGCGCGAGCTGCTTGGCTATCTGGAACTGCACATCGAGCAGGGGCCGGTTCTGGAAGCGCAGAATTTGCCCGTCGGCGTCGTCACCGCCATAGCGGGCGCGACACGGCTTGCCGCACGGCTGACCGGCATGGCCGGTCACGCCGGCACCGTGCCGATGGCGCTGCGCCGGGATGCGCTCGCGGGCGCAGCCGAGTGCATCGGTGCGATCGAGCAGTTCTGCCGCACCGACGAGAGCGGGCTGGTCGGTACCGTTGGTTACATCCAGGCGAGTCCCGGTGCGACGAACGTCATTCCAGGCGAGGTGTCGTTCACCATCGACATGCGCGCGCCGACCGACTTGCATCGCAAGCGGGCCGTCGCGGACATCGTCCGCCAGATCGAGACCATCGCCAGGCGCCGGCAACTGGCGCTCCAGCTCGACGTCACCCACGAGAACCGCACCGCGCCCTGCGCGCCCTGGCTGAAGGAGCAGATCGCGCGGGCGATTGCCGGGGAAGGCCTCTCCGTGTTCGAGCTGCCGAGCGGGGCGGGGCATGACGGCATGGCCATGATCGACATCGCCGATGTCGGCATGATTTTCGTCCGCTGCCGCGGCGGCATCAGCCACCATCCGGACGAGCATGTCGAGCTCGTGGATGCCGATTCCGGCGCGCGCGTGCTGCTGCGCGTGATCGAGAATTTCAGGCCGCGGGAGGATCGCGCCGGGACGAACTGATTGCCGCGTTCCTGATGTCATCGGGGCGAGACACGAATCAGTCATGCTTGAAATGGTGACCGGCCAGCGCCGGAATCACTGAAGACCAGGCGTATATGAGCAGCGATATTTCCTTGCCGTCACATCGTGCGAACCGATTTTATCAAGGCGCGGCGGCGACCTTCGTCGCCAATGCCCTTCAGGCGGTCAATTTTCTCGGCGACCGGTTCCTGCGAAAGTCGCATCATTCGTTTTCGGCCATCGAGGACCTCTATCGGCACTCGATGGATAGCGCGTTTTCGGTGGCCGAGGCGTTCCTCGTCACCGGCGCGCCGCATGCCTCCGCCTATTACCCGCGTGACTTCGCCTGGTTCTACCCTGATGTCCTCGACCCCGAGACCATCATGGACTCGCAGGACGCGGTCCGGCGAGTGCGCCTGCTCGAAAAGAGCGTTCGCCTGTTGCTGGAGGCGGTTCGCGCCGACGTCGTCACGACCACCATCGTTCCAGCGGGGCGCGGGCGGTATCTCGGCGTGAACTATTTCTCTCGCCCTTCGGACACGCTGCTCGGCATTCTGGCCGGTCTCCAGCAGATGATCTCTGCCGAGCAGAGGGCGTCGTCCTATCTGGCGATGTCACAATGCGCGCATGCCGGCCGCTTGTTGCTGGCCGAATACGGCGGTGACCTGAAGCGGGCGATTCTGAAGCTCGCAAGCGAGCTGGAGCCGTTCGACAATGACGGCGCCGGATGTCTGCTTTGCGACGCCCGCGCGCCCCGTTCTGCGGCAACCGACACGCGTGCGGAGCGCCGGCGTTTCGTCACCAATGCCTGCGTCTACACGACGTTCACGTGGGGCGTGCAGCTTGGAGTCGTCAATGAGAACGAGCTGAGGCGGCTACTCGGGCGCGAGCTTGCGCAGTACAAGAGGGACCTGCTCCATCTGTTCGGCAAGGACGGCTATATCAGGCACTCCCTCGATGGCCCGGCGAGCTCACCGGTGTCCTCGATTGCGCTGGATTTTGTCGGCGTGCATCGCGGCTTCTGGGATATGAGCGATGCAGGCGAGCGCGCGCTGTTCGCGGCCACCACGGATCTGGTCATTGCCGAACCGCGCTTCCGAATCCCCAGCACGTTCCACTTCCTGGTGTCCGCTGATAATCCGCGGAACAAGATGATCCACAAGATTGCGGCTCCCGCTTACCAGGGCCGTTCCTCCTGGCCGACGTTCAACGTCGAGTTCGCGGATCGCATGCTCGACTACGACGAGTCTTCAGGAACCGATACCTACCGGGCCTGCGCCCAGGGGATATTGAGAGACATTCGCACCGCGACCGAGGTCCACGGCGGATATCAGGAGCTGATTTCGGAACAGGGGCTGAAGTATCGCACCTGGGCCTACAAGGGCGCCGTGGCGCACTCGTGGTTTCCGCGCTTCCTGTCGGTGTGGAGGAGGGCGTACGGAACGCCGCTCCTCCGCTGGAATGACTGATCCGCGGACGCTACCCCGCGGTCACGTCCACAAGCTCGCCGCCGTCGAGCACCTTGGCCGCCTTGGCGCGTTCGAGGTCACCTTCCCATGCCGCGACCACCACCGTCGCCACGCAATTGCCGGTGAGGTTGCCGACCGCGCGGGCCATGCCGATGAACCAGTCGACCGAGAGCACAAGCACAAGGCCGATCGCGGGAATGCTCGGCACCGCGTTCAGCGTCGCCGCCAGGATCACGATCGCCGAGCCCGGAACGCCATGCGCGCCCTTTGACGTGATCAGGGAAACGCCGAGCACCAGCAAGAGATCGCCGAAGGACAGCGGCGTGTTGGTGGCCTGCGCGATGAAGACGACGGCCAGCGTCAGATAGATCGAGAAGGCGTCGAGGTTGAAGGAATAGCCGGTCGGGATGACGAGCCCGACGACGGAATCCTTCACGCCCATCCGCTCCAGCTTTTTCATGATCTGGGGCAGCACGGCGTCGGAGGAGGCGGTCGCGAGCACGATGGTCAGCTCCTCGCGCAGGTAGGCGAGGAATTTGAGGATGTTGATTCCGGCGAGCGCCATCACACCGCCGAGCACGCCCAGCACGAAGATGCCGACCGAGACGTAGAACAGCGCCACCAGCGAGACGAGCTGCTTGAGTGAGCCGACGCCGTATTTGCCGACGGTGTAGGCGACCGCGCCGAGCACGCCGAGGGGGGCAATCCGAACGATGAGCCCCATGACGCGGAACAGCACGGTGGAGGCGGCGTCGATGATCGAGGTGACGAGCTTGCCCTTCTCGCCGCCGACCAGTGCGAGGCCGACGCCGAACAGGACCGCGAAGAACAGCACCTGGAGCACGTCGTTGCGCGACAGCGCATCGAACGAGGTGGTCGGGATGACGTTGAGCAGGAAGGAGCCGATGCCGCCACCCTGGAGCTTGTGGGCGTTGTCGGCATAGGTATTGAGCGCCTTGGCATCGAGCGTCGAGGGATCGATGTTCATGCCATGGCCGGGGCCGAACAGGTAGGCCAGGATGAGACCTACCACCAGGGCCACCGTGGTCATCACCTCGAAATAGACCAACGCCTTGACGCCGACCCGGCCGACCTTTTTGAGATCTCCGGCGCCGGCGATGCCATGCACGACGACGCAGAAGACGATGGGTGCCACGATCATCGAGATCAACTTCAGGAAGGCGTCGCTGAGGATTTTCAGGCTGATGGCAAAGTCGGGGACGACCATGCCGAGGATGATGCCGAGGATCAGCGCGGCAAGGACCTGGACGAACAGCGAGGTGTAAAGCGGCTTCGGCTCGGCGGCGGGTGCCGCGGCGATGGTCGACATGATAGCTCCCCCGTTTCTGACGACGTCTTGATCGTCAGAAAGGAGCAACTAACGTGCCAGATTGTCGCGGCAAGTTCGGAATGCATGCAGGATGTCGTAAGAACCAGGGATTTCGGTGCGCGGCCCCCCGTTTGTAAGTTGGCACAAGAGGCGTTATGTCACGGCTTTTCGGATAGGTTCGATATGACAATCTCGAATGAGGATGATCTCGCCCGCCTGAAAGAGGTCGGGCGCATCGTCGCCAATACCCTCGAGGCGATGGGCAAGGCCCTTGAACCGGGCATGACCACCTCTGAACTCGACCAATTCGGGCGAAAACTCCTGGAGGCCTCCGGGGCACGTTCGGCACCGGAGCTCGCCTACGACTTCCCTGGAGCGACATGCATCAGCGTGAACGAGGAGATCGCTCATGGCATCCCCGGTGTCCGACGGATCGAGCGTGGTGACCTCGTCAACATCGACGTTTCGGCCGAGAAGAGCGGTTTCTTCGCGGATACGGGGGCCTCGTTCGCCGTTCCTCCCGTGGCCCGTTCGATTGAACGTCTTTGCAGGGATGGTCGGCGGGCGATGTGGACGGGCCTGCGGCAGGTTGGAGCCGGCAGGCCGATTGCCGGCATCGGTCAGGCCATCGGGACCTTTGCGCGGAAGAACGGCTATACGCTCGTCAGGAATCTCGCCAGTCACGGTGTCGGGTTGTCGCTCCATGAGGAGCCGACGGAGATCGCAACATGGCCTGATCCCTCCGAGCGTCGCATCATGAGCGATGGCCTGGTGTTTACCGTCGAACCATTCCTGTCCTTTGGTGCGGAATGGGCCGAGGATGGCGATGATCCATGGACGCTGTACAGCAGCCCCGAGGCGCCTACCGTTCAGTACGAACACACCGTCATCGCAACCAGAAACGGCCCCTTGGTCGTTACGCTCGCCGGCTGAGGCAACCCACGCGACGGGTCTTTGGCAGCGCAAAGGATTTTCGCTCAGGCGATCGGGCAGACTCGTTGCGCACGGACGATCTCGTCATGCAACGAGATCCAGTAGCCGGCACGATCCCCGCACCAGCACCTTGCGGCCCGCCGGCGTCATCGCAGGCACGCCATCGCTGACGACGACGAGACCGAGCTTGACCAGTCCTTCGATCAGATAGGCTTTCGAGTGGCGGCCGTTCGATACCGGATTGCGAAGCTTGCGCAGTGCTTCCCACTGGTCCGGCGAAAGATCGAAGTCGACGTCGTTGCTCATGTTGCCTCAAGCGATGGTGCCGTTCGCGCGCCCCTGTTAGCGGCGCAGCATGAAGACCTTGCGACGACAATGAGTCCGGAATTCGGTGAGCTGTTTGGAACATCTCTTCACAAATTGCCGCACACCGTTGCGTCACAAGATTAAGGATCGCTTGAGGACAATTATCGTCCGGATCCCCGATCACTATTTGATGATTTGCTGTTGATCGTCGAGACGCTTGCTACCGCACTGCACGGGAAGCATCGCTGTCCCATTCTGCGTCGCGACATGCATAGAAATCATGAGGCACAGGATTCTGATCTCTGTTACGCTTCTTCGCGGGGAGTGGCTTCACACGGCGGGAGTGGAGTGCATGAACAGGCTGGTCGAAATTCGCGGTCAGGAATCCCTCTGCCGGGAGCGCGCCGCGCTCGATTCCGAGCGCCGCGTCTTCTGGCTCGCGCAAGCCCAGGAATGGGAGCAGCGTGCACTCGACGAAATTGCCTATCACTTCCGGGAGTGCAATGTCGCGCGGGCGGAGCCTGCGCGAAGCTGACGCTCGCGATTCGGGCCTACTGATAAGTCGCCACGATATCCGATACCGCGCGCTCGAGCTGCTGCGCGGTGGCGCATTGGCGTACGACGGTGCAAAAGGTCGCATAACGCGGCATCTCGGAATCGCCAAAGCCCCAGGCGAGCCGTCCTTCGGGATTGAGCCAGACCAGCCGCTTCGACCGCTCGGAAATGCGGCGGAGGATGTCGGCGCGCGGATCGAGATTGTTGCTGCGGGCATCGCCGAGCACGATCACCGTGGTCTGCGGCGTCAGTGTGCTCATGAACTCCTTCTCGAAATCGACCAGAGAGGAGCCGTAGTCCGACGAGCCGAAGCCGACCTTGGACATGATCTCGGCCATCGCCTCTTCCGGCGACTTCTTCTCCAGGATCTCGCTGACCTCGATCAGGTGCGAGGAGAAGGCGAAGGAGTGGACGTCGTCGACCACCTCGTGGAGCGAGTGAATCAGGAGCAGGAAGAAGTCAGAGACCTGCGCGACCGAGCCGGAGACGTCGCAGATTGCCACGATCCTCGGCCGGTCGCGATGCTTGCGCTTCCACGCAGTGAGGAAGGGCACGCTGCCCCAGGCTGCGTTGCGGCGGATCGTGCGGCGGACGTCGAGATGGCCGCGGCGCTGGCGCTTGCGTGGCTTCGAATAACGCTCGCGCAGGCGCCGCGCGATCTGGCGGATGAGGGCGCGCATCTCGGCGACCTGGCGCCGCTCGATGCGGGCGAGCGGCGCGTTGCGCAGGATCTCGTTGCGGAGGTTCTCGGCTTCCTCGCGGGCATAGAGTGCGAGCCCCTGCGAGACGGTGTCGCGCACCGTCTCGCGAAGAGCGTCGAGCGCGTCGCGCAGGCGCTCGGTCAGTGCGGGATTGGTCGTGGTCAGTTCGTCAAGATCGTCGCGCAGGCGCTGCAGGCCCATGGCATCGAGGATGCGGCTGGAAAAGATGCCGCGTTGGGTGGAATAGCGGATGTCGGACAGGGAGGCTGCGCCGGAGGCGCTGGCGATGGCGGCCGCAACGGCATTGCGATCCTGCGACAGCAGCATCTGCGCCAGCGGGCCCAATCCGTCGGGCGGTTGGCCTTCGCCGGCCTCACTGGTCGCACCGAACGGGGACGACGCGTCCGCATCCGGCTGAGCATCCGCGTTATCGGGCTCAGACTGATCCTGCCGCGGCTCCGGCTGGCTGAAGAACAGATCAAAGCAGTCGCCAAGCGCGAGCTTCTCGTCCTGCGATTTGGCGAGCGTCAGGAGCAGGGTGTCGCGCAGTATGGCGCGATCGGACACGCCGACCTGAGCGACCGCGCGCATCGCATCGATGCTTTCGGCGGGCGAGACGTGGACGCCGGCGCCGCGCGCCGCCCGGAAGAAGCGATGGATGTTCTCGCGCATCGGCGTCAACCGAAGACGTTGGATCGTGCTGCCTTGGCAATGAAGGTCGTAATCTGGGGTTGAGCCGCCTCGATGTCAGCCTCGTATTTCAGGAGCACATTGAGCGTGTCCTTGACGATCTCGGTGTCGAGCTCGGAAGCTTGCAACAGCACCAGCACGCGCGCCCAGTCGATGGTCTCGCTGACAGAGGGCAGCTTCTTCAGATCGAGTGAGCGGATTTCGTGGATGAAGCCGACCATCTGCCGGCGCAGTGTCTGCGAAATGCCGGGCACGCGGCTCTCTACGATACGTTCTTCCAGCCGCTGCTCGGGGAAGCCGATATGCAGATGCAGGCAGCGCCGCTTCAAGGCGTCGCCGAGGTCACGTTCGCTGTTCGAGGTCAGGATCACGGTGGGCGGCGTGATTGCCGAGACGGTGCCGAGCTCGGGGATCGTGACCTGGAAGTCGGACAGGATCTCGAGCAACAACGATTCGAATTCGGCGTCCGACTTGTCGATTTCGTCGATCAGCAGCACGCAGCCGCCCGGCTGCTCCAGCGCCTGGAGCAGTGGCCGTGGCTCGACGAACTCCTTTGAGAAGAACACGTCGCCGAAATCATGAAGCTGGCCGAGCGCTGCGTGCAGCGTCTGCGCGCCGCCGAGCACTTCGCCAAGCTTGTCTTTCAGAATCTGGGTGTAGAGAAGCTGCTTGGCGTATTTCCACTCGTAGAGCGCCTTGGCCTCGTCGAGGCCTTCGTAGCACTGCAGGCGGATCATTTTCATGCCGCGCCAGGCGGCAATCGCCTTGGCAAGCTCGGTCTTGCCGACGCCCGCGGGGCCTTCGACCAGGATCGGCTTCTCGATCTGTTGCGACAAATAGACCGCGGTCGCAATCTGCCGGCTCGCGATGTAGCCCTGCGCGGCGAGGCCGCTCTCCACTGCCTCGATCGCGGTCGAGGGCTTCTGTTCAGCCACGAATTGGCGCTCCCAAAGGTCTTGCTTGAGGCTTGTTCTGCCTGCGTTCACGGCAAAGAACAAGCCTCGTTTGGGAAGGACCAGACCCGCGTCAGCGGCATTTTTTCCGCTCAACGCAAATACTTGAGCGGTGCGTCGACCGCAGTCAGTGCCGCAGCAGCTCCGGCTTGCGAATGGTCTGCCGGACCTCGGCGCCGCAATCGGCGCATTCATAGATGAAGTCGATCTTGGCCAGGGTCCAATGCGGCTCGACCTCGCGAACATACATCGGCAGGAACCCCATGCACGTCGGGCAAATCACAGGCGCGATTTCGATATCCTGATGATGCTGTACATAAGCTGGCATCTCGGCTCTCCTTCGCAGGCGACCACCAAACCCCGCGCTAAGGCTACTGCCGGTCAAACCGATGCCGTCATCAACTCTTTCGAACAGAGGCGGAACGGCAGGTGTTTGTCGTTCGCTGTGACATTCTTGTTACGTCTCTGTACTGTAACGGGCGGACCAAATGCCTATTTCTCCGGCCGATCAGGTTCTTTGACATCACTGCAACGATAAGGGAGCAACGCCCGTGACGCATGCCATCCGTTTCCACAAGACCGGCGGTCCTGAAGTCCTCGTCTGGGAGGAAGTCAGTGTCGGCAAGCCCGGGCCAGGCGAGGCACGCATTCGCCACACGGCCGTCGGTCTCAACTTCGTCGACATCTACAATCGCTCTGGTGTGTATCCGGTTCAATTGCCGAGCGGTCTCGGCAGCGAGGCGGCGGGCATTGTCGAGGAAGTCGGGCCCGGCGTCGCCGATCTGAAGCCGGGCGATCGCGTCGCCTATGGTGCTTCGCCGCTCGGAGCCTATTCCGAGGCGCGGCTGATCCCGGCCGATCGGCTCCTGAAGCTGCCTGACGGTGTCGATGACAAGACTGCGGCGGCAATGATGCTCAAGGGCCTCACCACGCAATATCTGATCCGGCAGACCTACCGGGTGAAGGCCGGGGATACCATCCTGCTCCACGCTGCGGCCGGCGGCGTCGGCCTGATCCTGAGCCAGTGGGCCAAGCATCTCGGCGCGACCGTGATCGGCACGGTCAGCAGCGACGAGAAGGCCAAGCTTGCCAAGGCGCATGGCTGCGACCATGTCATCATCTACACGCGCGAGGATTTCGTGAAGCGCGTGGACGAGATCACGGGCGGCAAGAAGGTGCCGGTGGTCTATGATTCCGTCGGTAAGGACACGTTCCTGAAGTCACTGGACTGTCTCGCGCCGCTCGGCGTCGCCGCGCTGTTTGGTGCGTCCTCCGGCGCTGTCGAGCCGCTCAATCTCGGCCTGCTCGCGCAGAAGGGGTCGCTCTACGTCACCCGGCCGACGCTGTTCACCTATGCCGCCAAGCGCGAGGCCCTGGTCGCGATGGCGAACGAGTTGTTCGACGTCGTCAAATCCGGCGCGGTCAAGATCGAGGTGCACCAGACCTATCCGCTGAAGGACGCCGCCAAGGCGCACGCCGATCTCGCGGCGCGCAAGACCACAGGATCGACCGTGCTCACGGTCTAGTCCTCGACTGGCGAGTGGCGCAGGTCAGCAAAGGCCTGCGTCACGTCCGCTCGTGCTTGCGCAGGTCGCGGGCGTGGTCGAGGCGGATTGCCTGGAGGTCGACATCTTCAGGCGGGACTTGGGGGAGGGCGGCCTCGGTCAGGATGGCTTCAGTCACGTCCTCAACAGAATTTTCTGCGATCTCGTGAATGAACGAGATGTTCTGATATTCACCCGAGGCGACGCGGGAGATCACCTGGCGTCGCGTGACTTCGGGGTCGACGACTGCTTCGCGGCCGCGCCGCCCGTAGTCGATCATCACAACGAAATACTGCATGGAAACATCTCTGCCGCGCCCCAACGGCCGAGGCGCGGCAAAGTATTTCCGAAAAACGGAATTAAGTCAAGGTCAACTTCCAAAAATCGGAAATCGGCGGTCTACTTGCCCTTTTTGCGGGGGCGGGCCGATTTGGCGCGCAGCCTCTCGAGTTGGCCCTTGGGCATGGACAGGCAGATCTCCCCCACCCACTCGAGTTTCACGCCGACGATCGGCTTGGCGTTGAAGCTGGTGAGATTGACGACGGAGGGGGACTTGCCCCGCTCGATGGTCTTCAAATAGCGCTCGCCGGTCTTGAGGCGAACCGCGGCCTCTTCACCGTAGAAACTCGACAGCGGATGGCGCTGGTCCTTGTAGACCACGATCACGTCGCCGCTCTCGTATTTGGGCAGCATCGAATCGCCCACGATCTCGAAGGCCACTGTCTCTTCCATGATCGGGAAGGGCAGCGCAATCTCGCCGAGACCTTCCGGAGGGACCTGTTCATAATCCGGCTCGATCACGGCGCCGGCGCCCACCCGGCCCATGATCGGCGCAAGGTTGAGCTCAAGATATTCCATAATCGGAATGATCTCGGACGCCTTTACCAGTCGCTCGCCGCCGAGGATCTCCGACACCGCGCCGGGCCGCACACCCATGGCCGCAGCCAGTCCGCCCTTGCTCTTGCCCGTCTTCTCCAGGCCCCGCTCGATCATCGCAACGTCCAACATGGTGATTCCCTCGAATGCTCATCGTCTTGCCTCTTGTAATCCGAAATTCGGAATTGTTGCAATTATGAATATCAGAATTGTTGCTTGACATGTTCTTCGGAATACCGGAATGTGCGTTTCGCCTCCCGGTCCTGCGACCGGTGGAGGCGCATCACAGGACAGCAGCATGGAACCGGGCCATTGGTCGTCGGAGCATTCCGACGCGCTTCGTGACTATTTTCTCAAGGGATTGTCCTATGCGGAGATAGGACGGGAGATTAACGCAAGATTTGGAACGGCTTACTCGCGCGGTGCGGTGATCGGCCGAGCCAAGCGGCTGGGGCTCATTGTGCCGGCGTGGATGCCGAGCCCGTCGATCGTGCCGTCTTCGCCGGGGCAGGCCGGTCCGATTTCGCCGCGACAATCGGTGTTGCCGAACCTGAACGCGCCGCCGAAGTCCGCAATGAAGCCCGCCGCGCCGGTCAAGTTGCGCTGTGTCGGCGTCCAGCCGCGCCTGATTCCTCTGGTCGAACTCGCGCCGGGCGACTGCCGCTACCCCTATGGCGGCGACAAGGACGGCGAGGAGATCGCGTTCTGCGGCCATCCGCGCCAGCCGGGGTCCAGCTACTGCACGCCGCATGCCGGCCTGACCCGCAGACATGGAGCCGCGGCAGTCCGTGCCAGCGGTCCCGTCGTGCTGAGGCTGGTCTCGGCGGCCTGAGGAGGCTGCCAGCCGTTCAATCGTCGATCTGCAATCGTCAATTTTGCAAGGAGTATCCGAGTGGCACGTGCCCGACGCAACAAATCCTACAGGTTGGCTGAAATCTACGACCGACGGTCGCGCGAGGTCCCGTTCAATGCCGAGGTGGCGGAGGTCGAGGTCGACAATCCGCTGGCACTCGATCCCGGTGAGAAGATCGTGGCGATCCGGTCGGTCCGCGGCGATCCGCTCGGGCGGCTGCACGCGCATCACCAGATCGACGAGGCACAATATCGCGGCGGACGCGCCTTCCAGAACGATTGGGAGACGGCGGAGCGCGGGCCCCAGGCGGTGGACCCGACCCGCGAATATGTCGATGGCGCGCGCTCGCGCGAGCCTGTCACCGAGAGCCAGCGGCAGGCAGTGCTGCGCCTGAACCGGGTCGAGCGCGAGCTCGGCACCGACGGCGCCGCGCTGGTGCACGACGTGCTGGTGCTTGGGCTGACCATGGATCAGATCGGGCAGCGCCGCGCCGTCCGGACCCAGCGCTGGAACGACTATTTTGCGCGCCGCTTTCGCGAATGCCTTGACCGGCTGGCGCTGGTCTACGGTTTTGCAACGAAGGGGATGACTCAGCGCGCGGAGCGGCGCCGATGATGGCGGCGCGCCAGCGGTCCCGGCCGCCGGCGCGCCGATTCGCTGCTTACGGGTGCGGCACGATCTGGTAAGGCGTTGTATAAGGCTCGACACGGAGTGAGGCGTTGGCCAGAAGCCCGATCTTGGCGGTCGGCGTCTGCTGCATTTCGCCGTTCGGGCCGCGATGCACGTTGTATTGCCAGACCGTGAGATCGCCCTTCTGGGCGAGCGCGTGAGCAACCGCGCTCGCATCGTTGCCGCCGAGCGCCTGAAGCTCCTCTGCCGACAGTCCGACGACGATTTCGTCCTTGATGGTGACGATCTTGAACAGGTTCATCCTTGTCTCCTGCGCCCATGCGCCTTGTATCGAGAGTGTGAGAAGCGCGACCGCGGCGCCCTTGATGAGATCGCAGCGTGAAAGCATGCCGTCGTCCTTTGGTGCTGAGGCGCGCCCGAGTCGCAGAGTCCGTCAGCCATGGCGCCCGTGGTCTGCGTGGCCGTGTCGCAACCGCTTGGTCGTTCGACCTCGACCGACGGTTCACGGGTGGACACATATCGGGAGCGATGAACCCCGATGCGAAGAGCCGCGTCCAAGTCGAGTAGAGCGGGGAGCATCAGATGAAATTCACCGGCACGGTTTGGTTTCTCGTGTCGCTTGGTTGGGCGGGCTCGGCTGCGGCGGCCGATCCCTTCTACATCGGCCGCTGGACCTTCACGGCTGCCACGGTCGCGCCGTGGGCCGATCCGCACCGCAAGCCTGACGACGCCGAGCGGGCACGGTTGATGGGCAAGGCGGTTGTCTTCAAGGCGGGAGAGATCTCGGGGCCACGTCCCTTTGCCTGCACAAAGCCGCAGTACAAGGTGACGGACTATGGTCCCGACATGATCTTCCAGGGGGCATTCGACGAGATGCGGCGTACCGACAAGAAAGCCGACCCGAAGGCACTTGCCACCTCGCTCGGTCTCTCCGGCGCCCGGATCAGGACCCTGGAGACCGGCTGCGAGATCGACGTTCATTTCGTCGACGACACAACCGCCGAGGTTGGACTCAACAATTACGTGTATACTCTGAAGAAACTTTAATCTGCGTTTGCCAATCTCCGTTCACAGCGGAAACACGCCGAAACGCCAAGCCGGTTGACATCGATCGAGGCTGCATGCGTGGGTGATGCCGCTTCTTGACGCAGGCGGGTGACGGCAGTCCATATTCCTGTTATCCGGAATTGCCGTGGTGCGATGCAAACGAAGCATCGCTGCAGCGACGCTTGGGCTTGCCGGAAGGGTTGTTCCTTGACATAGTTGCAACCTATTCGGTTGGGCCTGTCCGTCTGGAGATGTCGTTCAGTGTGCTGGCCCGCCGGGTGCCCGGGCCGAGAGGTTTGTCCTCATCATGGCGGCCGGTCATGGTGTTCGGGTTCGAGAGGGCCTCCTATGTCTGATCAGGAAGACCGATGCTTGTCATAGGTGCGAGATGAAGAACCTCAATTTCGCGGCTGAACTGCACCTCAAGCTCGGCGCGCCTGCAAGCAGCACGGTCGAAAGTCTGCGCTTGCTCCGCGCTTTCCTGAAGCTCGCGCCGCGACAGCGTTTCGAGGTCATCAAGCTCGTCGAAGACCTCGCCAGCGAAGAAACGCTCCCCGAGCATCCCCTGTTCTGACCCGGGCCGCGCGCAGGCCTTGCGCGTTCTCCTTCGTTTTCTTGCCAAATCCGGCCGCGGGGCGAAGCTTGTTCCCCCGGTATCCTCTGGGCTGGCCGCTGGAACGGGATCCCGCAAGTGTGGTATTCAGTTGGAAAAAGGGGAGGAGTGCGACCATGATCGAACCGAAGATCGAAGTTCCAGCCGAACTGCGCGACTTGGCCGAGAAGACGATTGACCAGGCGGAAAAGGCATTCGGCATGTTTTTCGAAGCCGCGACCAAGTCGATGACGTCGGTTCCCGGAGCGGGCACGGAGGTCTCGAAGCAGGCGCTCGTGTTCACCGAGCAGAACATGAAGTCGGCGTTCGAGCACGCGCGCAAGCTCGTGCATGCCACCGACCTTCAGGAAGCAATGCGAATCCAGTCCGACTTCCTGCGCAGCCAGTTCACCAGTGCCGGGGATCACATGCGCCAGATGACCGGCAGTTTGATGCAGTCAGGCAAGGGGAAGTCCTGATTTCCGCTGCTGACGCTGTGTGCCCACAAATTGATCTTGCGTGGCGTGGAGATCCGCACTTCGTTGCTAGCGTAGGTCCATGATGGGCCACCGAATGGACTTCATTCGCCGTCCATCATCCTTTCTGCTGATCCCTGTCGGTCCTCCGGCAGGGATTTGCATTTGGGGCATATGTCGCCCCCGATAGGCACACTGCTAACGCAGTGATCCGATGTAGGCTGCGATGTCGCCGGCTTCGGTCCGGCTCAAGGGAAAATTCGGCATCTTCGGATGCGGATCGAGAAGGAAGAAGGCGAGCCTCTCCGGACTGAAATCCGGCTTGCGTGCAACCGAGGCAAAAGAGGGAACGTCGGCGCTCGCCGTGGCTTGGCCGTTCGCCACGACATGGCAGCTTGCGCACCAGCGTTTGGCGAGATCGGCGCCGTGATCAGCATCGGCGGCGAGGGCGGACGACATGCCGAAGCTCGAGGCCACGGCAAGCAACAGGCAAATTCGTCTCAAATGCTGACGCATACGGCATCCCTCATGTATTGGCTTGCAACTGCGGGGTTCACCCGCAGCACGACCCCGGAAATTGCGACAGATCGATGCGGGCGATAATCGATCGCAGCAGCCTGCGGGTCGAACGATAGAGATGCCGCGCGAATCCCGGCGTCCTTGCTGCAGGCAGGCCAAGACTTTTCATATCAAGGCGTTCGATATACTGCGACAAGTTTCTCTCCGGGAGATTGCAGGGTCCTGTTTATCGCAGCAGTTCCGGAGCCTCCTTGATCTGCCGCAAAGCGCTCCGGGCTAATAGTCGCCGGGGTTCATGATCATGGGGCTTCTCGTATCGGCCGGCGCGAGTGCGCTGCTGGCGCTGTCACGCAGGAAGCGGTCGAGCGTCGCCTGGATCTTCTCCTTGACCGCATCGGGACCGCGATCACTCATCTCGGTGTGCTGCGCACCGGTGTGGACGATATCGATACCGCGCGCCTTGGCCTCTTCGGGCGTCGGCAGCACGCCGGGATCGGTCTGGAAATGCGGATCCTTGGAGCGAAACGACAGGATCTTCATGTTGTCGCTGACCACGAAAGGGACCCGCAAATTGTCGAGCGTGATCACCTTCGACACCAGTTCCGGATGCTGATGGGCGACATACATGGAGACGTCGCCGCCATTGGAATGACCGACGAGGGTGACGTGGTCGTAGTCGGCGTTCTCCTGTCGCCTCTTCAGTTCGGCCAGGGTGAAAAGGATGTTGGCCTCGCAGCGGATATAGACTTCGCGCCGGCCGACATATTGCTGGCCGACATGGGTCATCAGTGGCGGATCGCTCGGCAGGTCCTGCTGGATGCTGGCAACCAGATAGCCGCGCGCAGCGAGCACGTTGGCGAGAAAGGAATACTCGGTGGCCTTGACGGTGTTGCCGTTGCTGATGATGGCGAGCGGCAGCTTCCATAGGCCGAGATTGGCCTTGGTCTCGTAGTCGCGCCGCACCGCGATTTCGACCGAGATCGGGCGCTGCCGCGAGGCATCGAACAGAGTCAAAATCTCATGGCGGATCGCGAACCGGCTGACGACAAAATACTGGCCGACGCCGAGGACGCAGAGAAAAACCAGGATTGCAAACACCCTTTTCATGGTCCCGTCTCAAATCACTTTAGGCTGAACATGGTCATTGGAAGCCCCCCAATCGAGCGATCGTGAGCAGGTTAGGGGATTAAATTTAGGCAAGTCTGTGCGCAAGGCCGCAAATGCGGTGTATCGGGCCCTGCAGCGGCCAAGGCCGCGCGGCTAGAGGCAGCCGCCCCTGCCGCGTTCGGGGCAGAGCCGGAACGCGCTCGACAACGTGAAGAGGAAGCGTGGGCTGCGGCGCTCGTTGTCCGGCGCCCGATAGCTCAAGGGGACGGCCACGCCGAGATCGAGCTGGAGTTCGTCCGGCAGGAAGAACCGCACCCCGGCTCCAGCGGAGGTCAGCGACAGGCCGTCGCTCAGACGGTACCCGTCGTTCCAGACAGCGCCGGCGTCGCCGAAGGCGTAGAGCTGATAGCCGGTCCAGTAGCGGAAATTGAGCTTCTGATCGAAGCGCAGCTCGAGCGAGCCGGCAAGACCATTGTCGCCGCTGATCTCGGCTGCACCATAGCCCCGGCCAAAAGCCGCGCCGCCGAGATAGAATTGCTGCGAGGTGAACAGCGGCCGCGATGCGGTCTGGCTCGCGGCCGAGAGTTTGAGCGACCAGGCGTCGTTGAGTGTCTGATAGCGCGTGAACCAGACGTTCAGCACCGAGAAATTCGACGAGGCGCCATCGCGCGACAGTAGATCGTCGTCGAAATGCGAGGCGCCAAAGATGTCGAGGCCCTGGCGATAGGTCAGCGTCGCGAAATTGGTGCCGCCGAAGCGATCCTGGAGCCGGTAGTCGGCGGTCAGGCTCGCGGTCCTGATGTGGTCGTTGTACCAGGGACCGTACATGTCATGCTCGGACACGTTGCTGAAGGTCCCGGCGGCGGTGAGCGTCAGCCCCGAGGATTGCGACATGAAGGGCACGGTGCTGGCGCGCACCTCGAAAGCCTCGGTCGTGGTGATGTCGCTGACGAGGCGGCGGGCATCGCCCGGCCGCACCGCGCTGTAGAGGACGGAGGCACCGAGGCGTACGCCATCGACGCCGACGGGCGCGTCATAGGACAACCGCGCAAAGCCGAGCTCGCGAGGATCGTTGGCGATGGTCGACAGGTTGACCGCCAGCGTGTCACCGGGCGTGAGGTAGGAGTTGAACGCGCCGGTTGCATAGGACTGCCAGGGACCGACCGAGGACGAGCCCAGATTGTCCAGACCGAACGACGAAAAGACGTGCCAGGTCTTCAAGTAGACGATGAGGCGGAAGCGGCCGGTCGCGCCGCCAATCTCTTCCAGTGCAGTGTCAGTGATCCGGACGCCTGGCCTGCCGCTGACGAGGAAGAGTTGGCGCTCGAGCGTCGCCAGGCGCGACGGCTGCTCGGCCAGGACGGGCCCGAGCATCGGTCGTACGCCGAACTGCTCGGCGCCATCGCCTTTCAGCTCGACTTGCACGATCGCGCCTTCGATCACCTGGATCCGGACGCGGCCGTCGGCAATGTCCTGCGGCGGAACGATCGCCCGGCTCAGATGAAAGCCGTCGGCGCGGTAGAGATCGCTGATCGCGCCGGCGATCGCAGCGAGGTCCGCCTGCGAGACCTTCTTGCCGAGATAAGACTGATAAGCCGCGGTGATGCGGTCGCGCGAGACGACATGGGCGCCGCTGACATTGATGCCGCGCAGCACGAATTGCGGCTTGGTGTCGCCGCCAGTGTTGGGCTGGCCGACCGCCGGCAGCTTGACCGGAGGACGGCTCAGCGTTTCCTGCTCGGATTGGTTCTCAAAGTATTTCTCGGGCTGGCGCGGATCGAAGCCCGGCTGGTTCGCCTGTTGCGCGAGGGCCTGCGCAACTCCCGCAAACGTAGGGGCGAGCAGCACCAGTGCGGCAAGGAGATACCTTCCAGCTACGCCCTGCGCGAGCCGTCCTCCGTAGTTCGACGGAGAGGTCCCAAAGGGCTGGTAAGGAATCGTTAGCCGCATGATTTTTCTTAGTTTTTTATGGTCAATGAAAGGTTAATGCGGCCGTTCGAATTGCCACTTCCGGCTAATCGGATCTTGAGTGATTTCGGATACGCCTCATGTCCGGCTGTTAAGCGGACTGAGGATCGTCATGTTCGGCAAGATTGGACTGTTGCGCGCCTTGATGGCTGCGCTGGTGCTGGGAGCGGCTTCCGCCGCTTCTGCCGCGGACGATGGCGTCTGGTCGGTGAGCAAGGCCTCGGGCGAGGTCTGGGTTGCAACCGACGGCGCGCAGCCTGTGTCGCTGAACCGGGACGAGACGCTCAAGTCAGGCAATACCATTCGCACCGGGCGCAACGGACGCGTGCTGCTCGTCCGCGGCGAGGAAACGATATTGATCTCTCCCAACTCGGTGGTCGGCTTGCCGGCCGAGAAGAAAGAGGGGTTCTCAACCACCATCATTCAACAGGCGGGCTCGATCCTGCTCGAGGTCGAGAAGCGAAACGTCAAGCATTTCGAGGTCGAGACGCCTTATCTCGCCGCCGTGGTCAAAGGAACGCAATTCAGCGTCACCGTTGGCGCGGGCACCACCAAGGTTGGTGTGCTCCGCGGTCAGGTCGAAGTCTCCGACTTCAAGACCGGGCAGATCGCCCAGGTCATGCCGGGACAATCGGCAACCGCCTTCGAGCACGGGAAACCCGGCCTCAGCCTGAGTGGGGCGGGGACTTTCAATCCGATCGAGCACGGCAAGCCGCGCGCCTCGACGATCGAGCGTGTCCCGGTGCCGAAATCGGGCCTGACCGCCCCACGTAATGCGGCCAACGGCCATGCGATCCACGCGCTCGGTCCGATCGACAAGGGGACCAAGGCGGCCGGCGCTCCGACGCAATCGCATCAGGCGGCCGGGGGGCAGGCACCCAAGGGGGGCGTCGTGCGCATCTCGAGCTCGCTCGGCGAAGTCAAGTTGAACGTTCACAAGGTCACGAATGGGCTCGCCCACGGCGCCGTTGCGCCGGGGCGTGTGCGAAATGCCAATGCCAGCACCGGTGTTGAGACGGTCTGGAGCGATACGAAAGCAAGCATGACGACTGCTGCTTCCAATAGCTCCAACGTAACCGCAGTCACGGTGAGCAGCAGTGCACCCGCGGCCGCCGCCACATCGACCTCGTCAACTGCAACGACGACTGTTGCGACCACCGCCGGTTCGACCAGCGATGTGTCGAGCGGAACCTCCGGAACCGGCAGCAGCGGGACCGGCGCGACCGGCAACGGCAATGGTGGCAACAACGGCAATAGCGGAAACGGGAATAACGGCAACAACGGAAATGGCAACGATGGCCACCACTATGGTTGGTATTGGGGCAAGGGCCATCACTAGGACCGCGCCGTCCGCGTAGGGGAGCACCCGGCGGCAAGTATCACCGGTGCAGGGGAGCAACGTGAAACGCTATCGGCCGCATATTCTCGTCGTGATCGCACTGGCGGTCGTGCTGTCTACGGGATGGCACACTTCGCTTCGCAATGCGCTCACCGATCTGCGGTTCACCTGGCAATCACGTGCCGCCGGCGGCAATGTCGTCGTGGTGGCCATCGACGCACCGTCAATCGACCAGATCGGGGTGTGGCCTTGGCCACGCCGGCTGCACGCCGAGCTGTTGCGCCGGCTTGAGGCCGCGGGAGCGCAGGACGTCGCCTTTGACGTCGATTTCAGCACGCCGTCGGATCCCGCCTCCGACGAGGCCTTCGTCAATGCGCTTCGGGAGGTCGGCGGCTCGACGATCCTGCCGTCCTTCAAGCAGCCGACCCCGAATGGTGGCGCGGCTCACATCAATCGCCCCCTGAAGCCATTCAGCAACCAGTCGTGGCCGGCCGTCGTCAATGTCGCGGTCGAATCCGACGGGCTTGTCCGCCGTTATCCTGTCGGCGAGAAGCTCGGCGACGCCTTGATGCCGTCGATGGCCGTCGTGCTGGCCGGGCAGGACGCGAATCGGCGGCCGCCGTTCCTGATCGATTTTGGCATTCGCGCGGCCTCCATCCCGAGTGTCTCTTATTTCGACGTGCTGCGCGGCGATACCGCGACCCTGGAAAAGCTGAGGGACAAGAAGGTCATCGTTGGCGCCACGGCGCTCGAGCTGGGCGACCGGTTCAGCGTTCCAAACGGAAAGATCGTCTCGGGCCCCGTCCTCCAGGCGCTGGCGGCAGAATCGATCCTCCAGAATCGGATGCTGCGTTGGACGTCCGACGTCGGCATGATCGCCGGCCTGGGCCTGATCTGTCTTCTGATGATGTATTCGTGGCGCCGTTTTGCACCGGGCGTCCGTGTCGCGATCCTGGTTGCTGCGGGCGCGGGTGTCGAACTGACCGCGACCTTTGTGCAGGCAAGGTGGCCGCTGATCATCGACACGTCGCTGTTTCACATCGCGGTCATCGCCTATCTGACGGCGATCGCGCTCGACGAGATCGACTTCCGCAGCCTGTTGGGGCGTATTGCCGAGAGCCGCTTTCATCGCATCGCGATGTCACTCGGCGATGGTCTCGTCTGCACCGACGAGGAACACCGGATCACGGTGTGGAATCCCGGCGCCAGCGCGATCTTCGGCTATATGCCGACAGAAATGATCGGGCGTCCGTTCGAAACTCTCTGTGCAGTGCCCGCAGCCGGTGGCGCAAGGCCGTTTGCCATGCGCGATGCTGCGCGCCAGGCGCTGTTGGTTCCAGGTGGGGCCGTCGTCGTCGAGTTCGAAGGGCGCCGCAAGAACGGCGAGACGTTTCCGGTCGAGGCAAGCTTCTCGGGCTGGCAAGGAACGGAAGGGTTCCAGTATGGAGCGATCCTGCGCGATATCTCGGTTCGCAAGCGCGAGGCCGAACGCGTCAGGTATCTCGCCGAACATGATGCATTGACGGGTCTTGCCAACCGCAACATGCTGCATGCGGGTCTCGCCAATCTGATCGCCGCGGCGGAACGGCGACCCTCCGACGTCGCGCTGCTCGTGCTCGGGCTCGACGGCTTCCAGCAGATCAACGACATGCTTGGACATTCGGCCGGCGACCTCGTGCTACGGGCCGTCGCCGAACGTCTTCGGACCGAAGTCGATGGTCAGGCGATCGTCGCCCGGCTCAGCGGCGATGAATTCGCCATCGCCCTTGATTGCACTGAGACAGGCGAGCCGATTGCGGAGTTCGCGGAACGGATCGCGCATGCGTTCGAAGCGCCGCTCGCAACTGGCATCCGGCAGCACCGCGTCAGGATCAGCATCGGCGTCGCCGTATATCCCGACGGGGGACATAACGCTGACGATCTCCTGAGCAACGGCCATCTCGCGCTGAGCCGCGCCAAGACGACACGGCGCGGCAGCCATGTGATCTTCGAGAGTGCGATCAGGCAGGCGCTGGAGAACCGGCTGACACTGGAGAGTGAACTGGCGCTTGCTGCGGATCGCTGCGAGTTCGAACTGTTCTACCAGCCCCAGGTCCGTCTGGTCGACGGCAGCCTGGTCGGGGCGGAAGCGCTCATCCGTTGGCGGCATCCGGTGCGCGGCTACGTGTCGCCTGGAGAGTTCATGCCGGTGGTTAATACCTCGGCACTGTCGGAGCGCATCGCAAACTGGGTGATGGAGACCGCCTGCCGTCAGGCGCGTGCGTGGGAAATGTCAGGCAACGGCGTGCGTGTCGCGATCAATCTGTCGCCGTCGCAGCTTCATTCCGGCGATCTCGCGCATACCGTAGCGGCACTGCTCGAAGTGACGGGGCTCACGCCGTCACTGCTCGAACTCGAGGTCACGGAAGACATCCTGCTGCACGACGAAAGTCGCGTGCTCGACATGTTCAAGCGGATCCAGCAACTCGGCGTCCGCGTCCTGTTCGATGATTTCGGCACCGGCTATGCCAGCCTGAGCTACCTGAAGAAGTTTCCGCTCGATGGGCTCAAGATCGACCGGTCGTTCGTGCTCGATCTTCTCGCCGATGCCGACGACGCCGCGATAGTCGGCTCGACCATTGGACTCAGCAAGCAGCTCGGACTCACGGTCGTGGCCGAAGGCATCGAAAATCGTGCCACGGCTGACTTTCTGGTCAGCATGGGATGCGAGGAAGGGCAGGGCTATTTCTTCGGCCGTCCGATGCCGGCTGAAGCGTTCGAGAAGCAATTCCTGGCGCCCGAACTCGAAGCTGTCAGCGCCGCCTGAACCACTGCGATTCTGATCGCTAGCGCTAGCGCCGGCGCGCGACCGCTATGCCAAAGAGAAAAGCGACGAACAGACTGGCGAGCGGCGCTTCGCGCGTGATCGCCGCGACGGTCGATAGCGGTCGGCCGGGTTTTCGTGCCTCATCGATCGCGGTGGTGACGCGATCGACGGCCGCGCGCAGGCCACCTGCGACCTCGCCGATCGTGTGGGATACGTCGGATGCGGCGTCGATGGCGCGTTCGGCCATGCCGGGCTGGGCAGTAGGCTGCGGAATTTCCGTGCTCAATTTCGTCAACTCCGCTTCTGATGGTGAACGAGGCCGGCACCTTTGGCTATCCGCGCGTGCGCTCGTTTTGAACAGCGGGCCCGAAGACCTTTGGCTATCCGCGACAGGCGCCGTTATGAACGGCGGGTGCCGGCCTTGCAAAGAGAATGCGGCGTGCGGGAATTTGTTCCAGCAGGAAGCATCCCCGTGAAACGAGGGACGCGAATCTCTGTTAGGCTCGTACGGCCTTGCTGATCTCAGGAGATTGCCGTGACCGATCGGATCGTGACGGATCGAACCCGGCGCATCGCCTTGCTCGGCGCGCCTATCGACATGGGCGCTTCGCAGCGCGGCACCTTGATGGGCCCCGCGGCGCTACGCACTGCGGGTCTTATGACGCTTCTGGAGGGCCTCGATCTCGAAGTCGTCGACTACGGTGATCTTTCGGTCTCCGAGGTCCGGGATCTTTCCGACCGGCCGCCGGGGAAAGCCAATCACTATCGCGAAATCCAGCGCTGGACGCGCGTGCTGAGTCGCAGAGGCTATGAGATCGCCAAGACTGGCGCGCTGCCGATCTTCCTCGGCGGCGATCACACGTTGTCGATGGGATCGGTGAATGCGATGGCTCGGCACTGGCAGGAACGCGGGCGAGAGCTGTTCGTGCTCTGGCTCGATGCGCATGCCGATTACAACACGCCGGAGACGACGATCACGGCCAACATGCACGGTATGTCCGCGGCGTTCCTGTGCGGCGAGCCCGGCCTCGACGGATTGCTCGGCGATGATCCGCGCGTCTCGATCGATCCTGACAGGCTCGATCTGTTCGGCGCCCGTTCGATCGACAAGCTCGAAAGGGAGTTGATGCGCGCGCGCCGGATCAGGGTGATCGACATGCGCCAAATCGACGAGTTCGGCGTCGCCGTTCTGATCCGGCGCGTCATCGAACGCGTCAAGGCGTGCAATGGCGTGCTGCATGTCAGCTTCGACGTCGATTTTCTCGACCCTTGCGTGGCCCCTGGCGTCGGCACCACCGTGCCGGGCGGGGCGACCTATCGCGAAGCGCATCTGATCATGGAATTGCTGCACGATTCCGGCGCGGTGGGGTCGGTCGACATCGTCGAGCTCAATCCGTTCCTCGACGAGCGCGGTCGCACCGCGCGGACTGCAGTCGAGCTGATCGGCAGCCTGTTCGGGCAGCAGATTACCGATCGTCCGACGCCGAGCAACGCCATCGCTCCGGGCGAGTGACGACGCCATCCAACACGCTGCGCTGTACAAATCGCTCGCGATTGGCAGGAGCGATGCGCGGCTGGTTTCCAAAAAGTGATTGCGCAAAGGCTATCGAGTTCCGCCCACTGGCTCTCAACTTGCTTGAGCGAAAGGCGGAACTTGCGGGATGCATTTGAATTAACCCGCGAGAGGAAAACATACGGGTCCCTTCGATGGCAACTGACCGCTTCGCAAACTCCATGTCCTCAGCGCTTCGCCATCCCGGCGTCATTGCGCTGATTGTGGCCGGCTTGACGATTGCTGCGATGTTGATCGTCGATCACGGACCGTGGAGCCGCGCCAAGACGCAGCCGGCTCATGTTGCGATGTATGCAACCACGGGCGAGGCCGCGCACGCTGTTGGCGCCAAGGTGCTTCCGACCGAGCCGAAATCTCCGGTCGAGCCGGAGCGGCCGGGCCCTAAAACGTCCCCGACCGTCAATCCCGTGACGCCGTAATACGCCTCAGCTCTTGCGACCGTAGTTGAGAAGGCCGCCGCTCGTCTTTGGCGGATGCGCGCGGAGGGCCTCCTCGTTCGGCTCGGTACCCCAGCCGGGACGGTCCGGGATGATCAGGTGCCCGTTCTGAATCTCCGGCTCGTGCGTGAAGAGCTCGCGGTCCCAGGCGAGGCGGTCGATGTCGATCTCCATGATGCGCAGGTTCGGCACGGCGGCGCAGAAATGCGCGTTCATCATCGAGCACAGATGGCCGTAGAAATTGTGCGGTGCGACATTGACCTCGAACGCTTCTGCGGCGGCTGCGATCTTCATCGATTGCCAGACGCCGTTCCAGGGCGTGTCGATGATCGCGACATCCATCGCCTGCTCTTGGAAATAGGGTAGGAATTCGCGCAGGCCCAACAGCGTTTCGCAGGACGAAATCGGATGCGGGCTTTGCCTGCGGATGTAGCCGAGCGCCTCCGGATTGAAACTGTCGATCTCGATCCAGAACATGTCGAGGTCTGCGATGGTGCGCAGGATCTTCAGATAGCCTTCGGTCTTGGCGTTGAAGTTGCAATCGATCAGGATGTCGATATCGAGGCCTGCGCCGTCACGGATGGCCTCGAGATGCATGCGCAGGTCGCGCAGGATCTTCCGGTCTACATTGATCTCTGGCGCGAAGGGCGAGCCGAAACCCGGCCGCCAGCCGGTCGGCTTGCCGTCGTCATAAGAGAAGATGTTGGTTTTGAGCGCGGTGAATTTCTTCTCGCGCACCTCGCGCCCCATCGCCCTGACGCCATCGAGGTTCTCGATCGGCGGCTGATACCAGGAGGGGTGATTGATCCGCCAGGTCGCGCAGTGTGACCAGTAGACCCGGACGCGGTCGCGGATCTTGCCACCTAGCAGCTCGTAGCAGGGCACGCCAAGAGACTTCGCCTTGGCATCGAGCAGCGCGTTCTCGATCGCGCCGAGCGCTTGCGCCACAACGCCGCCTGCGGCGGGACGCGTGGCCGCGAACAGCTCGGCGTAAATTCGCTCATGCTGGAACACGTTCTGCCCGATCACGCGAGCCGACAGGCGCTGGATCGCGGCGCCGACGCCGGGCGAGCCGAAGCCTTCGTCGAACTCGCTCCAGCCGACGATGCCGTCTTCCGTCGTCAGCTTGACGAAGTGGTAGTTTCTCCAGCCAGCGTCGCAGGCAAGGATTTCAAGACTTGTTGCTTTTGAGGATTGGGTCATATCGCTCCCTGTCGCCCGGCCGGGCGTTGCTTTTTTGAGGCTCGGATCACAAGCCCGAGCTCAGCCACAATTGTTAGGCTAACGACCGATCACCGTGAAGCCCGCCGAGGCGCGGCAGCAAGTATCGTTCGGCCCGGTTTGCTGGAAAACTCCGTGGAATCCGATGTGGATAGTCATGATCGTTCCCTGAATCTTCCTGAAATCGCGCCGTTCTCTGACATTTTTGGTCACAATCGGGACCGATCTTCCGGCCATGAAATTCTTGGCGATGATTTCGTTCCTGGCGATGCTCACGATGAGCGGGGCCGCCATTTCCGATCGCTTTCTGACGGCCGATCAGCACGTCGCGCAAGGGGTGGAGTAGCGCGGCGGGCGAAGGCGCTTTGTTGTTGCAGCATGTCTTGGGGGGACAGATGCTTTCGATAGACCAGTTCTTGCGGTTCATCAGCGTGCCGGCCGTGTTCGGGGCCTTCATCATCGCCTCGCAGATCTCGGCGGCATTGTCGCCGGTCTAGTCGGCCAATCGATGTCCCGTCGCCTGCGAGCGCTGGTGGTCCGGCGTTCGTTGACACGTCGGGCAAAACACCTGTAGAGTTGTATCATCACAGAAATCGTCGAAGCTCGCACCGCCGCCGGTCGCGGGCTTTTTGTTGTGCGTGTCCGGGGTCAAGTCGGATCGACGGTCGAGGCTGCACGCACGTCCGTTCGGCGATGCGCGATGCTGCTGTTGCGAGGCGCACGGTAAGATTGTATTGAGCGCCATGAGCCATGCTCCACCCATGAATGGCCTGCCGCGCACGAAGGTCGAGCTGCTGAAGCCGGAGCAGGCTACGGCTCTCGAGCGCGACGGCTATCTCCTGCTCCGAGGCGCCGTGCCTGCGGCGTGGCGCGATGCGTTGCGCGCCGCCTTCGATGCGGGCGTAGGGACCGGCGACCAATGGGCCGCGCCCCGCGGTCCGGGCTGGCGACACGCCCTCGTCGATCTCGATCCTTTGGTGCAGCAAACTTGCCGCCTGCCGCCGCTGCTCGCGGCGGCGGCGCAGATGCTGGGTGAGCCATTCTTTCTGTCGCAGGTCGAGGGTCGCGAGCCGCTCAAGGACGGCGGCCACCAGCGCTTGCATCGCGATGGCGCCGGTATGAAATCCGTCTCCGCCCTGGTTTTCCTCGATGCTTACGGGCCCGACAACGGCGCGACGCGAGTCGTTCCGCGCCATCTCGACCCAGGATATCTCAATCAGGAACATCCTGATCAAACCGAGCCGGACGAGACCTTGTCCCTGATCACGGCGGGGGAGGCCGGCGACATCCTGGTGTTCGACGCCGATCTGCCGCATGGCGCGACCTGCAACCGCTCCGGCGCGCGGCGGCGTTCGCTGCTGCTGAGCTTCATGCTGCCAGGCAATCGTGCCACCATGGAGGCCTCTCGCGCCATCCGCAACGTGCGCATGGACACCAGCGAGGTGTTCGTCCCCTAGAGCATGATCCGGAAAGGTGTGAAGCGGCTTTCCGAAGAGATCATGCTCTGATAATTGCCGGAGCTCGCCGAGGAACGGCCTGCCGGTGACGGCGTTTCCCGTCTGAGGAAGCGAGGGAATTGGCCGATGGACAATCTGACGAAGCGCGAGCAGCCCGACCGCAGCAAGATCAACATGCACGAGGCCTTCGAGGTCAAGTACTGGACCCATGCGCTCGGGGTGTCGAAGGAGGACTTGCAGAAGGCCGTCGACAAGGTCGGCAACTCGGCCGCGACCGTCCGCAAGGAGCTGGGCGTGTAACGGCTTCGGCGGCGCGCTACTTGATGCTGACGAACATGCCCCAGGCGGCGGCCAGCGCCGCGCCGGTGAAGACGACCACCGGATTGTCGCAGAACGCGCTGCCATAGCTGCACATGTTCGCGCCGAACTGTCCGAGCTCGTGATGGCTCGCGGAGTAGGACAGCCCCGACAGCACCAGCAATGCGGCGGCGACGTAGTACATCGACGTCTCTCCATCTCGCCCATGCGCCCATCGCAGGGGACCTGTGCCAGCGTGGCGCGGAGAGATTTCATTCCGCCGAATCCGGCTCGGTGCATTTGAGCTATCCCGTCAACCCTGGCTCAACCAATCCGGTTAGGGCGCGATGAAGCTGGATGGTATTGCAACAGAAGGCCTCTCGCGCGTCTTCGACGAAACACGCCTGAAACAATCCTGAAACCCGATTGTCCTGAACGCCTCGTCCGCTGGCCTCGACCAACCAAGCGAAAAGGAGATCATCATGATCCAGATCGGTTCGAAGGAAGAAGTCGCGTTTCTCTTGGCTCTGTTCGGCACCCACACCCAGCCGGTCAGGCGGCCGAAGCCGAAATCGCAGCAGCGCTGAAGGCCGATCCCATGCCGGGTTTGGCCGAATGCCAGAGCCTGCTGCGGCTCCTGATCGCCAGGGGCGATCCGAAGGCCATCCCGCTCGCCAAGGGCGCGATCGATCAATATCTCAACACCGCGCCGGTCAGCGCCCGCGGGCGCGGCCTGCGCGTGCTCCAGCGCGATGCGCTCGACCAGCACGGTTTTGCGGTCGGCGTGCAGCGCTCGTTCGCCGAGACGGTGGATGCGTATATTGAGGGCAAGCTCGCGGAGGAGTGAGGCGCAAAGTTAACCTTGCAGCTTCATCTGAGTGGCCTAGGCCATGCCACCCCTCGCGCCGACGATGCCATCGCCGAAAAGGCACAACCTACGGGGCGTTGAAGTCCTGTGCTGGCGGGGCTTCCTCTCAGGCTGAAATACCCACAGGTCGCATTTCGGATTATTAAAAATATTGTTGACGCGTCGGGCAAAACACCTGCATAATGGCATCATCGAAATAAGCCGGTCAGCCCGCACGGAGTTATCCGCTGCGGGTTTTTTTATGGCATCGGGAGTTCGAAGTCTGCTCAGTGGGTTAGTCGCCTGGACGTTGTCTGGGACCGGGAACGGCCCGGGCTTGCTTGCTTGGGTATAGCTCAAGGCTTAAGTCCCATTGACTATGTTCCTGTTTTGTTCAAAATGCGACCGTTCAACCAGTGAGCGAAGTTGAGTGGATTGAAAGGGCGGCCGATGAGTAATTCCCTCCTTTCACTTGTCCTGTTGGAGAGGCCGACGACTCCGGACATGTTGCTGGTCGTCGAAGCGCTTCGCGCGAGGCATCCTGAACTGGCGGCAGAGTTGGAAGGGGGCCTTGAGACGACGGACCTTCGCCAGACTTCTGCGAGTGCGCCACTCATCCGCTGTGGCGGCGAGTTGGTTGCCGTGATGTCGATGCCAGCGCCCATTCCGCAGGATCCCGGCCTATGGTCTCGCGCGGCCGCCACGTGGCTGGAAGGCAAGGCGGTGGCTGCGCGGCACAGGGGGCATCTGATCGTGACGGTGCCTGGACAGCACCTGGAGCCGTTGCCGGCCGCTCGTCTGACGACCGCCGTCATCGGAGCGTTGATTGCCGCCATGCCGGAATCTTGTGCGGTCGTATGGGATACCAAGGTCGCGCGCCCCGCCAAGCTGTGGATGGAGATGTCGAGACAGTCGTTTGCCCCTTTCCCCAACTATCCCTTCACTCTCTGGGTCGACATTCTGCCGTTCCGTTCGGAGGCCGGCATCGGAGCAGTGACGATGGGGCTGTCGGCATTTGCCGGGCGCGAGATTGAATTCGAGACCGGCAAACTTACGCTTCGGGGGATGATCGACAAGGTGGCTGGCCTGGCCGTCTATCTGGTCGAGCACGGGGCTGTCGTCAAAGACGGAGACACCTTCGGCGGAGACGAGCACGAGCGCATCACGGCGCGCTATCGAACGTCCGAGCGATTTGCGGGCTTGTCCGTACTGTTCTGCACCGCGGATTCGGCATCTTGATCGAATATTGATGAAGCCGTTCATCTCATGGATGCATGTCGGTAGGGATCGAAGAATGAGCGACGACAGGTCAAGGCCGATTGAGAAGCGACCCAGGGAGATCAAGCGCAAATTCTACGTTATAGACTTCAACTATCGTGGCGGGCCGCCGGCGATGGTGTTGGAAAATCGTCATGTGCTTGCCCCGGATACCGGAGTGCTCGACCCGTTTCCCCGACGTGGGTTTCCGAATTACCCCGAGCCGCCGCGTTTCGTGTTTGGCGGGACGAGAGATCGTGCTCCACGGGATCTGGAGATGTATCATCACTACTGGCTGGTCTCCGATCGGACAAAGGCAGTTTTTGAGAGCGTCGATCTAGCCGGATTTGCCTTTGTGGCTTGCGACATCAGGCTGGCGAAGGGACAGTACGAGGGGCCGGGCTACTGGCTGTGCGATGTCGTTCGTGTCCTGGATGCGGTGGACGAATCGCAGTCACGCTTGCTCGTTGGCATTCGTGATGATCCGAATTACCGGGATTTCGACAAGAAATACTACAGCGTTGTGATCAAGGGCGGAGCCAGACTCGTCTTCAGGGACGAGGTGATAGCAAGCGCACACGTCTTCAGAATGGCTTACATGGAGGCTACCGTCATCTGCGATGACGTTCTCAAGAATGCCTGCAAGGAAGCCGGTCTTGCGGGCATCGGCTTCAGAGACGTATTGAAGCTTCCCATCTAGGTCGCGCCTGTCAGTTTGATTGCATCATAGCTGCGAATTAGCGCCTCACATCGAGGCGATCGTTTTCACACGAGCCGCTGCGCGCCGGACCGTCCCGATCTGGGGCGACCAGCATTCCATGGACTTTTGGTCAGTGTTGAGACGCTGGTGCCAGAGCCTGCTGCGGCTGCTGATCGCCAGGGGCGATCCCAAGCCATCCCGCTCGCCAAGGGCGCGATCGATCAATATCTCAACACGGCGCCAGTCAGCGCCGGCGGACGCGGCCTGCGCGTGCTCCAGCGCGATGCGCTCGACCAGCACGGTTTTGCGGTCGTTCGCCGAGACGGTGGATGCGTATATCGAGGGCAAGCTGAAGGAGGAGTGAGGTGCGAAGTTAACCTTGCGGCTTCATCTTGAGCCGCGCGGGCCGTGCCACCAGTCGCGCCGACGATGCGGAAGTGCCATCGCCGAAAAGGGCCACCTATGGGTGTTGGCGTCCGCGCTGGCGGGGCTTCATGTCAGGCTGGGCCGCCGGCATGTCGGTAACTTCGGAATATGTGAAGTCCTGTTGACTCGTCGGGCAAAACACCTGCATAATGGCATCATCGAAATAAGTCGGTCGGCCCGCGCGGAGAGCTCCGCGATGGCTGCCTGATTGGTCGTGATCGAATAGAGATTGCACATAGCCCGCCTGTTTGAAGTTCTGAGGCCTTGTCGATCCTAACGCTCTTCGCTCGGATGAACCCACTTGTATCGCGTGATGCTCTGCGCCTCGGTGAGCTTGATCATGTGGACCGGCGGCGCATAGCGACCTTTGCGGCATGATCGACATTTGAGGGAAGCTTCCAGCTTCCAGATCGGCGTATCGCGCGGGCGGCGGATCGCATCGAGCGGCAGGCTTGCGCGCGTCTTGCACCTGTTGCACTCGACCTCGAGCCAGCCCATGCCACCGTTCAGGCATTGGCCGATGGTTGGAGACGGCTGTGACGGACCCCCGTACCCCTCCATGCGGACCGACCAGGCCATTGCTTCGGCACGATCGGCCTCGCAAACGGCCTTCTTGGCTTCTTCGCGGGAGTGCTTGGCATGAATCTCTGCGCCCATGATCCGGCCGCCCCAGATGATTTCTCGTGATTTGGTCCCCATGCGCTCATAAAGCGACGTGCAAACGCGTTGGCAAATTATCGATTCCTAGTGGGCGGGTCGCGCGCTCAGCTACTGCCGGTCGTGGGTGTGAACAACTGATAGCATTGGACTCCGTAGTCACATTCGTTCCAGCGAATCCGGTGCGTCGAGTGGAGAAAGGAACAGATTGAATCATCTTGCGTTTCAGAGATGCAAAGAGGAGATTCAAGATGGCTACCAAAGCAAAGAAGCAAACAGCTCGGGGACGTAAGCAGGATCGCGCGCGCGTTGCGGGCGGTCAGAAATACGAAGTCAGCTACGAGGCCAAGAAGACACGTCGCTCAGCCTCGGCCGTTAAAAAGACCGTGAAGAAGGTTGGCAACAGCCGGAAGAAGATCGAGAGCCGATTGGGCCGCGCAAAAAAGAAGAGTTAGGAACGTCCGTTCCCGGCGTCAGTTGATGTGTGCCGGCGATCCCGCCGATTAGCCGGCTGAAATGGCGGCCCCGCGCGAAGTACCCCGCCCCGCGCCGGGGCCGTTTTTTAGTCTGACGAGACAAGTAGCGCCATCCGTCATCGTGGCGCCCCTAGCAAACACCGGTGGTTTGCCGCATCTTTTGCGCGAGATCGTCGAGGTCGAATGGCTTCCGGATCATTGGATAACCGTCACGGCGACGCTCACGACCGGATAGCTGCAGGATTTTCAGCTCAGGTCGTCGGCGCTTCGCCAACTCGGCGAGTTCGTGGCCGTCCATACCGGGCATGTTGATGTCAGTGATTAGAATAGAAATGCGCTCATGCAGCCGGAGTTGTTCGAGAGCTTCCGATCCACTCCCGGCAGAGATGACCTCGCATCCGAGTTCTTCCAGCATTCCGGCGACGACCCCGAGTACGCTGGGGTCGTCATCTACTACAAGGACCAGGTGCGTCATTGCAGGATCACCCTCTCAAAAACGATAAACATCTGCTGTGACAAACGGTTCCCACGCTCGCGAAGGCGCGATCTACTTCCTGCGTCCAATTGAGGGAGTGCGCGTAAGTCCGATGCTTGGGCTCAAACCAAGCGCAAGCTGAACTGTCGCAAATCCTGGGCAGCGTAGCGATCGACGAATTCCTGGAGATGCGAGGGCACATCGCTCAGTTGCAGGTTACAGCGACGCTGGATTCGTGCGCCACATCCTCGGAGACGTCTTCGGACCAACGTTCAGAGGTGTTGAAGGCGATAACCTTGATCGGCCTGCGATATTCTCCGGCGATCAGATCGTGAATGACGGTTTCGAGGTCCGTGGTTTCAAGATCGGCCTCGCGCCAAGCCCGGCCTGATCGACCGAAATCCTCCGCAACAAGATAGACGCTGGGTTCGTCACTTGGCACCAGAGAGGGGACCCACCGAGACCGACGCATAAGCAACTCCACACACACAGAACCCGGATTCAAACGAGCATCCGCCGATTGGTTCCAGCTGGTGACGTTTGCTAATCCGCCTTTCGGCGACCAGTCCGGGGATTCAGCGGGCTCGTGCGCGGCTTTCGGAGCCCATCAGGCAAAACGGGCTCCGTGCCCGGTAACCCGTCGGCCCTGACGTCCGCGCCCCATTGACCCTTCTCATGAGGGGTCGACTTATCCTTGACCTGGTCGGGTTGCGGCAAACCGTCCTTGCTGACGGGGTCGTAAGCGCCGCTGCGAATATCTCTGTTGTCTGCCATAGGCGTATAATGCAATCGGCGCGACCTGGTTGCTATCGACGCTTGGGTTGCGGCAGCTAAAGTTGACACGTCGGGCAAAACACTGGCAGAATGCCACAATCGAAGACAGTTGGTTCAGCCCGCACGGAGACATCCGAGGCGGGTTTTCATTTTGTCCGAGCGCTTGATGTCACCTGTTTGGGATTCAGCAGACGTTTTGGTAGTCCGTGCTTGAAGTCAGGTTCTGACCCGAAGCGGACTATTCGGGCCACGGTGCAGATGTTATGGGGGGCTGGATGTCATTTCTTTTGTGCATGCTCGCTGTTGCACTCGTCGGCATTGCCGGATGGGGCTTCATGAACGTGATGACGGAGTTGGCCAAGTCACATCCCAATGAGCCGCTGGACACCTTTTCTCGTAGGTTCGAGGTTGATGCTTTCATCTGGAGCCGTCGTGCTCCGCCGGCGCTACGGAAGCAATACATCGCTACGCAAGCTTGCGCCGTCCCTGCGCTTCTCTGTTTGGCCGCGCTTGTGTGGATTAACGAGCCACGTCCGAATGCCCGAGCCTTGGGAACTGTTGGCTTTTGCGCGATATCATTTTTCGCAGCAGCGCTTTTGGCTTGGAAGGCTCTTCGGCGAGGGGAATGAAACTTCTTGGGGTCAGCTAGTCTGCTATTGGCCCATCTGCGAAGTTGCAGCGCGTCTGACGGAGGTCCGCTCATCGTGGCAGAGCAGACCAGATTTGCTCAACCTGAGTTCTTCGCATTTTGACCCAACCCGGACATCGGACCCTTTACTGCTTCGGTGCAGGCGGCGTCGGCGGGGATGCGGGACAGTCCTCGGCATGCTCCCTGACCTTGGTCCAGGTCTCGCCCCCGCACAGGATTCCCATGACGCACCCCTCGACGAACAGGCTTGTCGGCGACAGCAATTTCACCTTGGCCGCGTACGTCTTTCCATTGTCCGCGTTGTAGATGCGTCCGGCCCACGTATCTAGGCCGGTCGATTGCATGCCGATCAGAATCGGCAACCCCAATGTCGTACGATGGCGCTTCGACAGGTCCGGATTCTGGTCGTCAAGTCCGTGTACGCGCTCCCACGCAATGGTCCCGCGAAGGCGATGACCGCATGCATGGATCGCTATTCGTGCACTCTTGTCGGCGACCAGCCATTCGCCCGTTGCCGAGGCAGACTGTGCCGGCGCAGTTGTTATGGCGAACAGGATCGCAGACAACCAAGGTATCCACTTCATCTTGAAGAACTCTCCGTCCACGGTGGAGCAGATATGTTGGACCAAACCGGGGGATGGTCGGGAGCGCGCAATAAGTCGTGTAGAGTATCGCGATGTTGATACCGTGCAGTTGTACATCGCCGTACAGTCGGCCGTCCGTCCGCGCGGCTCATCATAAGAATCATGACTCAAAATTAGATTCCGAGAATTACACGGAACTTACGCGCCGGTAGGTAATACTACGAGCGATGGCAGTCACATTCAGCGGAATCCGGTCAGATATTGTCGATCAAATCGCTGCTCTAATCGCCCGTTTAGCGGTCCCGATAGAGGGATGAAATCTTCGGTTTCATGGAAAGGCCACCTCAGTTGGTGGTCTTCTTCAATTTTTCAATGTCGCCTACTGGCCATCGCGTCGGTTCGTCGGCGCGCCATTAAATCCGAACCTAAGGGTAGGCCGGACCTTGGCCGAGCCGGGCTACACCGTCTCGAATGACCCTTACCTGAATTTTCGAAGCGCCCGCGCGAAGTCCACCCGTTGGCCCGAATCGGACTCTACCGCCCATAGTCCCGAGATGAGCGGACTGCTCTCTCTGAGGTAGTAAAAAGTCAGTTTTCGGTAATCAGGTAACTGATGTCAGTCTTGCGTCAGGGAAAGTACCTGCAAATGCCAATCCGAAGACACCAAATGGTCTGCATCCACGGGCTTAAATGCATGCACTAGCAGCACTCACTCCCCCCGGTACCCCATGCGGACCATCTTGATCATCCTCGGAATGTGGCTGCTGATTGATGTGCTTTTCGTCATCGCCGTAACGCCGCCGCATAAACCCAAGCGTTCAAACAAGCACTTTTCGAATTACTTTCCGTCGTCGTCCATCGATGAAAACAGCCATGACGAGTGAACGCCGGCTTGTGGCCCGGATCGGACGTTCGTTGCCAAACTGAGAACGTCGGTTTGTTTAGGGTAGACCGGAAGCCGGCCCGTTAGCGCGACCGGTGCGATTGCCCCATAGGAGACGCGGTCGGAAACGGCGCGCCTTGCGGCTGTCGCCGCAAAGCAAAAGATCGACAGCAGTTTCAAAATCGTCGCTTCGAGTTGATAGTTTCCGTCACGGAGCTTTGACCAATTGCCGTCTGCATGGTGCCTAATCCGTCAGATCCACGTAAGTGAATAGGACTACCTACAGGGACGCCTGAGTGACGTGGCGATGATGGACGACCTTGAGAAACGGATCAGCACTCTGAAAGCCGAACGCGACGTTGCGCGTCACGAATTGGCTGAACGAATCAGGTTGATTGAAGAGATTCGTGCGGCGGTCACGACGCCGGGCGACGCCCCGAAGATAATTGCTTGGCTTGTGAGCCGGCTAGAGCATTCCCGCGAAAGTTATTGAAGGACGATCTTTTTGACCCGGTTCTTTTGATCACACCGACCGCGCGGCAGAACTCTGCTGCGGCCTTTGTGGGCATCGAAATTGCAAATGGCTAAAACCGATAGCGACGACCGTGACCTGCTTCGCTTGGTCAGTGCATTCAAGGAAATCAAGAGCCAGGGCACGCGTCGCGCTGTCGTGACGCTTGTCGAAGAGCTTTTGCAGAAACAGCAGTCTGAAAAGCCCGCTCGGAAGGACAATTAGTTGCCATGTGGTCGTTGGTAACCATTCCGCTACTGGTGGTTGGAGTTGCCGGTCTCGTTTACTTCGCCTTCGCTGCTTTGCCTGAGGACGACCGGTAGTTTTCCCCCGCGGAGTTAGGAACAAGGGCAGCCATGCCCTCTCTTACCGCGCCCCGCTCAAAATTCCGCTGTTGGCCCATAGCAGATACCCTGGGCTCGACCGTCTAACGACCGCTTCTGGTCCTATACCGGTCTCCAGGTTGATTTCACATAGCTCGGGCATTGTTGTTTTTGACATCGAGCAAAACTGACAAAACACCACCATCGAAAAGTTCGGTTTGGCCCGCTCGGAGTAACCCGCTGCGGGCTTCTCTATACTTAAGACGCAAATGCATATCTGGAAGGGATTTGGAAATGGCAAACCTAAAGAGAGAGATGCGATTTTATCAGCCAGTTGCGGAGCAACCGAACAGCGAAAATTTCAGGGCTCCAACACTCCTCGCAATTCAGGACTTGGCGCGGAGCAGAACGGAGAGCGCAATCAACGTGCTTTCAGCCATCATGCTGAGAGAGACCGCAAACGCCTTTGCGCGAGTGGCCGCCGCAAACGCCATTCTCGATCGGGGCTGGGGCCGGCCGGTGCAGCCGTTGGCGACCGATCACGGCCCAATGGAATTGCTGCATCGGATCGAACGCGTGATCGTGCACCCGGACAATCCATCGGCAGGCGTCAATCAGATCGAGATATCCGATCTCTCGCAGACATCACAATCGATCTCGCGGCAAGAGGAGGAATTGCGATGAGTGTTTTGACACGAACAATCGTCGCAAAGCCTGTGACCGCATCGTCAGCAAAGCCTGAGCAGCAGTCGATTGCCTGGCCGCGATGGATGCAGGAAGCATTTGCGTATAAACCCGGGACGGGAACGCCGCGGGCGGTCGCCACAGTTGACGAACCGACACGTGCCAATCCCGCGAGCATTCGGATTTTGAGCCGAGTCTCTCCACGCTCCTGATGTTTACCGGACAGCTAGCGCGGCTTCGTTGACACGTCGGGCAAAACACTGGCAGAATGGCATCATCGAAAATCCGGTCAGCCCGCGCGGTCCAATCCGCAGCGGGCGTTTTCATTTCGGCGTCGGGTCGGAGCTGGCTTCGCGAAGGCCTTTGGCTTTGCTCTCCTCGATCCACGAGTCCGGATCGCGCGAGCAGCGGTGGTAGATCAGCCAGGCGTCGGCGACGTCCACGCGGCGCAGGCCGATCTCGGAGTCCGACACGACCTTGAATTTCGGATCGCCAGCGATCGGCGTGTGAGCCATCAACGCCGGGCTGCCGCAACCGCCAGGGCCGCAGAAGGCGACCGAGAACTGGTAGTCGTCGTTTCGCCAGATCTTCAGGCCATAGGTCTTCGCGCAGTCGCGCTTCCAGGCGCCGGAGAAATCCGGCGCCGCGGTCTCCGCGGCGACAGCCGGGCTGATCGTGATCGTGATCAGGAGCGAGAGCAAGAGTCGAGGGAGGCGCATCGATGAATTCCTGCCGCGTGTCCTTCTGAAGAGACGCGTTGCGCACGGTCGATGCCGTGATCGGAAGCGAAGCTAAGGCAATTCGTTCGTCGCCTGCGTGATCGTCGGCACACTACGATGTCGTCAGTGACGAACGATCCTGCTCGACACAGAGTTTGACACGTCGGGCAAAACACTGGCATAGTGGCATCATCGAAGAGTTCGTTCAGCCCGCGCCGAGGAATTGGCCGCGGGCTTTTTCGTCTCGATCATTCGTTCGGCTGGTTGCTGGTCTGCTTGCCGGTGATGGGCCTTTGGCCGAACGCAGCGCCGGAAAGTTCGTAAAAAGCGAAATAGAAGTTGACCCGTCGGGCAAAACACTGGCATAGTGGCATCATCGAAAAGTTCGTAACGCCCGCGCGGGTCGCAGCCGCCGCGGGTTTTTTTCATGTCCATTCGAGATCGGACGGCGGGCGCGCATTGCGGCCACGCCTCGTTGAAACGCGTTCATGGAGCGCCGATCGGCGCGCCGCCGTCCGAACCATTGCTGGCCGTGCACGCGCGAACGTGCCGGCCCGCGGCGCTGAGTCCGTTGCTCGCGCCGCTGCGGTCTCCGGAATCACGGAGATAGGGTTCGCGCCCGAAACGATCGCGCCTCGCCGCGCGATCTGCCGCGTATTTGCTTTTTTCGTGGGAGAGACGATGACCGCCTATCTGATATCGCTCGCGCTCGCGGGCCTGGTTGCAATCGTGCTGTGGGAGATGTTTGCTTGAGCGACGAGATCGAAGGCGAATGCGTGCAGGAGCCCGTCCGTTTGCCCGCGCGACGGACGACGACCAGCGCGGCGTCCAAAGGGACGTCAAAGGCGCGGACGCTGACCGAGATAAGATCCGTCGCGCGCAGCCACACCAGGACAGCCATCCGCGTCCTCGCCGGCATCATGCGCAGCGATGACGCGACACCGGCCGCGCGCCTCGCAGCGGCGAACGCCATCCTGGATCGCGGCTGGGGCAAGGCAACGCAGCCTGTCGAGAACGGCGAAGACGGCGTGCTGGAATTGATTCACCGGATCGAACGCATCATCGTGCGACCAGGAGAGACGAGCGGTGGTGACGTGGGACACGATGCCTGAGGTGCGGCCAGCCCGATCGAGCCCCATGTTACGAGTGGATATGGGGAGACGACGAACCGGCCCCGTGGTTCATCCAATCCGCATCGAGGTATCGATTTCTCTGAAAGCGCTGCCTCCCGTGACCTGAGCCAAACCCAGCAGGGACAACCCGGCACTCCTGACAACGAAGACTGGTCCGCGATGTGGCGAAGGCGCACCGGCCTGCCCTGAGGCGAGCGAGCGCATCCATTGTCGATCCTGAAAATCCCAACCGCCAAGATCTTCGAGCCGCTGCTCGAGCCCGCGCGCTACAAGGGCGTCTACGGCGGGCGCGGCTCTGGTAAGTCGCACTTCTTCGGCGAACTCCTGGTCGAGACCTGCCAGGCCGAGCGCGGCACGCTCGCGGTCTGCATCCGCGAGGCGCAGCGTACGCTCGCGCAATCGTCCAAGCGGCTGATCGAAGGCAAGATCGCGAGCCTCGGTCTCGGCCACGGCTTCAAGCTGTTCAGCGACAAGATCGAGACGCCCGGCGACGGGCTGATCATCTTCCGGGGGCTGCAAGATCACACGGCCGACTCGATCAAGTCACTGGAGGGATTCCGCATCGCCTGGATCGACGAGGCGCAATCCTTGAGCGCACGCAGCCTCGCGCTCCTGCGACCGACGATCCGCGCCAAGGACTCCGAACTGTGGGCGAGCTGGAATCCGCGCCGCAAGAGCGACGCGATCGACGATTTTCTGCGCGCGCGCCGGCCGGACGGGGCGCTCGTCGTGAAGGCGAACTGGCGCGACAATCCCTGGTTTCCCGAGGTGCTGGAGGAGGAGCGGTTGCTCGATCATAAGCTCTATCCGGAGCGTTACGATCACATCTGGGAAGGCGACTATGCGCGCGCCTTCGAGGGCGCCTATTTCGCCGCGCTGCTGTCGGAGGCGCGTGTGCAGGGGCGGATCGGAAAAGTCGCCGCGGATCCGCTGCTGCCGCTGCGCGCCTTCATCGACATCGGCGGCGCGGGTGCTGCGGCGGATGCGTTCACGATCTGGATCGTGCAATGGGTCGGCAGCGAAATTCGCGTTCTGGACTACTACGAGAGCGTCGGCCAGGTGCTGGCGTTTCACGTCAACTGGCTGCGCTCGCGCGGCTATGACCGTGCCATTCTCCATCTGCCGCATGACGGCATCGCCGCCAACAACATCACCGGCAAGCGTTGTGAGGATCATCTGCGCGAGGCCGGATTCACGGTCGAACCTCCGGTGAAGAACCAGGGGCCGGGCGCGGCTATGATGCGGATCGAGGCGCTGCGGCGGCTCGGGCCTCAGCTCTGGTTCAACGCGGACACGACGGAGCCCGGCCGCGAGGCGCTCGGCTTCTATCACGAGCGCAAGGACGAGACGCGCAACATCGGCCTTGGTCCCGAGCACGACTGGTCGAGCCATGCCGCGGACGCGCTGGGATTGATGGCGATCTGCTACGAGCAGCCAGGCAGCGCGGCCGCGTTCAACCGGCCGATCCGCTATGCCGAGCAGGGATGGGTTTGAGCGGCGCTTTGCAATAAAATCTGGGGTTGACGATGTTCTTGTTATGTTCTAGGAGATGCAATCTCTACCGCGCGTGAGTCTAGCAATGTCAGCGTTTGGAATACTGATCGACCTGATTGGATATTCGATAGCGCGAGCTGCCTTGCCAGTCCTTTCATTCGGCCGGATCCATGTCGAACCATTCGTTGCAACTCCGCAGCCGTTGCGATGGCCGTGGTATCGTCGGGATGCCGATGGAAGAATTGAACTGCGGCAAGGCGCTGCGGGCTGGATCGGGTTTGGGATATGCCTTCTGATGGTGCTTACCGCGGGCACCTTGCTTCATGCCATCTCTTGATTTTCCGGTGCCGCCTGTATCCGGCGTGAATGGAAGAGCTGCACATGGATGACGTCGTTTCAGTCTGCATCGGCTGGCTATATTACATTTTCATCGAGTTCATCGGACGCACGGTCGCGCGCGCCGTGCTGCCCGTCGTGTCGTTTGGCAAGATCTATGTCGAGCCGCTGACGTCGTCCTCCCGACCGTTCAATTGGATGGGTTATCGGAGAGACGACGTTGGCCGGATTGAGGTCGAAGGCACTGCCGCCGGATTGATTGGCCTCGTCATCATCACGGTGGTGGTTCTGCTGACGAGTTGGTTCTTCACATTCGACTGACGCACTCGGGGAACGCGATCGCGCGCTTCTCCCGGTGCAACTTTGAGGAGCGCGTAACCGGAGCGTAAGGACGTGAGGCCGCCTGCTGCACCCGGATCTCTGTTTCGACAAGGTATACACTGTCGATGGAGGGCAACTCGCCGGGGCGTTCAGTCGTGAGCGGTCCATCCTTTGCCGATCGCTTCGGAAATTGGACCGTGTCCCGGACCGGCGCCGCACCCGTTCCGGGTGAAATCGATTATGGGCCGGCTCCGCAAGCATCTGCCCCTGCGCTCCTCGGGGATATCCGTCGTCTGACTCGGGTGCCTACGGCGGGTCGCTGACGAGGGTTCGAGTGCGGGCTCCGGCGACCTGCGGCGGCAGCACCACTTTCGCCCCGTCGCGCATCGTCAACTACCGACCAGCATTGCCAACTGAAAGGGCACTCATGCCAAAGATGCCAGTCTCCGAAGTGAAGGCGATGCTCGCCTCCGAGAAAGCCAACGCGCTGGCCGCGATGTCGGCGGCGCGGCTGGCCGAGGAGCGGGCCGACGCGATGGACTATTATCTCGGCGACATGCGCAAGGACATGCCGGCGCAGGACGGCCGCTCGCGCGCGGTGTCGACCGACGTCGCCGACACCATCGAAGGCCTGATGCCGTCGTTGATGGACATCTTCGCCGGCTCCGACGAGGTGGTGCGCTTCGAGCCGGTCGGTCCGGAGGACGTAGCGGCCGCGCAGCAGGAAACGGATTACGTCAACCACGTCTTCATGCAGCAGAACGGCGGCTTCATGGTGCTTTATTCCTTCGTCAAGGACGCGCTGCTGTCGAAGGCCGGGATCGTCAAGGTCTGGTGGGAGGAGCGGGAAGAGGAGAGCCGCGAGACCTACTACGATCTCACCGACGACCAGTTCGCGCTGCTCGCCCAGGATGTCGCGGAATCGAACGGCGCCATGAAGATCGTCGCTCATACGGTGCATGACATGAAAGATCGGAGAGAGACGTCGCAAACCGCGTCCTGACCACAGGCAGTCTTGTATGGCAGGTCGCAACGTGAGCGCAAACGCTGGGTGGCACCTCGCCGCCTGAATGACACGTCGATGGCCCAACGCTGGGTGGGCGCGACATCACATCCAGATGCGGTCGGTCGCTACTTTTTCTCGACGCGTCCGAAGACTCGGAGGAATGCGAGGCCCGAAAGCCCCGCCACGTAAGCGAGAAATAACGGTCCAAGCACCTCGGGGCCGAGAATGGCGACCCACAAGACCCCGAAAAAGCCGAGTAGCAGGGCGTGTACGAGGGCAGTTCTCAGGCAGCCTCCACTTACTGATCCCGGAGGTGGCGGCATCTTCAATCTCGCTGATGTTCTGTCTGTAATCGTAACATGGGTACAATGAAATGGCTGTCGATAATTTGCTGCTTCGGCTGACGGCAATGTTCGGAAAAGGGGCGCTGTCGAACAGGCTTTCGCAATATGACCCACCCTCTCGCGGCGATATTCTTCATGATGGTCTCGTCGGAGCGGGGAAGACCTGGGGCGGCATCCTCGGGACTGCGGCGGGAATAACTGGCGGAGAGGCTGTTGGTGGTCCGTACGGAGCAACTGCGGGCGCGTTGGCACTGGCACCCGCGGGGAATCTCGCAGGAGGTTGGGCTGCGCACGGTGCCTATCTTCAAGGTCTGCTCATCAACGACATCCTCACGCACCCCGAGAACTGGACCGTTGACGCCGCAGGTGCGATCGTCCCGGCAATGCCAGCGATTGCGGCTGATGCGCCGCGGCAGAGTGCGAACCGTTCGAGCGTATTCGATACCGGCGCATCTCCGCTTCAGTATTCCCCGGCTTCGAAAGCAAGGACGGGCGGCGTTCCCACGATGATCTCCGCTGTGCCCGGCATGGATCCATTGAAACCGGCGCCGCAGGCAGGCGGACTGCTTGGGATGCTCCAGGACTACATGCGCGACAATTCTGACGGCCGCGCAAGGCGCTTCTCGGATTGACATCGAATTGAACGTTCTGTATTTTGTTCTTGCTATGTTCTGTAGATATCATAGATTGTAAGGCAGTAGCAACACCCGAAATTGCCACGGAAGTGGGCGACTTGAATCGAACTCAGTTGGACTGATCACGTCTTTTTTTGCACTCGCTGTGATCTTGTACTTCATCGCTTAGTTCTGAGCCGGTCTCGTCAGTGATGCAGCGGCAAGAAGCAGGGCTTCAAATGATGCGAGCGACACGATAGCCGCTGTCTCGTGCATCCAGCCTGGGCGTGCAGGCAGCATCGACATCGGCGCCCCTAGGGCCAGATTGTTGAGCACGATGCGGAAGTCGTTGAGATGCAGCCCTGCGCTGAAAAGAAGAGCGCCAATCCAGATCGCGGCGAGGATGGTCAGAGGCAAGGTCATGACGATGGCCGTCCGGATCTTGAGCCGCTTCAACCGAAGCCGCATGATTTAACTTCAGGACGCGACCAATCGTCGACGATAAGACGGTGAGAATCAAAGCTTCGAGTGATGCGAGCGATACAATAGCCGCAGCCTTGTTCGCCAAAGTCGGACGCACAGGCAGCATCGACAGCTCTGCGCCCGGAGATATGTTGTTGAGCACAACTCGAACGTCATTGAGATACAGGCCTGCAATGAACAGAAGGCCCAAAATCCAGATCACGACGAGAACAACCACAGGGAAGGTCATGGTGCAAAACACCTGGATCGTGAAACTGCTTCAAGCACCGCCAAAGGCTGTGTAGCGGTCAAGAGTGTGATGGCGGGGGACTAAAACCCTGATCTCGGGGCGGTTTCCAGAGTCGCATACGCTAAAGATGGCGATCTTCATCGAGTTGCGATCGGGCAGAGCTTCTTCGATCACTTGAGGATCGCTGCGCGAAATGCATTTTTTCATGAGAAGAGGATCGCCAGAGCCACAAGGCCGCCGAGCGTCCAGAAACAGGCGATGATGTCGGTCTCGCGAACGCGCTTCTGATATTCCCTACCGATGTCCGTCAGATGCGACGGTTCGACGTAGTTGCCGAAGAAGCGAAAGCGCCTGAAGCTGAAGAACAGCCGAAAGTCGGAGGGCTCCCAGCAGGTCTCGCCCGGCGCGATATTGTTGAGGACGAGACGGCTGTAGTTCAGGGCGCGGGCAAATAGAAAGGCAAGGCCCGCGACCCAGAACAATACAAAGCCGATTTGCAGCCAATTCATGTTTCGCCGCCCGACGATCCCGATCGTTTGCCTGCAACCTTAGCTCGTTCGCGTGATGGGCCGCAATGGGAGGCAAGCAAAATTACGAGTGAGGAATCCTTGCCATGTCCGTCAACGAGAATGGAAATCTTCGAGCCGATGGAGTTTCAATCTCTCTGCCGGTTGGCCCTTTTGGAATTGGTGGCTCGTACTACTGGAATCCCGGTTCGCCGACGTCTCCGCCGCTTACCGTGACAGGTAGCGTGGGGTTCGGAGGAGGGGGGCTGGGGTTGTCGTTCCTGAAGGCCGGGATGCGGTCGGAGGACACTCTCGGCTATGGCGCGAGTGGTAATCTGTTTCCATTCGTCCCGACCTTGAACGTATCCATCCCGGACGCGAATGGAAGGCCTGAGCTTTCGAAGAGCAGAGTGTCCTCTTTAGAGATCGGGCCAGCGCGCCCTGGCCTGGCTGCCACATACACGTGGACCCCAGAACAGATTGCTGAACGCCTGAGAATGTTCTTCGCGCCTCCAGCAATGGGACCGATCGATGAGGTTTCCCCGCTAGTCCGGACACTGACGTCCAGCATGGGGACGATCGGCTCGATAACTGCTGCGCCGGTGAGAAACTTGAGCATGAACGATCGGCATTCGCTCGGCGGCGGGATGAGTGATTGGAGGGCGTCGACCACGCTTGCTGGCTTGAAAGATCGGCAACGGGCGCCAGAGAACCAACAGCCCGGCGGACTGCTCGGCATGATCCAGGACTACATGCGCAACAACGCCTACTAGCGCGATTTTTCGCGACCGCTTCGAGCGCTCGCCTACCGAACTGAAAGCTCAATCAAACATGCCCGTTCCCTTGCTAGCCCCGGCGCCGTCTGCGCCGATGGGGTCTCTCGTCACGCACGACGTCACGATCGTCACCACGCGCAAGCGCGCGCAGGCTCGGGTGATGGGCGTGCCGCCGGAAGAATTCGGTATCGAGCGCGGTGCGCGCAGCATCCGAGACTGCAACTACTGCTTCCACGAGGTCGTCACCAAGACCGAGGCGCAGTTGATCGCGGAAGGCTTTGATGCCGGCCAGATCAGGGCCTTGCTGCCGCACACCGGCACGACCGAGATCGAGACGCTGGCGCGCGACACGGTGGAGGAGCATCTGTCTGCGACCGCCGGCGGCGGCAGCGCCAATTCGGCGGCGCGGCTCGTGCGGATCACCGAGCACTATGTGCGGATGGATTTTGAGGGCTCGGGACGTCCGTGCCTTTACCAGGTGATCACCGGTGGCGACCAGGCCGAGATCCTGCGCAAGGACGGCAGGGACTGCATCACGCCTTACGACGAGATGCCGTTTGCGGCGACCACGCCGGTGCCGGTGACCCATCGTTTCTTCGGTCGCTCGATCGCCGATCTCGTCATGCCGTTGCAGCGCGAGAAGACAGCGCTGAAGCGCGGGGCGCTCGACAATCTCTATCTGCACAACAATCCGCGCGTCGAAGTCGCCGAACAGAATGCCGGGCCGAATACCCTGGACGATCTGCTGGTGTCGCGTCCGGGCGGCGTGGTCCGCACCAAGACGGCAGGCGGGCTGAACTGGCAGGTGGTGCCCGACATCACCACATCGATCTACCCGATGCTGCAGTATATCGACGCCGAACTCGAGATCCGCACCGGTCTCGGCAAGCAGACGCAGGGCATCGACGCCAATGCGTTGCAGAACCAGTCGGCGACCGCAGTGGCACAGGTGTTCTCGGCCTCGCAGATGCGCATCAAGCTGATCGCGCGCATCATGGCCGAAGGCGTCCGCGACATCTTCGCGTTGCTGCACGGCACGATCCGCAAGCATGGCCAGCGCGAGGAGACGGTGCGGCTGCGCAACGCCTGGGTCGACGTCAATCCGCGCAACTGGAAGACGCGAGACGACATGACCATCAATGTCGGCCTCGGCGCCGGCGGCAAGGCGCAGCAGTTCGCCCAGACCATGGCAATCGCCAATGTGCAGAAGGAGCTGCTCGCCGGCGGCAAGGTCAACCTCGTCGGCGACCGCCAGCTCTACAACACCGCGGCCGAGCTGACGCGGATCATGGGGCACCGCAACCCCGACCAGTTCTTCAACGATCCCATGGCCGTCAATCCCCAGACCGGGCAGCTCCTGCATCCGCCGCCGGCCCCGCCGCAGCCGCCGCCAGATCCGAAATTGCTGGCGCTCCAAGCGCGCGTTCAGGCCGACCAACTTGCCGCCGCGCACAGAGTGCAGATCGAACGTGAGAAGGCGCAGGCCGACGCGATCCATCTCCAGGTCAAGACGCAGGGGGAGATCGAACTCGCCAAGATCAAAGCCGCGCTCGACGCCAAGATGACGGTGCTCGAGACGCATCTGAAGGCGGCAATCGAATCGGGGAAAGTGCAGCGTTCGTATCCGCCGGGCGCGCGCATGGCGAAAGACGGCCACCACTATCTGCCGGACCCGAACCGCCCCGGAAAGCACCTGCTGGTCGTTCATCATGGCTGATTATTCTCTGGTGCCGGTCGAGCATCAGCCGGACTTTGAGAATGTCGCTCTCGTTCCAGTCGACCACGATCCATTCAGTGATAGCGGCAGAGTTCAGCAGGCGCAGTTTGAACAGCCACAGACTCTGCCTCAACCAGCGCCGCAACTCCAGCCGCAACAGAATGCCGCGCGAGCCGGTCAGTCCGCCGTCACTGCCCAGGCACCCGGCAACGTCTCCGTCGGAGTGAGCGGCAGCACTGCCGGCGGCAATCCAAAGAGTGGTTTCAACGACCCGACTACCGCACCCCGGTCTGCGAGTGGCGACAGTTCGCCATTTGCGAAGGGCTTATTGCAGGGCACGGTCAATGCTATGGTGCCTGGCGCCTACCATTCTAGTTTAGCCCAACAGCAGTTCCGAGCCGGGAATTATAGTGCTGCTACACTTTACGGGGCAGAGGCGCTCGTAGACGCCGTACTTGGAGCTGCCACTCTGGGCGCCAGTACGAGGTTGGGAGCGGGAGTACGCGCCGTCGAGACTGTCGCGCCCGCCGCGACGGAAGGTGTCCGAGCGGGCCGGACCCTCTATCACTACACCGATGAGGCAGGTCTAAATGCTATCCTGAACGAGCAAAAGCTTAATCCTTCTCTGAAGGCTTTAAGACCACGCGATGTCCGGTATGGAAACGGTCAGTACCTAACCGATATTGAACCGGGTGCTACGAGTGCAAAGGAACTTTCGAAAGCCCTCGTAAACAATCCCCACCAAGTGGATAAATTCAGTCACTACCTCGAAATTGACCCGGCCGGTCTGAACGTCATTGAAGGCCGGCCCGGTGTTCATGTTATCCCAAACGAGGTACCTCTGGATTTGAACAACAGAATTCTCAGCCATGGAAAGGTGCCTTACAGATGACCTATCTTAAGGTAAAATGGATTCATGCGTATCCCAATCAACCAGTGCTTATCTACAGCGAGTTAGATCACGACCGTTGGGAGCTTCGTAAGGTCGAGATATTCCCCGACGGAAGGATGTTGTATGCTGATCCTGAAGTCGAATTCAAGGAGACGGGTCTGAGCATGGAGCCATTGCCGTCCTTTGAGAAGATCGCCGCCGATCCCGAATTCGAGCCGGAGGTCATATCAAAAGCGGAGTTCGAACGGATTTGGGCAAAGGCGACCGCGTAGGGCTGCTGCTCGCTGCTGCATGTGACATCCGTAAGTACGACCAGTAGTTTCTGATCGTGCGGCTCGGCAACGCCGGGGGCAATGTTGATCCGCGCGGTTAGAAGGCCTGTGGCGACATGACGATCAATGTCAGCCTCGGCTCGTGCGGCGAGGCTCGGCTTTGCGCCGCCCAGCAACCATCCCCGGATTTGATGCTACGCGACCTCATGCGGGCTTGGTTGCGCAGTACGCTAGGCACCACGGAGTACCTTACAAGCGTTGATAGGGAAACAGGCAATGGTCGTTTTTGAACGGACTGCCCCTGCGCTTTCTGAGCTGGACGGGATGGCGTGAAAGTAGAGCACGTCGGTGCATGGACTTGCCAGCAAGATCGTGATTGTGTGGCTGGATGCGTCTAGGTTGAAGTCTCGCGGTTCGGACGCTTGCTGAAGCAACCCTCTGCCGCCGCAACCGCCGCCCGATCCGAAGCTGTTGGCCATGCGGGCGCGGGCCAGGTCGACGCCGCGCTCGCCGCGCATCAGGCCCAGCTGCAGTAACAGAATTCGCAGAACGACGCGATCCACCTCCAGACCATGGCTGATTATTCCCTGGTGCCGGTCGAGCATCAGCCGGACTTCGAGAATGTCTCTCTCGTTCCGGTCGACCACGATCCGTTCGGCGCTGACGGCCTGAGTCTTCGGCAAGGGCAAGGGATGGGCCCACAACGCCGCGACCTATCTCTTGGTCAAGAGACATGCGCTCGCCGAGATCAAGGCCGCCCTCGATGCCAGCAAGGGCCTAACAACGAGAAAGAAACCAATGTCTGACGAGAGCACACTGGAGCGCGCGGCGGCGAGGGCAGTACGCGCCGAAACATTGCTTGATGACGAGCTACTGAACGAGGTGTTCGACACGCTCGAGAAGAGCTACATCGCCGCCTGGCGCGCCACCACGGTCGACGATGCCGCCGGCCGCGAAAAGCTCTTCCTCGCCATCAACATCGTCGGCAAGGTTCGTGATCACCTCGCGGGCGTGGTTGCCAACGGCAAGCTGGCGCGGGCGGAGTTGAAGGAGCTTGCGGAGACGGCGGAGCGACGGAAGCGGTTCGGGATCATTTAACAGTTGCAACCGAAGCGAGAGTGGTGAATTATGTTCCTTGTTTGTTCTGTAAGATCCGTTTAAGACCAAGGAAAATTCATGCGGGCCAGGACTCCAAGGCTCCGCTTGGCACTCCGATTCAAGATGACTGTCTGCGACTAAGCATCGGGGTTCTCGCGCACATAAGGCTGGTCGGAAACCAGGCTGCGAATAGCATGCTCATACGGAACTTCAGGCGCATCGGTCTGATCTGCATGTCGCTCGCCCTTGCGAGCTCGCCAGTCTCGTCGCAAGAGGCGGAAACGAGAATTCTCGGCATCCATCTTGCCATGTCTCCCGAACTGTCGCTGTACGATCAGCGTATCAATCAAAAGATATTGGATGCGTTGTTGCTCTATGCCCGCCGGAGTCCCGACGTCGTGCCGTGCGAAGTGCACCAGCCCTATCAAATCGACTATGTCTTCGGCGATTTCGCCGTGGCTGCTCGACACTCCAGTCCGGTCACGCTTGTGAAATGCCTTGGCGGCGTGGTCCGTTATGTCCTGCAGGAAGACATCACCGAGGTCGCCTTTCTAGCCGCTCGCGCATCCGAGGCCCGTATGGCGCGCGAATATAGCAAGCTTGACGCGAAGATCCCGCAACGAGCAGATGAAGTTGCGGAACGAATGGCGCTTCTCTCGATCTATCGAAAGCATTCGCCGCTCCACCAGTTGCTTGCGGTTGATGCGAACGCAATATCGGCGCTCTCTTTCGACGAATTCTCTCGCTGGCTCGAGCGCAACCGCAAGGCGGGAAGATTTACCTTCCGCGGTTCAAAGAAGCTGCTGGAAGCACTTGATCTTCCCGTGCCGGACCCAATGGTCCTGCAGCCGATCAGCTCGCTGGCGTCGGCTCGGATGCCCGCTGGCGTTCTCGTCGTTGACAGCGAGCCTGCCGGGATTGCGGCGCTGATCGCGTTGTTTTTGGAGCATGACGAGACGCTTTCCATCGATGAGAAGGCAAAGCGGCGATTTGCCCGTAACCGAGATGACCCATCGAAGCTGGGCGACGGCTACGATACCATCGCGCGCGCGTCGTGCCGTACCTACGACCATTTTGGTGATATCTGGTTCACGATGCCGCTCAGGAAGGCCGAGAGTGCGTCTTACTCCGATTTTTGCCGGCAAGTGCTCGAGCTGAGCCGTGACAACGACATTGCGACCGTCGTACGCTTCAGTCCGGACGGTTCGAAAGGCCTGTATGCCTTGCTGCCGCCGGCCTGCAAAGCGTCCGACTAATCTTCCACCGAGAGTGGGTTGTTAACCTCTGGCGAGGCCCGCCAGCTTCGACGATCGGTCCGCAATTCGTCAGGGTTTGTAGGAAGCAATGGTTCGATCGGGAGAGCTTGAGAATGTTCCAGGTCAAAAACGCGGTCTTTCGTTCGCTCACAGGACTGCTCTCGTTCTGCACCTTCACTCTCCTCCTTTTCGGTCCGTCAGGCGCCCAAGAGAACTTGTTCGACAAGGAGGCATTCCATCGCGCGGCGGACTATTGCCGTAGTGTTGTCGTGCGCCCAATCGCGCTCAGCGAAGACCAGGCAATCCTGTGTCTCGATGGCCGGATCGAGAAGAATGCTTACGTATCGCCGGCGAAGAAGCTGAAGGAAGGCGGTCTCTTCGTCGTTCGAAGCGCCGGAGGCGACATAGCGTCCGCAATTGCTCTAGCCGAGGTGCTCCGTGAACGACGCGCAGTGGTCGTTGTGTACGACCACTGCCTGTCGAGCTGCGCCAACTATCTTTTGATCGCGTCCGATCAAGCTCATGTGCTCAAAGGCGCCCTGGTTGCATGGGACTATGAGAGCAGCGATCCCGCGCTTCCATCATGCGCCAAATTTGCGATGGAAAAGACGCGAGATGGAGATTATCGCCTGCAGCGCGGCTCTTGTCAGCCCTCGGCGGCTGACGAGGCTCAATGGCGGGATATCCTGCTGGCCCAGACCGCCTTTTACAGGGAGCGCATGGTCGACCCGTACTTTGAGCCGCCGCCGGACAATCGCTATCTGCGAAAGGTCGTTAAGTCGCTCAATCCTGATACCCATGCTTACCACTATATCGGGTGGACCCTTCACCCCAGATATTTCGCGAGATTGTTCAAGACCACGATTGTCTACGAGTCCTATCCGAACGAGCAGGCCGAGGTGGACGAGATGGTGGCCCGGCTGCATCTCGACATGAGGGTGATTTTCGATCCGTAGATCGAGCACTGCTCGACGGCGAAGTGAACCGATTCGTTATCCACCCTATGAATTAGAAAGCATGGTGGACTAAAAATGAATGAGATACCGAACGACAGCGATCGGCAGAATCCGATCCTCGACTATCCCGGTTACTATATGCCTGGTTTTTTCTCGTGGCTGCTTGGCGAGATTCCAAAATTTTGTTTTCCAGATTGGGGGCCCATTCCGCAGCTGCCGCGTGAGCGGCCGGTTACGCCGCCGTCTCGGAATCCGAATCTGCCGCCGGCGCACGAAGTTGATCCTCCGGAGCGGCCTCCTGAATGGCTGTTCGGTCCGCCGCGCATCGTCCAAGCCTCACCTGTCTCGCGCCAGACGATTACCCAAGCTGTTCCGTCGACTGCAATACAGCAGTCTCCAACGCCGCTAGCCGATTTCATCATCGATCGCATTCGGGGCCTGCAACAGCAAAGCTCAAGTCAGACTCAGTCTTCTTTCGATACGAAATCTGCACTGCTGCCGTTCAGTCCCACGGCGCCGCTCGTGCCGCACGGAATCGAGTGGGTTGAAGGCGATCCATCCCCCTGAAGGCAGGTCGCCCATCCGACGTTTGACGCGTGTCCGGCCAGGTTGACGCCGCGCAACAACGCCGATCTGGTCAACCATCGTAATTAGGCCGACCCTGCGTGATACGCGCGGGCGCCCGGCAGAGACGTCTCGCGGATCCGCGAACCGGAGATTCAAATTTCCGCGCCATCGCGTGAGCGAGAACGGAAGACGCCAGCAACTCAGGCCGCAGTTTCCAGGAGAGGCGCAGCGACATCGTTGCGTTGTCGGAACAGCTCGGCTGTCACAAGGAAACATCAATGACTCTACCGACTTCCACCTTCGTTACCTACTCCGCGGTGGGTAACCGCGAAGACCTCAGCGATATGATCTATCGTATCGATCCCGTCGACACGCCGTTCATGAGCGGCGTCGACAAGGAGAAGGCGACTGCCGTCAACCACGAATGGCAGACGCAGGCCCTCGCCGGGGCGAATGCCGGCAACGCACAGCTCGAGGGTGACGATCCCAACACCGATACGACGACGCCGACCGTTCGTCTCGGCAATCTCTGCCAGATCTCCTACAAGGTCGCGCGGGTCTCGGGCACGCAGCAGGCGGTGGATCACGCCGGCCGCGACAACGAGCTGGCTTACCAGGAGATGCTGAAGGGTCTCGAGCTCAAGCGCGACCTCGAGACCATCCTGTGCGGCACCAACCAGGCCAAGGTGACGGGCAATACCACGACGCCGCGCAAGACCGCCTCCGTCCTGTCCTGGATCGTGTCGAACACGACCATGGGGACAGCGGGATCGCCGGCCAATCCGGCTGCGGCTGACGGTAGCGGCAGCCGAACCGACGCCTCGTCCCAAATCGCCTTCACTGAAGTGCGTCTGAAGACCGTGCTGTCCTCGATCTGGACCAATGGCGGCAAGCCCGGCACGATCATGACCGGCGCCTTCAACAAGCAGGTGTTTTCGACGTTCACCGGCCGCTCCACTGCGGTCGAGGAGTCGAAATCGAAGAAGATCGTTGCATCCGTCGATGCGTATGAATCCGACTTCGGCAAGCTCAAGGTGGTCGCCAACCGTTTCCAGCGCCCGCGCGATGTGCTGGTGCTCGAGCTCGACAAATGGGCCGTGGCCTATCTCAACGGCCGCAACATGATCTCGATCCCGCTGGCGAAAACCGGCGATTCCGACCGCCGGCAGATCCTGGCGGAATACGCGCTGGTTGCCCGCAACGAGAAGGCCTCCGGCGGCGTGTTCGACAACACCTCCTCCTGAGCGATCAGAATCATCCGTCCACTCTTGTCCACCTCTTGGGGCAGCCTGCGGGCTGCCCCTTCTTTTGGAGAACCCAGATGCCGCTTCCCGGCAATCGCACCCTCAATACCGCCGATCTCACGGCCTACACGCCGTCCTGCGGCGCGAGCCCCGTCGCTGCCTATGTCCGCGTTCCATTTCGCTGCCGCGTGTTGAAAGTGGCCGGCATCCTGGGCGGCGCGATCACGACCGCCGACGGCGTCGTCACCGTCTCGGCCAATGCGACGACGCTGGCGACGTTCACCGTGACGCAGGCAGGATCGGCCGCCGGCCAGTTGTTCTCGGCCGTGCCGCCGTCGCCGACCTATCTCAACGAGGACGACGTGATCGTGCTGACGCCCTCGGGCGCCTCCGGCGCGACGATCCCGATGCATTTCTCGATCTCCGTGAGGGCCGCCTGACATGCCGTTCTTCTCCAAGCAGACTTCCTCGCGCGTCGGTCCTACCCAGACGGTTGCCTATGACGCCAGCGTCGGCGCGACCAACGCCTTTGGACCGGAGACCTATCAGGTCCGCCTGGTCGCCAACTCAGGCTGTTGCTACCGGATCGGCGATGGCGCGCAGACGGCGAGCGTTTCCGATCCTTATCTGCCGGCCAACGTCGTCGAATACGTCACGGTCAGTCCCGGCCAGCGCATTGCCGCGCTGAAGGCCGCGACCAACGGCCTGGTGACGGCGACGGCCGGCACTCTGTGGGTGACGGAGATGTCGTGATGGACGGCGTCCTGATCAGGCCCCATCTCGACAGCAACGGAAGCGAGCTTGCGATCGAGCATGTCCAGGACGTGGCGCCGATCCTGGAATGGAACAAGCAGGCGCGCCAGGACGAGCAGCAGGGCGACTGGGGGCGGCATGTGGCCCGCATTCCCAACGTCATCTACGTCCAATGGCTCAACGAGGCCCATGCGAGGGGCAACACCTCGCTGCGGCTGTTCACGCCCGAATTCGACGCGATCGTGCAGCGGAAGCTCGACGATCCCGAATGGGCTTATTTGCGAACCGACAGGCCGAAATTGCAGGCCGGCTGGTCAGCGGAGCTCGAATGACCGAGATCACCGACTACATCTCACTGCAGACCGCGGTGACCGAATATCTCGCGCGCGACCAGGATACGACGCTGATCGCGCGGATCCCGACCTTCGTCCAGCTCGCGGAAGCCAAATTCAACCGCCAGCTTTTCGTGCGGCAGATGGAGCAGCGGGCGACTGCGCTCGTCGACCCCGGCTCGAACGAGCCGGAGTTCATTTCGCTGCCGTCTGATTTCCAGTCCATGCGCAGGGTTCGGCTGTCGAGTTTGACGGGAAAGCCTTGCCTCGAATTCAAATCGGGGACGCAGATGGACGAATACCGCTTCGCGACGTCCGATGTCGCCGCGCGGCCACGCTATTTCACCGTGTTCGGCAACGAACTCGAGCTCGCGCCGACCCCCGACGCGGCCTACACGATCGAGATGGTCTATCGGCAGAACATTCCGGCGCTTGCGTCGAACGGAAGCAATTGGCTGCTGACCATGGCGCCCGACGTCTATCTCTACGCAGCCCTGCTCGAGTCCGCGCCGTACATCAAGGAAGACGCGCGCATCCAGACCTGGGGGCTCGGATTCACGTCGGCGCTCGCTGATCTCAACAATCTCGGACTGACGTCGACATTCAATGCCGGGCCGATGACGGTGCGTGTTTCCGGACAAGTCATCTAGGAGGCGACAATGGCAAGCTTCAACAAATTCTACTGCTTTGTGCAGGACGTCGCGAACGCGCTGCACGACATGAAGACCGGGACTGCGCAAGTGTACAAGGTGTATCTGACCAACACGGCGCCTGTCGTCACCAACACCGTCTACAACACGCCGGCGGATCTTGCGGCCGGCAATGGCTATACGTCCGGCGGCAACAGCATCGGGACCATCACGGGTGCGCAAACGACGGGGACGTTCAAGTTCGTCGGCGGGACCGATCCGGCGTGGACGGCCTCGGGCGGCTCGATCGGACCGTTTCAATATGCGGTGCTGTACAACGCGACGTCGTCCACCAAGCCGCTGATCGGCTGGTGGGACTATGGCGTTCCCATCACGCTGACCAACGGCAATACGTTCACTGTTGATCTGGACCAGGTCAACGGCGTTCTGACGATCACGTGAGTGAGGGCGCGTGGTCATTGATCATGTTGGGACCGAGTATCGTGCCCGTCGCGTTGTCCTTTCGAGGGATTGGCTGCATCGTCCGAATGATCCGCTGTGGTGGGAGCCGCAAGGCGATCTGACCCACTACAAGATCGTTGCGCGCGGTATTGGCGGCCGCATCCTGTGGCAGGGCCGTTTTGACCATCTCGCGGACGCTCTGCGTTTCTGGTCGGACCTGCTCGATCTCGGGCCAGCTCCGTCGATTTGGGATTTGCCCACGCCGTCGTGGTTTCCGGGCCTGCTGATCCCAGGCGTCGTGTACGAGTTCGCGACCGTTCAGGCCTTCTCGACTGTCGGGACGACGTCCTGGAATGTTCCCGGCTTCGTCTATTCGACGTCGTACCTTGCCGTTGGTGGCGGTGGCGGCGGCGGCGGTGGTCCGGTCAATTCGGACGGCGCAGGCGGCGGCGGAGCGGGTGACGTCGCGCCCGGCAGCGCAACGATGGCGCAAGGGACGAAACAGGTCTCGGTCACGGTCGGCGCTGGTGGTGCTGGCGGTTCGACACGAACGTCACCCGGCACCAACGGGAGCGGTTCGTCGTTCGGCGCATTCGTCACAGCCCCCGGAGGCGGTGGCGGCGGTGCGCAAAGCGTCGCGGCGAACAGCGGCGGCTCGGGCGGCGGCTCCGGTAACGGAGGCGGAGCGGGTGCAGCGGCCGGCGCCGGTGCGAACGTTCGGGCCGGGGGCGCGTCGGCCTCTACCGGTACATTCGGCGGCGGTGGCGGCGGTGGTGCCGGCACGGTCGGCGGCGGCGGCAGCAGCACACAAGGCGGAAGCGGCGGCAACGGTATCGCCAACGCGGTCTCGGGCACGTCTGTCACTTACGGTGGCGGCGGAGGCGGTGGATTCTACGCCGCGGGCAATCCCGGTCCGGGCGGAGCAGGCGGCGGCGGTGCTTCTGGTCCCAGCGGCGCGGGTTCGAACGGTGTTGCCGGCAGCAACGGCCTCGGCGGCGGTGGTGGGGGAGGAAGTTTCGGCGCCAGCGGCGCGGGGACCGGCGGCTCCGGCGGCTCCGGCGGCTCCGGTGTCGTCATTCTCAGCTTCACCCCCGGTCCAGCGATCATTCCTGGAAAATTCATACGTCCTTTGTTGCGGAGGTGACCCTTGGGACAACGTGTCTATTCAACCATGTTCGAGAACGTGACGATTGCGGCCGTGCAGGATGTCGTTGCGTTGAAGGCGGGTGCCGCGAACGGCATCGAGCTTCACGAAATCGATCTGTCTGCAGGTGGCGTCACAGCGCCGGCGGAAATCCGCCTGCGCTTGAAACGTTTGCCCGCGACGGTCACGCTGGGCTCAGGCGGCAGCGCGCCGACTGCCAATTCGATCGATTCCGGCGACACCAGAGCATCGACTGCGACCGCGCACGCCAACGACACGACGCAGGCGACGACATCCGGCACGCCCGCGCTTCTCGCCGCCTGGCAATGGAATGTACTCACCCCCTGGCAATATCTGCCCGCGCCCGAGGATCGCGAAACCATTCAGGCCGGCGAGGCTCTTGTTCTCGACATTCCGGGTGTCCCGGCATCGACGATCGTTTCCGGCACCGTCAAGTGGCGGGAGCTGCCCTAAGCCATGGCATATGTGTTTCGGCGTGGCTGGTCGAAGGCGTATCGGCGACTGCGGCCGCCTGTCGTTGTTTCGGGCGCAATCCAGATCACACTCAATGCGGCGATCGGTTCGTTCGTCGCCGCGACCATACCGGCGACGTTCAGTGGCAGTCTTGCTCTTGGCGCCGGCGCGTTCGATCTCGCCGGCAACGCTGCTGCGGCGAACACCAGGGCGATCGGCGGCCCCGCAATTCTTGCTTTCACCGGCATGACGGCGGCCTTCAACGTGGCGGAAGCCGTCGCGCCCGGGAGCTTTGCTGTTGCCGGGATCGGTAGCCGAAATGTCCTCAATACCGTCGCTGCGCCCGGCGCCTTCATCCTGCCGGGCCTCGCAAGTTCGGGTTCGGTAGCGCTCAGCGCCGAGCCGATGGTGCTCGCCGTCGCGGGCACGGCTTCGAACTATGAACGAGATTTCGAGGCCTGGGTCAGACGACCATTTGATGCTGTCACGTGGCAGCCAGACGTGACGAATTCCTCTTCCGAGTGGAGCGGGCGCAATCCTTCCGTCCGTGCCTGGATGGAAACAGCCGCTGCTGCATCCACCTGGACGGCTGCCGCAGTCCACTCAGAGCCATGGACAAACGAATAATGCCCCTGCTTTCCTTTGGCGAATACCGCCCCGACGTCAGCGATTATGAGGGGCAGGCCACGCGCAACATCCTCAACGTCATTCCGCGCGGTGACGGCTACGGGCCGTTTCCATCCTTCTCGGCCTATACGTCGGCACTGCCGGCGCCGTGCCGGGGTGCGTTCTACGCGCTGAAATCCGACGGCACGGTCATCACCTTTGCCGCTACGAGTACCAGGCTCTACCGGCTCAACAACATCGACTTCACCTGGGTCGATGTCTCCAAGGGCGGGGCGTCCTATTCGGCGCTTTCCGCCACCGCGCAGTGGCAGTTTGCCCAGACCGGAAACTTCGTCTTTGCGACGCAGGCCAATGCGGTGCTGCAAATCTTCGACCTCTCGTCGTCGACGGCCTTCACCGATGCGCTGGGTTCGCCGCCGCAGGCCGCCTATATCAGCGTGGTCGGACGCTTCCTGGTGTTGTCAGGGCTGCTGTCGACGCCGTACCGGATTCAGTGGTCCGGGCTGAACAATTTCAACGGCGCGGACAGCTGGACCAGCGGTATCAAGTCGTCCGACTTCCAGGACTTTCCGGACGGCGGCATCGTTCGCGGCGTCGCCGGCGGCGAATCCGGCATCGTCTTCCAGGACCAGGCGATCCGGCGGATGTCCTACGTGCCGGGTTCGCCGATCATCTTCCAGATCGATCGCATCACTCAGGACAAGGGCCTCTACGCGCCATACTCGATCATTCGCGCCGGCGAGCGAATCTTCTTCTACGCCGGTCAGGGCTTTCACAAGATCGAGCCGGGCGGCGTGCCGCAACAGATTGGACGCGAGAAGGTCGATCGCAGCTTTCTCGCCGATCTCGATAAGGGCAATCTCCAGCTGTTCATGGGCGCGGCCGATCCGCGCTCCACGCGCGTCTATTGGGCTTACAAGTCGGTGTCCGGCACAGTCGGCACCTACGACAAGCTGCTCGGCTACGATTTCCTGCTCGACCGGTTCTTCCCGGTCGCGGTGACGGGCGAGTATCTGCTGGGCATCTCGCAGACCGGGCTGACGCTGGAGAACCTCGACAGCATCTCATCATCGCTCGATGCGCTGACGCTGAGCCTCGACGCCTACGCGACCGCCGTGCAGCCGGAGATCGCGCAGTTTTCCGAGGCCCATGTGCTCGGCTTCTTCCGCGGCCCCAGTCTCGAGGCGACGCTGGAGAGCCCGGAGCAGGGCACGGATGAGAACCGCATCACCATCCGCGGCTTCCGTCCGCTAACCGACGCCGCAACACTGTTCGGCTCGGTCTCCTGGCGCGACACGCCGGCGGCCGTGACGGTGCCTGGTGCGGAGGTGTTGGTCAACGGTCGCACCGGCCGCTGCGACGTCAGGCGCGACACCCGCTATTCCCGCTTCAAGATTCGGATCCCGGCGGCGACGTCGTGGTCGTTCTGCGCGGGTGTCGTTCCCGATCTCACACCGAGCGGCACGCTATGACGGCTTACGTTCCCGGCATCACCGAGACCGACCTGAAGAAGATCGTGCTTGCGATCCAGCAGCTGGCTGCCGGACGATCGAACGCCGTCGGGAGCGTGACGCTGACGACGGGCGCGTCGAGCACCACGGTGACGACCGCGAACTGCGCGGTGGGTTCGGTGCCGATCCTGGTGCCGGCGTCAGCGAATGCGGCGACGGAGGTCGGCAACGGGACGATGTATGTGAGCGCGGTGGCGAATGGCGCGTTCACGATCACGCATGCGAACGCTGCGACGGCGGGGCGGATGTTTTTGTATGCGGTGGTGGGGTGAGGGGCATACCTGTGGCGAAGATTTAGCGGCCATGTTTGCCTCGGCTTGCCGAGACACGAACGATTTTCTTGAAAGGAATAATGATGGCAACTTCTGATCTCCAACGTCTCTATGAACTTTATAGCCAAATGATCCGGCGATCAGTTCCGGTCTGCTTCGACCCCCCAGCCTAACAACGCCGTGCAGAACGGCCAGGCGGCCGGGGTGATAGGAAATTATGCGCCGACGGGAGGAGTGTTGGGGTATCTATCGACGACGTCGGTGCCCACGCCGATCGGGATGCAGGGAGCCATGCCAATGCGAATCGGCTTTCGTTCGCCGCGATCGGGGACTGGTCTTGGATTGGGCCGCGGTTTACCGATACCAGATGGTTCTGGTTCCAGGCTGGACATGCCGGACCCGGAGCTTGAAAGATTAGTCCCAGATTGGATGCGACGTTTCTGGGCAGTAGGGACGCTCGTACCTAAGATCATGACAAGCGATATGCTAGGTCGTGCTGGCGTGAACGGTGAATCTCCAGGACGGGATGCATCGCCGTCTTCCCAGCCACAGTCTACCAGACGGGAAGACCGCAGCGGGGGAATCGGTTGGTACGTCGGGCTGCCGAACCCAGACGAAAGAATATTAAGTCGAGTTGAAGGCGAGGAGGTGGAATCTCCGCCGCTTGCTCCTAAAGACCCTACTGATATCGTGGATGAAGAGGAGTGTGCGGAGGAATGGGCCGCCGCACGGAGGGATTGCAAAGAGGGATTCAGAGGGCCGCGAGGTCAGGGGCCGCTTTCAATTCCAAAGGGGCCCCGAGGTCGAAATTATACTGAAGATGATTGCGCGCGTGGCATTGTGAGGGCAATCTGTGGCGGAGATGCCCTGAAGCAAGGATTAAGTGGCGAACAAAGAGCAAAGCGCAACAACAATGAGATTCAAAAAAGGCGCAAAGATCGAGGAAAATAGCAGAGGCGACTTTGTGGGCTCGACTCTGATTTCGAGGCGTCGTGGTTGGCTTTCTCCCGTGCATGCCCATCGAGAGGGGTGCATAAGTAGCTACGTTCGGAGAACCTAGGTGTCGTCGCAATCTGCACGAATTGTATCGCTCGCATTCGAGCTATCGCACGATGAGCTCGAACCCATCTTGAGGCTCGAACGGACCGCTTCGCCCGCGGAAACCGCTCTTGCCGGCTTCGCGGAGGTTCTGAACGCGAAAGTGTCTAAGCTCGAAGGAAGAAAGTGACGTGCTAAATACCTTCTCTCCGGTCTGAATGCGCTAGCCTTCAATCTAATGAAATGGAAATATTGGACCGATGCTGAACTCGTGTTGAGCGAACTTGTGCGATTGGTCCTTGATCCACAAACAGGCGTTTTTTTTGGACGATGCTCGATTAGGGCAAGCTAAATGTCTCAAACTTCTCGGGCGAACACGTGACTTTGATAACGTCAAGCGTGAGATTCCAGTGGGCACGAGATTTTGGATGCACAACAGGTTTTGGTATCTTGAAGACGAGTAACGAGCCGGATATCTGAGAATGCTGTCGAAAGTGATTGCGTCTCTAATTTGCAGGAACCAGGGAGATTCGATTGAACTCCGCTTCAGAGAAATTCATATCTCTGATTTTCGACAAACGGCTCGATGAAGCCAGGGCTCTTCTTCGCGCGCATCGAGGGGCTTTAACCGGAGACGAGCTACCTCGACTGTTCGGAGTGGAGGAGGCGCTGCGGGCCAAAATCGGGCAGCTTGGACCCGGTCCGAGTGAACAGCGGCGAACTCTCGCCGGTGCGTACACGGCGGCGCACTGGTTGAGGGAGCAGAACTACTGGGATGAAGCACAAGCGATCTATCTCGACGTGGTGAAGCGATCCCTGGAGATGAACGAGGCATTCTTTCTCAATGATGCCCGCTTAAGCCGAGCGGTATGCCTTAAGAACCTGGGACGGATGAACGAATACGAACTTGCGAAGGCGGAAGTACCGCCGGGCACGACCTGTCTGATTGATTGGGTTATTTGGCGGGTCGAGGATCTGTAATACGGTCTTGTACCGCTTGAGACGAAATTTTCTGAATTTGGCACGGCTTATCTCATCTCTGTTCCGAAAATTCTCATGAGCGCCCAGCTTCCGAACACTGATGCACCTTCTCTGGAGCCAATAGGCGAGGCCGTGGACGACACGCATTCGGAGTTCAGCACAAGATGCTCATCGCTCGTCGCCCCCTTCATCTCAAATAGCAATTGGGAATTCCGGCGAGAACTCCTTACGCGCAGCGCCAAATGGGGCCTCATCTGGCGGGCCGACTACGCCATCGCAGATTTGGTTGCACGAACTTGATCAACCGGATCATGTGTTGGGAAGGTCTGGACCGGAAGCTTGTTATGGCAGTTGCGGTCGGTCAGCGCATCGCGCCGTTGCCGGCCGCTCCACGGGACGACACTGGTGATACCGCGACTTAAGACAACTTAGTCATACCATCGAGGATCACGTCCCGTCGTCGCATTGCCGGATGATGGTCTTCTTCGCTGTCCCCAGTGTCTTTCGGACGTCGAGAAGTGAAAACGTCTCCTGGGTCTGGTACTTGGGAAATTCCACGACAAAGGACTTCTGCTTGCTCGCGGCCAAGGCATTGACGAGCTCTCTGAAGTCCCATTGGTTCTGGCGTCCTTCGGCTTTGAACTGGCTTCCATCGAGAAGGAAGGGGTGGTTCTTGCCGTCGACGATGATCTGCGCCGTTACGGTCTCTTTGACCTGCGGCTTGATCCGCGCGACCGTGATGAACATGCCGGGTGTCTTGTTTTCGCTGCCGGCCGGACAATAGATGCTGAAAGTGGAGCCGGCGCCGTTCTCGATGTTGGCCTCCAAGGTCCCCTGGCCATAGCCGAGCGTCCAGCGGAAATCGACGGCCAGGGCGGCCGTGCAGCTCATAGTCAGGGCGAGCGCTGTGGGTAGCAGTCTCATCTGTCACATCCGAAAGTGGTGATCCCCTAGCTATAGATGGATCGTCCGACATTGCAACGGCGCCTGCAACTTGTGGGCAGGGCGCGAATTTCTTCAGATCCGACATGGAGATGAATATGGGCTTCCGCGATGGTAGTGCATTTGTCCCTGAGACATACTCGGGCGCCGGCGGTGCACTCGGCAGGCTTTTGACCGCGACGGGACAAGTGGCGAATGGAGCCAATCGGATTGCCGCCGAGTCAGGCGTGTATGATCCTGAAGCCTTTGGCGGCGCTGCGCTTGGCCTGATGGGCAGAATGCGCGCGCTTCAGCAGCAACAAGCCGCCTATCGGCCGAGCGCGATGAGGGCGACGGGGCCGCTGACCAACCAGATCGTGAGAGCGGAGAGTAGCGGCAGGGCAACTGCCACGAACGATCATTCAAGCGCCCTGGGAGCCGGGCAATTCTTGCGTGGGACATGGCTCGAAATGCTAGCCAAGTACCGGCCGGATTTGACCGGAACGCCGGACGAGCTCGCGGCGCTGCGCAAGGATCCAAGGCTCTCGGCAGAAATGGTGGAAGCCTATGCCGGCGAGAATGCGAAGAGGCTCGTTCGGGCTGGGCACGAGGCCACGCCAGGTAACGTCTACCTGACGCATTTTGCGGGTCCGTCTGGCGCGCTCAAGATACTTGCTGCTGACCCGGCCTCGTCGGCCAGATCGATTCTCGGGGACGACGCAGTCACGGCCAATCCGTTTCTCGACAGGATGACGATTGGAGACGTGAGGTCATGGGCGGACCGGAAGATGAGGGCGCAGCCGTTGGCACCGCGTCCGCCGGGACCTGCCTTTCCCGATCGTGCAGATCCAATCTTCGGCGCGCCAGCCTTTTCGGAAGGGCTCGTTGCGCAGCCGCAGAGCCCCTCGTCGAGCGGGCCGGCGACGTCCGCTCCCTTGCCGGATGCTCCACATGGCATGGACGATCGCACGCCTGGACTCCTGACCAATGAACCTATGAGGCTTTGGCCGGTACAGCCGCCAATTTTCTTTCCGTTCTGAAATGTCGCGTAAGGGCCGTTTCTGGGGGATGGGCGCGCTGGTGACACCCAGCTCGTTTGCGTCGATCCCGCCCATATACGCGAGATCTGGCCGTTGGTTGGTCGTTTGCTCAAGCGGGCCATCGTCAAGACGGGACTGTCAGCATTTGCGACGGTTGAACGCGACATTCTCGACGGCGTCTCGCTGCTCTGGGTTGCCTGGAACGGCACGGCGATCGAGGCCGTCGCATCGACCAGCCTCCAGCAGACGGAAGCGGGCAAGGTCTGTGTCATCACGGCATGCGCCGGCGTCGGCATGACGCGCTGGCAATCTCTGATACGCGGAATCGAAGAGTACGCCGCGGCGGAGGGCTGCCGGTGCGTGCGCATCTTTGGACGGAAAGGCTGGGGCCGCGTTCTCGATGGATACAACGAGACCTTTGCGATCATCGACAAGCGCTTGCACTAGCGGAGGGACGTGCGTCCGGGAATGCTGCTGACGCCGCCGCCTGCACGGAAGGATTTTCTGCACTCCACGTGCCACCCGGGGTTGCGTTTGTTCTTGATTTGTTCTAGATGAGACGGAGCTGTTCGTTCGCAGGCGTCGGGGCCAAAAATGTCGTGGTTCGAGCGCCATCCGAGTGAGGGAGGCATCGCGCGGTTCACGACAGTTGATGGATCGCGATACCGCTTGGCACATGGAGGCGGCGCCTGGCGCTCCCAATGGTTTGGTGGGCTTGCGCTGCTCGGCTTGTTGATCGGCACGGGAGGTCGCCCTGCAGCGGCACAAGAGACGGACTTCGCCCCTTACCTCGCGCGGCCGCCGGAGAGCAGATTCATCAGACGGACACTCATGAACCTCTATCGATCAACCGATGAGTATCCCGCGTCCTGTGGACCTGGAATCCTCGCTATTACGTCACTGTCATCAAGGCCAAGGTTGTCTACCAGCACTACCCCGACAGTCAGGAAAAGGTCGATGGGATCGCGAAGCGATCGGGCCTGACCTATCGCGTGATCTACGATCCATGACTGACAGTTTCACATCGTTGCATCGCGGGCCTCCCCCTCGCTCATGCTCGCGGGCACGTCTCGGCACAGTACAGACTCAAGTTCAAAAGGAACCTCGTCCATGGGCGGACAATCCACCTCCACAGAAACCAAGCAATCACAGACGGCGCCATGGGCTGCTGCGCAGCCGGCGCTGCAAACGATGTTGAGTCAGATCGGCGCCGGGCTCAACAACACCGGCCTGACGTCGGCGGAGGGCTCGGCGCTCGACACGCTGAAGAACAACGCTGCGGCGGGCAATCCCTATGCGGGGCAGATCGCGAGTTATGCGCAATCGCTGCTGAGCGGCGGCGGCGCCACCGCGCAGGCCGCCAATGTGCAGGACAACCTCGCAGCCTATCGCAATTGGATGACGCCCTATGCGAACGGCAGCATGATCGGCAACAATCCGGCCCTCACCGCGCAGCTTGCGCAGATTCGGTCGGATGTCGGCAACGATGTCAACTCGCAGTTCGCCGCCGCGGGCCGCGACCTCAGCGGCGCCAACCTGATGGCTTACGGAAGAGGCGTCGCGGCGGCTGAGGCGCCGGTGATTGCCGCGCAATACAATCAGGACGTGGCGAACCAGCTTGCCGCGACAAATGCGCTTTATAACGCCGGCAACACCACGGCCAACACGCTGACCCAGATGCAGCAGAGCGATCTTGCCAATCGCGGCCAGGGCGTCACCGCCGCGCAGTCGGCGCTCGATGCACGGAATTACGGAGCCAACGCCACCTTGGCCGAGGAGGTGCAACGCAGGGGCATTCCCGTGCAGGCGTTGAGCCTGCTCGCGCAGATCGGCGTGCCGATCGCCCAGCTTGGGACGCAGGGCAACAGCACGACGACGGGAACGCAGGAGAAATCCGGGGTGGATCAGTTTGCAACGATTGCAGGCGGAATCAGCGGTCTGATCAACGCCTTCAAGCCCAAATAGGGAGACTGGATATGACGGTTCAGACCGACGGGGCGCCGACCGGGGCCGCTTTCGACCTGGCTAATGCAGGTTACACGGAAATGCCCGATACGGACAGGGAACGCGAAGACCAGTCGATCGGCAGCGATAGCACCTCGCTACGCGATGCCGCCGACCGGCGATCCCGCTCGCAGCCTGAAATCGTCGTCAGGCAGTATACAAATTCGGAAGGTAAGCCCGCCGCCGCAAACGAGGCTGTAACCCTCGCGCGCGCGGCGCGGGACTATGCAAGCGCAACGGCCGGTGACAGGCAGATCGCCGAGAGCGAGTCTTCGGAGGCGCTTGCTGCAAGGATCGATGCGCTGCGCGCCGAAGTGGCCGCCAGCGATCCCGATGCGCCGGAGTTCTACGGGTTTGAGCAGCCCGAAGCCAGCGTCGGGCGTGACGAGGACATCGAAGCCCCGACGAATACGACCACGGATCAAGCGAAGCGATCTACCGAGCTCGATCCCGATCTTGAGCGGCTCATGATGCATCCGCAGGTCCGCCTCGCGCTCGAGGAAAAGATAGGCGAGGTCGAACGCGCGCGGCGGAGCTATGCCGACGGACTTGATGCCGCCATGCAGATTGCGCAAGTGAGCTTTGTCAGTCAGTTTCCCGAATTGGCCGGGCTCCCGCCGGAGCGGCTTCCGGAAGCCCTCGCGCAAATAGCGCAGCAGGATCCCGCAAAGCTGGCACGTATCCAGGCGATCGTCACGGGTAGCGAGCAGCTGCGCGCCCGGCAGAACGATGAGGCGCAGCGGACGGCGGAAGCCTCGCGGCGCGACTTTCAGACCTATGCAAAGGCAGAGGATGCCCGGCTGGAGACGCTGCTCAAGGAAGAGACGAGAGACGTCAGGCAGGCCGTCGCGCAGGAAATCATGTCGTCGGCCAAGGCCAGCGGTATCGAACCGGACGAATTGCGGCGCCTGTTCGATAGCGAGCCGCTGATGCGCAATGCGACGTTCCAGCGGATGATGTACGACGCCGGCAAGTATCGCTTGATGATGAAGGCGAGGGACGCCGCCGTCGCAAAATCAGTCCCGCCGGTGATGCGACCGGGTATGGCCGCAACTCGATCCGAACGTGAGCAATCGGATATGCGTTCGCTCAATGCTCGGCTTTCGAACTCCGGCGATCTCAAAGACGCGGTGGCGCTTTATCAAGCACGGAAGACGGGCAGGCGTTGAGTTCGGCTCGCACATGGTGCAATCTGTGGCTGAAGGCAGGGCGCATTGAATTTCTCGGGATACCAGTGGTTAGCAAGCATCGTTCTCGATGTTTCATCAATTCCCGCTTGTGACGGGGGGCTTTATCGTCACCTTCGGGCTCATTTCCTCACGGTCTGCGCACGTTGAGCGCCCGACTTTCCAGCCCTGGCAATCTCAAGGACGCGGTCGCGCTTCACCGCGCGAAGACGGCCGGTCGACGGAACGTGGTGTGTAATGTCAGACCTTCGTCGGAAGGACAGATGTACTTCATTTGGCTATGAATTCGACGTTGTGCATGCAAGATAGGATGTCCATGCTGAGATCTGTTCTGTCCGCGGTGCTGGTCGTGACAGGCCTTCTCCCGTCGGTTGCTGCATGTGCGGGTGATTATACCGTTTCCTACGCTTTCGACAGCGCGAGGGGTGACGATGTCGCCGCCGATGCAACCGGGTTGCCCAACGAAGCGGGGACGACGAGAGAATGCTGGTATGAGAAGTATTGTAGTATAAGCCTGCCCAAGGCAGATCTGACGATAACGTTTACCTTACAGCGTTCGAGTCGTCATCAGGTGATCGTTTATGCCGATGGTGGTCGCAGCCGCGGTGCCGGTTGTTGCTATTTTGCAGGCGGGGAGCGTCGTGCTGCAATCGAGCTTACCCAGCCCATGCTTTACCTGCGCATCTATGAAGGGCCCGCTCTCAAGCAAAACGAAGTCGTCCAGAGCATTCATTTGGGGCTTCTCTATCTCCAGTTTTCGGACTTGAGATAGTTCCGCGTTCCGGCGCGCTGTCAGCTTTTTGTCCGTTAGCCGAATCCTCTTGCGATCATTCGTTGATCGCAGGACCGGATAGGCATGTTTCCAGAGGAACTCATCATGGCCACCATCGAGCGGCAGTACTTGCCTCCTCTCAATCCCGAGATCGAGATCGCGGAGGCTGATCGCACGCGCGTCTACGATATCGTTCGCAGGCAACTGGCCGATCTACTGGAGGGCGACCAGTCCTATTATTTGGATGGGGTCCAGAAGGATTGGCGGGCTCGAGCCGATGATCTTGACGGCTAAATTGGATCGTTCGCTCTTGCAAGGACGTGTCAACGATCCAGCCAATATCCTTGGAGACGTGCTCAGACATCTCCGTGGGCATGCCAAACAACTCCGGACCCAAATCGAGGGGGCAGGGCCGTCCGATCCAATCGAGCTCCCTCCAGCAATGTCGCCGACTACCCGAGACAGGAACGAACTGTATCTCTATCCAAATCCGTTTGCCCCGCCAATGGAGACTCTCCCCCAGCCGTGGCAAGAGTGGCCGATCTCGTCGACCGATGGTGGCGCCACGGGAAGTGCGACGACGAGGCCGGAGTGGCGCGTCGCGCCACCAATATTCTTCCAGTCATAGGGACCTCCCTCGATAATGGCCGCATCTATCGGCCATCAAAGTGAATCTACGACAGGGCAACCTCACCATGAGCGAAGACGAAAGAAATTTCATTGAACGGGCCGCCTCCATCACCGGCAATCTCTATGGCGAACCGATGTCGCCGGAGCGGATCGCGGAGAACTTCGCGCTCTACGGTTTGAAGAAGCGCGTGGCGGCACTGGAGAGGTTCGATGCCGAATTGGGCGGCGACATCGATTCGAGCCCTCACAGCTTGCGAAAGCGCGTCCAGTTGGTGGATCTGCGCTGGCGCATGGGCAGCCTCCATGAGGCGCTGCGCAACGCGAAGCGATGACCCATCCGTTGCTCACGGCGCTTGCGCAGGCCCGATTCCGCGATGCGCCGTTGTTTGTCAATCGGCCTGCAAAATTGGCTCTGACTCACTTTTGATGCAGTTTGGGGGATGTCTGGCGCTTTGATTGGGGGAGAATCAGCGCCATGCAGCAAGCACTCCACCGCTCCAGTCTGGTGCCGCGTGGGTTTGTTGTAGAGAGTGCGTATTACGAGGGTGATAGGGCCATTGTTGTGGTCCGAGCGTCGGGAAGCGTCGGCCTATGTCCATCGTGCGGAGCGGTATCCCGGCGTGTCCATAGCCGCTATCGAAGACGCGTGACGGATCTGCCGCTCTCGGGGCGGACCGTCCAGCTCGTAGTAATTGCCCGACGCTTCCGCTGCGACGCCGTTCTGTGCGGGCGCCAAATCTTCACGGAGCGCTTCGCCGAAGGGGTACTGGCACCATCGGCGCGACGCACGGCGAGGCTGGAGTCTATCGTTCATCACCTCGGCTTGGCGCTTGGCGGTCGACCGGCAGCAGACTTCGCAAGGCGGCTGATGCTGCCGGTGAGTAAGGATACTCTCCTGCGCGTGGTCCGACGCCGTCACCGTCCCCCGGCTGACCCTCTTAAGGTTATCGGCATTGATGATTGGGCCTGGCGGCGCAATCACCGATACGCCAGCATCATCTGCAACCTGGAAAGGCGCCGGATCGTCACCCTGTTGCCAGATCGTGAACCTGCGACAGCCCAAGCCTGGCTCGCCGCTCATCCCACGATCGCTATAGTCGCTCGCGATCGCGGCGGAGGATATGGCGAAGCTGCGGCAAGAGCCCTCCCGCATGCGGTACAGGTCGCTGATCGTTGGCATTTGATGGAGAATGCCAGTCGGGCCTTCCTCGATGCGATCCGCAAATCGATGCGCCAGATCCACAGCGCAATCGGGGCGACAACCATCAATCCCAAACTGCTCAGCGCGGCCGAGCGCCTGCAGTATGAAGGATATCTTCGCCGCGAAGAGACCAACGCGACGATCTTGGCCCTGTCCAAAGGCGGAACGCCGATCAAGCAGATCGTGCGCCAGACCGGCCACAGCAGGAAGCTGGTACGGCAGGTGATCCGCGGCGAGCGCACCGATGTCTTCCGGACCCGGCAAAGTTCGCTGGATCCGCATCTGCCATGGCTCGACGATCAGTGGGCGTCCGGCTGTCGAAATGGTGCTGAACTTTGGCGACGCTTGACGGCACGTGGCTTCCGAAGCTCGCTCCGCGTCATCAGCGAGTGGGCGACCCGCAGACGACGGGCCGAAAAGGCCGATGCCCAAAACCTTCAGCGGATCCCGTCGGCTAGAACAATCGCGCGCCTCATGACAATCGGGCGGGATTTGCTAACGAAAGCCGAGACAGTCACGGTCGCGGCGATCGAGGCTGGTGCACCAAGCCTGGTTGAGGCCCGCGAGATCATCGCTGAATTCCACCTGATGATCCGGCGCAAGGCCGAGGCGGATCTCACCACATGGATCGAGCGCGCCCGTGCCAGTCTTGTCGCATCGTTCGCCCGCGGCGTAACGAGTGATGAAGCGGCGGTTCGAGCAGCGATCACCTCGCCTTGGTCCAACGGACAGACCGAGGGGCAGATCACCCGCCTCAAGCTCGTCAGACGCCAAATGTACGGCCGGGGGAAACTCGATCTGCTTCAAGCCAGATTAATCGGCGCAGAATAAGCGGAGCTGCACCAAAAATGCGTCAGAGCCAAATTTGCAGGCCGATTGACAGCCGGGCCCTTTTTGCGTTTGAAGCGATGTGGCTGAAGCACTTGCGAAGTCGGCGGCGCCGGGCTTTAAGTTTGCTCCTGCAGGAAATTCGGCGGCCATAAGCCGATGTAAGGGAGCGCTACCGATGCCCACCAAGCCTCAATTGCCGGAACGTTCGTCGCGCGCGACGGGCGCACCTACCGCGCTCGATGGTCTGCTGGTCGTCGATTTCACGCGCGTCGTGGCCGGACCGGCCTGCACTCAGACGCTTGCCGATTTTGGCGCGCGCGTCATCAAGATCGAGAATCCGGACGGTGGCGACGACACGCGCGCCTATGAGCACGCCGAAATCGGCGGCGAAAGCGCCGCTTATCTGAGCCTCAACCGCAACAAGCGCGGCATTGCGCTCGACCTGACTGTGCCGGAGGCCCGCGAGATCGCGCTGGATCTGATCCGCAAGGCCGACGTGGTCGTGGAGAATTTCTCCAGCGGGGTCATGAAGAAATTCGGTCTCGACTATGAGGCTGTCGCGCCGCACAATCCGCGGCTGGTCTATTGCTCGATCTCCGCCTACGGGCGCTCCGGACCGTTTGCTTCGCGTCCCGGTTTTGATCCGATTACGCAGGCCGAAAGCGGCTTCATGTCGCTCAACGGGTTTGCCGACGGCCCGGCTGTTCGTACCGGCCCCCCCATCGTCGACATGGCGACAGGGATGTCTGCCTGTAATGCCATCCTGCTGGCGCTATTGGCGCGGGATCGGCTTGGCCGCGGTCAGCATGTCGAGGTTGCCCTGTTCGACATCGCCATGGGGATGACCGGCTTCTACGGCATGGCCTATCTGATCAACGGCGAGAACCCTGGCCGGTTTGGCAATTCGCCGAGCGGGTCTCCCGCCGTCGGCGTCTATGAGGCCTCCGACGGGCCGCTTTACATAGCCTGCGCGAACGACCGGCTTTTTCGTCGGCTTGTGGTCGAGGTGCTGAACCGGCCCCATCTGATCAACGATCCGCAGTTTGCAACGCGCAAAGCACGCTCCGAGCACAAGGAGCTCCTGCGGGCAGCCATCGCGGAGGTCTTCGCCAGCGATACCCTCGAGAACTGGATGGCGAAGATGAAGCTGGCCAATATTCCGGTCGGCTATCTCCGGACGGTTGAGGAGGGCTTCAATGCGCCCGAGGCCCGCGAGCGCCATCGCTTGAGCCGAATTCCGCATCGTACAGCAGAGTGGGTCCCCAATATCGAGCCGCCGATCAATATGAGCCTGACCGGCGCGATTGATCCCGTTGCCGCCCCCTTGTTAGGCGAGCATACCGAAGATGTTCTGCGTGATACGCTCGGCTACGACGCGCGTCGGATCTCCGAGTTCACCCAAAAAGGCGCGTTTGGATCGGGCAAGCCATCGATACCAGCTTAAGGCCAAGCAGTCTGGAGTTAGGTGTCGCGAGGCTTGCGGATCGCTGTTTGGAGACGACGGCGTCTACAATCTTGTTTCCTTGCATGGCGACCGCGCCCTGTTGACGCTGCCCAGCTTGATTTGGCGAAGGTCCCGCCGCATAAATGTGTGAACGCGAGGGACACGGATGGTGCCTGGTCAGGAGCCGAGCATGGGTCAACACACCGGGGCGGAAGCCGGTGGGCGGGCCTATGCGGCAATGATCGCCAAGGCCAGGGCGCTCGCACCGCGGCTGCGAGAGCGGGCGGTGCGGACGGAGGAGTTGCGGCATCTTCCGCCGGAAACCGAGAGGGATCTCCACGATGCTGGCCTGTTCCGGATGCTCCAGCCGGCACGTATCGGTGGCGCCGAACTCGACTATGTCGCCCTCGTCGACTGCGCTGAGCTGCTCGGGCGGGCGGACGCGTCGGTGGCCTGGAATCTCGCCAATCTGGCGAGCCATCATTGGATGCTCGGCATGTTCGAGCAGAGGGCGCAGGATCTGGTCTGGGGCCGCGATCCGGACGCGCTGATTGCTTCTTCGTTCATTTTTCCTGCCGGACGCGCGACGAGGATGGAGGGTGGATACCGGTTGCATGGCAGCTGGCCGTTCTCCTCGGGCGTTGCGTCATGCGAATGGAACATGCTCGCAAGTGTCGTCTATTCCGACGACGAGGCGGACGGCATCGAGTATCGAATCTTCCTGCTGCCGAAAGGCGACTACAAAGTGCTCGATACCTGGAACGTTACGGGACTGCGCGGCACCGGTTCCTGCGACGTCGAGGTCAGGGAAGCCTTTGTACCAGACCATATGACCGTCGCCGTCGGCGAGCTTGCCGGCGGTCCGACGCCTGGCAGCAGGGTCAATCCCAATCCGTCGTATACTCTGCCCGTATTTTCGCTGTTTCCCTACGTCCTGTCGGGCGTTGCACTCGGGAACGCGCAAGCATGCCTCGACGATTATGCGGAGGTCGCGCGTCATCGCATTTCGACCTACAACCGCGCCAAACTGAGCGACTTTCAAAGCACTCAGATCAAGATCGCCGAAGCTTCAGCCAAGATCGACGCCGCGCGCCTGATCATGCGTTCGGCCTGCATCAACGCCATGGAAGATGCAAGGCGAGGTCGTATTCCCGACATGGCGACCAAGACCAGGTATCGGCGGGATGGAGCTTTCTCCGTCAATCTGTGCACGGATGCGGTCTCGATGCTGTTTGCCGCGAGCGGGGCGCGTGGCCTGTTCACGACGGGCGTGTTGCAGCGGCAGTTCCGTGATGCGCACGCGATCAACTCGCACCTTGCGTTCAACTTCGATGCGGCCGGAACCAATTACGGACGGGTGGCTCTGGGCCTGCCGTCCGAGAATCTCACGCTGTGAGGCCGGCCGATGAATGATCTGCCGAAGCAGCCGGCCGTTCCCGACCCAGCCAACGAACTCGCGCGAGACAGTTCACCGATCGATCCCCGGGATTTTCGCAACGCGCTTGGAACTTACGGAACGGGCGTAACGATCATCACCGCCACGGCCGCGGATGGAAAGCCCTATGGCATCACCTGCAATTCGTTTGCATCGGTCTCCTTGAATCCGCCTCTGGTGCTCTGGAGCCTCGGAATCTATTCATCGAGCCTGGCTGTGTTTCAGAACGCCAGTCACTTCACCGTCCATGTGCTCGGCAATTCGCAGCAGGCGCTCGCGAACAAGTTTGCCAAATCGACCGAGGACAAGTTCGCCGGGGTTGATTGGACGCCGGGGCTTGGAAACGCTCCGGTGCTCGCCGAGAGCGTCGCCAATTTTCAATGCCGGTCCATCAATCGCTATTACGGCGGCGATCACGTGATCTTTCTCGGCGCGGTCGAGGCCTATGCCTACAACTCCGGGGAGCCGCTGCTGTTTGCGCGCGGAACGTATGGCCGGTTCCTGGCCGACGACCAACGCGGGAAGTCACCGTAGCGCGCTGCAGTATACCCCAGACGGCTCAACGCTCCGCTGCTGAAAGCTTGTAGATCTCCAGCGCGTCCGCATCGGCTCCCCGTGCAGCCTTGGCCAGCCTGAAGATCTGCCCGGCCAGCGATGCCATCGGCACGGGTGTCGACGTCGTCTGCGCAACATCGGCGACCGTATCGAGGTCCTTGAGCATGGTGGCGATGTGACCGAGTGGCGGCGAGTGAATGCCTTGGGCCATGCGGGGCACAAACAGCTGAAGCGGAATGGAATCGGCGAAGCCGCCCGCGAGTGCTTCGGGCAATCGGCTGGCGTCAATTCCCGCGTTCACGGCAAGGCGTGTTGCTTCCGCCAGGACAGCCATCGCGCATCCGACGATCACCTGGTTGCAGAGCTTTGTGGTCTGGCCTGCGCCTGTCGGACCCATGTGGGTGAACCTGCGCGCCATGGCTAGCACATACGGCCGCACCCTCTGGATGTCGCCGGCATCTCCGCCTGCCATGATCGCAAGCGTGCCGTCTTCGGCGCCCTTGGTGCCGCCGGACACCGGCGCATCGATCAGGCCGGCGCCGTTCGCAGCTTTCAGCCGGGTTGCAAGATCGCGCGCGGCGTCAGGGTGGATCGATGAGAAGTCGACCACGAGCTTGCCTGCGCCAGGAGCCGCTGCAAGACCTTGGGCCCCGAAAATCACTTCCTCCACGGCGGCCGCGTCCGTCACGCACATGAACACAATGTCCGAGTTGGCCAGCACGTCGCGTGGCGCGATGGCGCGCCTGGCGCCCTCCGCGACGAGCGGGGCCAGCTTGCCCTCCGAGCGATTCCAGACGCTGACTTGATAGCCGGCCTTGAGCAGGCGCCGGGTCATGGGTGCGCCCATCAGCCCGAGTCCGAGATAGCCGAGCCTCTCGACGCCTTGCGGGTTTGCGTTGCTCGCATCAGCCATAGGTTGCCTCCTTCTGTCGCAGCGCGACGCCGCTTTACCATACATTGCAGACCGGACGGCGAAACCGCTCGCTCGCATGGCTTGCCTGATTGTTTGAACCATGAAACAATTTGAGCCGGCCGGGTTGGGTGGCGCCGGGTTGGCGCCGGAGCAGCGGAGTGGGCACGATGCGAACCGTTTCGAAGTGGATCCTGGCTTTGGGGGCGGCAGCGGCCGTAAGTGCGGGCGCAGGCCCTTCATGGGCGCAGCAGACGATCCGCGTCGGCTGGACCATCCCGGCTGAGGAGTCCAAGTACTGGATGATGCGCCGCCCGGCTGAATTTTCCAATATCGGCAAGGCCTACAACATCGAATGGACCCAGTTTCAGGGCACGGCGCCGATGACGCAGGCTTTGGCCGCCGGTGCGCTCGATTGCGCGACGCAGGCGCCGCTCTCGCTCGCCAACGGCGTGGTTGGCGGCAATCTCAAGGCCTACATCGTGGCTCAGCACGTCTTCGAGAAGCCCGGCGGTTTTTCGGTCTACTGGGCTGTGATGGATGACTCGCCGATCAAGACGATTGCCGATCTCAAGGGCAAGACCGTCGGCATCTCCGTGATCGGCGGCGGCACGCAAGGTCCGTTCAACCTGCTCCTGAAGCAGAATGGCGTCGACCCGGCCAAGGATATCAAGCTGGTTGAAGTCGGCTTTGCTGTCTCCGAAGATGCGCTGCGTCAGGGCCGCGTCGATGCGGTCAACATGAACCAGCCGTTTGCCGCGCGTGCGGAGGCCAAGGGCGGTACCCGCAAGCTCTTCTCGCTGTCGCAGGCGATGCCGAACATCGTGCACATCCTCGAAGCCTGCCGTGCCGACTTCGTCGACAAGAATCCGGATCTGGTGAAGGCTTATGTCCGCGACATCACGTCAGGCATGAAGAAGGCGCTGGCAAACCGCGAAGAGACCCTGAAAGTCGTCAATGAAGTTCTGAAGGCGCCCATTCCGGTTCTCGAGACTTACCTGCTCAAGGACAATGATTTTGGCCGGGATCCGGGTGCGGCGCCGAACTTTCCCGCGATCCAGAAGATGCTGGATATCTACGCAGAGACGGGAATGCTGCCGAAGCTGGACGCCGCGCAGTTCAGGCATCCGACGATCGTCGCGCCGCTGGAGTAGGCACGCGGACGCAATTATTCGAGCAGGGAGATCGCGGCGTCCCGGGTAATCCGGGACGTCGCATGCAGAAGATGCACGTATGAAGAAGTTGCGATCACGGATAACGACAGACGGCCTCGATCGGGCTCCGCACCGCGCTTTCATGCGCGCAATGGGTCTTGACGACGCAGCAATCGCCAAGCCGATGGTGGGGGTCGTCAGCATGAAGGGCGAGCAGACGCCCTGCAATATGACCCACGACTTCCAGGTGGCCGCGGCCAAGACAGGAATCGAGGAGGCGGGCGGCACGCCGCGCGAGTTTTCGACCGTGTCGGTTTCCGACGGCATCAGCATGAATCACGAGGGGATGAAGTTTTCCCTGTTTTCGCGCGAGCTGATCGCCGACTCGATCGAGGCCGTCGTCCATGGACTGGCTTATGATGCGCTGATCGGGTACGGCGGATGCGACAAGACGCTGCCCGGTGTGATGATGGGCATGGTTCGTTGCAACGTACCGTCCATTTTCATCTATGGCGGCAGCTCGCTGCCGGGGCGCGTGGACGGTCGGACCCTGACGGTGCTCGATTCCTATGAGGCCGTCGGCAGCTTCATGACCGGCGAGATCGACAGCGCTACGCTCGAGCGGATCGAGCGCGCCTGCCTGCCGACCATCGGCGCATGCGCCGGGCAATTCACCGCGAATACAATGGGGATGGTGTCGGAGGCGATGGGCCTCACCATTCCCAATGTCTCGATGGTGCCCGGTGTCTACGCCGAGCGCGCGCAGATTTCGCGCCGCGCCGGGAGGCTGGTGATGGAGATGCTGGAGCGCGGCGGCCCTCTGCCTCGCGACATCGTGACGCGGAAATCCCTGGAGAATGGCGCGGCCATCGTGGCTGCGACGGGCGGTTCGACCAACGCTGCGCTGCATCTGCCTGCGATCGCGAACGAGGCTGGCATTGCGTTCACGATCGATGATGTCGGCGAAGTCTTTTCCAGAACGCCGCTGATTGGGAATCTGCGACCTGGGGGCAAGTATACGGCGAAGGACGTCTACGATATCGGCGGCGCTGCCGTGGTGATCCGCGAGTTGATCCAGAGTGGTCATATCGATGGCAGTTGCATCACCATCACAGGCCGCACGCTTGCCGAAGAATATGGGACGGCCAACGCGCCTGATGGCGAGATCGTTTACGCCTCCCGTGCGCCGATCATGCTTGATGGCGGCGTAGCCGTCCTGAAGGGAAACCTTTGTCCGGATGGCGCCGTAATCAAGGTCGCAGGTTTGAAGAGCCAGTTCTTCGAAGGTGTTGCGCGAGTCTTCGAAGATGAGGAGGCGTGTGTCAAAGCGGTTCGTGACCGCAATTATAAGGCGGGCGAGGTCCTCGTCATCCGCAATGAAGGTCCCGTCGGAGGCCCCGGTATGCGCGAGATGCTCGGCGTCACCGCGCTGATCTACGGGCAGGGCATGGGCGAAAAAGTGGCGCTGATCACCGATGGCCGGTTCTCGGGCGCGACCCGCGGCATGTGTATCGGCTACGTGTCTCCCGAAGCGTTTGTTGGCGGTCCGTTGGCGCTTGTCCACGACGGCGACAGCATCCGGATCGATGCCGCAAACCGGCGGATGGATATGCTGGTCGACGAGCAGGAACTCTTGGCGCGGCGGCGCGATTGGAAGCCGCGGCCGCCGCGTCACCGCGCAGGGGCACTCGCGAAATATGCGCGGCTTGTTGGCCAGGCGCCCGGCGGAGCCGTCACACACGAAGGCCCGGCAGAATGGCCATGGTTCGAATGACGCGCCGCACCCCTGCGAAATCGACCGCTCGTCTGGCAGGTTTCTTGCTAAGCTCAAGCCGCTGAAGGAGGACATTCAGCAGGCTAACAATGCGATCGTTGCGCGCGAGTGAAGTGAGAGGCGGGATGAAGGTAATGCCTTCGAGATCGAGCGAATGGGTGAAACCGGTGACGTCACAAATGCCGGCTTCCAAGATCATCGAGATCGACCGCGTCTCGCAGGTTTTTCAGACCTCGGCGCGCAAGGATCATCTGGCGCTATCGGACATCTCGTTGGCGATCGAAGAGGGAGCCTTCGTCTCCATCCTCGGGCCATCCGGCTGCGGCAAGTCGACGCTGCTTTACATCGTCGGCGGCTTCGTTAGCCCGACAAGCGGTGCGGCGAAGATGAAGGGACAGGCGATCACGGGTCCGGGTCCGGATCGCGGGCCGGTGTTTCAGGAGTTCGCACTGTTTCCGTGGAAGACCGTATTGGGGAACGTGATGTATGGTCCGCGCCAGCAAGGTGTTCGTGCCACCGAGGCGGAAGCGCAGAGCCGAGCTCTGATCGAAATGGTTGGTCTCAAAGGTTACGAGAATTTCTATCCCAAGGAGCTGTCAGGCGGAATGAAGCAGCGCGTAGCGCTCGCCCGGACGCTCGCTTACCATCCCGAAGTCCTGTTGATGGACGAGCCGTTCGGCGCGCTCGACGCGCATACCCGGACACGCCTCCAGAACGATCTCTTGAACATCTGGGAGCGTGATCGCAAGACGGTGTTGTTCGTCACCCACTCCGTCGACGAAGCAGTATTCCTGTCCGACAAGGTCGTGATGATGTCAAAATCTCCCGGCCGCATTCGGCAGGTCATCGACATCGATCTGCCGCGGCCGCGTCGCCGCAACGAGCTGTTGCTCGATCCACGCTATCAGAAATACGTCGTCGATATCGAGCAGATGTTCGACGAGGTCGACGAGACCGGGGCGCCGTCATGACATCGCCGGCGACCTTGGCCAGGCGTGCTGCCCCGGTGTTCGCCTGCATCGGGCTATTGGCCGTGTGGCAGGTCGCGTCGCTTGCGCTGAAGAACGACAGCTTTCCGACGGCGATCGAGGCGATCCGTGCGATCCCGGATATTCTCGGCGACAAGGAGTCGCTGATCAATATCCTGGCCTCGCTCCGGCGCATGGCGATGGGGTTCGGCGTAGCCCTGCTGGTTTCCATTCCGCTGGGCCTGTTGATGGGCCGAAGCCGCGCCGTCGCAGCGTTTTTCAACCCGCTTCTGATGGTGATCTACCCAGTGCCGAAAGCAGCCTTGATGCCGATCATCATGCTATGGCTCGGCGTAGGTGACATCACGAAGACGCTGGTGATCTTTCTCGGCGTCAGCCTGCCCGTGATCTATCACAGCTTTGAGGGCGCCAAGGCCGTCGAAGAAAAAATGCTGTGGTCGGGCGCGGCGATGGGGCTCTCACCTCTGCAACGTCTCGTCCGGATCGTGCTGCCTGCTGCACTGCCGGAGATCCTGACAGGGTGCCGCACGGGGCTCGTGCTGGCGCTGATCACGATGATCACCAGCGAGATGATCGCCCGCCAGTCCGGCGCAGGCAACATCCTGTTCAACGCGCTCGACATGGGTCAATACGACACTGTCTTCGCCATGATCATCATCGTGGGGGCCATGGGAATCTGCCTTGATGCGATCTTCGAGCGGGTCCGCGCAAGGCTTGTGCGTTGGTCGGAGCCTCAGTTCGACATGCCGCTGAGCTTCTCATGAAACCACGCGTTCTCCCATCGAGTGTCCTTCTCGGAGTCGCGCCAATCGTGCTGGTGATCGCAGTGTGGCAAGGTCTCGTGTCATTTGGCTTTGCGCCAGCGGTCTTGTTGCCGCCGCCGGGATTTGTCTTCAGCCGGCTGCTCCAACAGCTCGTGACCTGGACGTTTCAGCAGGAGATCGCGGCGACCCTGATCCGGCTGTTTGCCGGGTTCGCGATTGCGGTCGTGCTGGGCGTCGGCCTCGGAATTGCGGCCGCCGCCAATCCCGCCATAAATGCCGTGGTTCGGCCGATCGTGCGCGTATTGGCGCCGTTACCCAAGGTCGCGCTCTATCCGGCGCTGCTACTGCTGTTGGGCTTTGGCCATGGATCAAAGATCACCTTGGTGGCGGCGGACGCTCTCTTTCCCATCTTGCTGTCCACCTATTACGGGGCATCTACCGTCGAGCAGAAGCTGATCTGGTCGGCTATGGCGGCAGGAACGCCGCGCTACGAAATTCTGTTCAAGGTGGTGCTGCCGGCGGCGATGCCGTCGATCCTGACCGGCTGCCGGATCGGCCTTGTCATTTCCTGCATCGTGGTGTTTCTGGCCGAGATGATCACATCGACGGACGGTCTTGGCCATGCGCTCGTGACGGCGGCCCGGACCTTTCAGGCTGTCGACATGTTCGTGCCGCTGATCACGATCTCGCTCTTGGGGCTGATCCTCAACGGCCTGTTGGGCGTCCTGCGATCGTACCTCTTGCGGGGCTTCCCCGAGGCGTGATTTGACTGACAAGAAACCACAAGACCGGGGAGTGAAACATGCTGGCGGATCGCATCGAGGCCAAATGGATCGACGCATTTTGCGAGATTTTTGAGCGTTGTGCCGTCAAGGCCGGCGATACCGCAGCGATCCTCTCGGAGACCCAGTCGCGCGCACTGAATGTGCATCTGGCAGAGCTCGCGCTGCTGCGGATGGGGGCGCGGCCGTTTCACGTGGTGATGCCGACACCGCGGAACCGGAATATCGTTCCGGTTCGCTCGACCGGAGCAAGCGAGGCGATCCAGCGGCTTGGCCCGGTCATCACCGCACTTCAGCAGGCCGGATTCGTGGTGGATTGCACCATCGAGGGCTTGATGCATGCGGTGGAGACGCCTGAAATCCTTAAGGCTGGCGCGCGGATCCTGGTAATCTCCAACGAACATCCGGAGGCGTTGGAGCGGATGGTTCCGGATCCCGCGCTGGAGAAGCGTGTAAGGGCAGCGGCGAAGATGCTGCGCGGAACCAAGCGCATGCGCGTCACCTCGAAGGCCGGAACCGCGCTCGATGTCGACATGGTCGGTGCTTCAACAGTCGGCGTGTGGGGCTGGACTGACAAGCCCGGCACGCTGGCGCACTGGCCCGGCGGTATCGTCGTCAGCTTCCCCAAGAGCAGAACGATCAACGGCACGCTGGTGATGGCGCCCGGCGACATCAACCTGACCTTCAAGCGCTATCTGACCTCGCCGGTCAAGATGACGTTGAAGGACGATTACGTCGTCGAGTTGGAAGGCGACGGGACGGATGCAGCGATGATGCGCGCCTATCTCGCCGCCTGGGGCGATCGTGAGGCCTATGCGGTGTCGCATGTCGGCTTCGGCATGAACCCGGGTGCGCGCTACGAGGCGCTGTCGATGTACGATCAGCGCGACACCAACGGCACGGAGATCCGAGCCGTCTCCGGCAATTTCCTGTTCTCGACCGGCGCGAATGAATTCGCCGGCCGCTATACGGCCGGCCATTTCGACTTGCCGATGATGGGAACGACCATCGAGCTCGATGGCGTCGCGGTCGTTCGCGAAGGCGTGCTTCAGGACGTCTTCGGCTAGCTGCGATCGAGCACCGGCGGGCGAGCCAGGTCGAAGTGGCGGAGCAGGTCGACCATGGACTGAAGCCGCTTTGTCCGATAGGCATCGACGTCGAGACCGGAATAATCAAGAAAGCCTGCACCCGTTCGCAGGCCGATCCGTCCTTCCTGCATGTTTCGTGCGATGACGTCCGGCGCGCGATAGCGGTCGCTGCCGAGCGCGCCTTCGAGATAGCGGCTGGCGTAATACAGGATGTCGCCGCCACCCCAGTCGATGAATTCGAGTAACCCCAGCACGGCGTAGCGGAAGCCAAAGCCGTAGCGGATAGCCTTGTCGATCTCCTCTGCGCTTGCAACGCCTTCCTCGACCATGCGTGCGGCCTCGTTCATCGCCAGCGCCTGGATGCGTGGAACGATGAAGCCGGGCGTCGCTGCGCAGACCACCGGCACTTTGCCAATGCCTTCGAGGAGCACCTTGACCTCGTCGATGATGGCGGGATCGGTCGCTTTGCCTGGTGAAACCTCGACCAGAGGGATTAGATAAGCGGGATTAAGCCAATGCACGTTGAGAAAGCGGCGTGGGTTTTCGATCGCGCCGGAGAGGTCGTCGACGAGAATGGTCGATGTCGTCGATGCGATGACCGTGTCCGGTCCGACCTGCTTTGAAGCAGCTCCCAGCACCTCGCGCTTCAACTCGACGACCTCGGGAACGCCTTCGAACACCATTCCGGTCTCGGCCAGCACCGCACCGCTTTGACCGGAGGGCACCACCGAGACCCGCGCGATGAGCGGTTCGACGTCTGCCTCGGCCAGCAGCCCAAGCTTGGACAGGCTGGCAAAGGTCTTCCTGGCTTCGCCGAGCGCGTCCGCCTCCAGCTTGGCGAAGTCTTCCGGGGAGCGAGCCTTGACGTCGATCATGGTGACCCGGTGGCCTGCGTAAGCGAACGCGACGGCGATGCCGCGCCCCATGCGGCCGGCCCCGAGACAGGCGATGTTGGCGCGAGTGGTCATCAGTCAGAACCCTTTGCAAAGAAGCGTCTGCAGTTCCGCCTTGTCGAGATTGCCAAGCCCCAGCGTCTGAAGCGTTCGGCCGCCTTGCGCAAAATCCTCCCCGCAGACCGCGCCGCCGATCGCCAGAAACGCCGTTGCCAGCGGCGTGGCCACATCTGCAAGGCCAGCGACGGAAACCAGCAGCGAAAGCCCCAGCCGCAGATCCTCGCGCATATAGCGGTGCTCGGTCAGCACGATGCGTTCGCGCCAATCGCCGGAATCGGTCAGTCGGTCATGCGAGCCGCGGCCATACATCCAGATCTCGCCTTCCTTGGCGTAATGGTGAGCGAGCGGAAAATGTGGCGCGCCGTAGCCGAGCGCCTCTCGCACCGCGATCCGCTCGGCGTCGAGCGCGTCGGTAACCCGCCGGATCGCGGCTTGCGTTCCTTCCTTGTGAATGTCCCACCGCTCGAAATGTTCGATTGGCCCGGCGTTCATCACGATCAGCGGCGGATGGATGATGGGGCCCGCGTTCATCAGTGCTCCGGACAGCGCGTCTCCGCACGGCTCGATCGCATCCGGAAACGCGCGTCCGATCACCTCGAGCGCGTGCGGCGCCCGATCGAGCGGAAACACGCCGACCGGCAATCGCTTGGCGCGGATCGTGATCGCGACCTCGAACGGCCCGTGCTTGCGGGTCAGCCAGGGCAACGTGCCCGTTTCCGCAAAGCTCGCTTTGGCGCGATTGCCGGCATCCCGCGCAGCTTGTGCGAAGATCATCGAGCCGAATGTGGCAGGTGGCAGAAACACGACCTGTCCGTCCCGCAGGTGCGGCGCAAGGATCCGCGCAATGTCCCACTGTGCGAAAGCAGGGGCGGGGCACAGGATCAGCTCGGCGCCGCTGATGGCCTCAGCGATATCTGTCGTCACCAGCGCCAGCTTGACGTCGTGACGACCGTTGTGGTCCTTCACCAGGATGCGCGAGCCGGCGGCGCGATGCGCTGCGATCTCCTCTGCATCGCGGCGCCATAGCCGGACCTCATGCCCCGACAGCGCGAAATCGCCCGCGGCCGCGAAAGAGCCGTTTCCCCCACCCAGAACCGCAATCTTCAAGATGCTTCTCCTTGCGCGCGCGCCTGCGCATCAAGCTGCTTCAGCAGGAAATGCTGGACCTTTCCCAGCGCCGTGCGCGGCAGGTCGGTCACGAAGACGATGTCGCGCGGAATCTTGTAACGGGCGAGCTGGACCTGAAGATGTGCTCTCAGCTCCTCCGCCTCGAGCCTGCACCCGGATCGCCGGATCACATAGGCGATCGGCACTTCGTCCCAGCGCGGGTCCGGCCTGCCGATCACGGCACATTCGCTGACATCGGGATGCTCGAGCAGGACCCGTTCGACCTCGGCCGGATAGACGTTCTCGCCGCCGGAAATGATCATGTTCTTCTTGCGGTCGCGGACCCAGAAATAGCCGTCGGCGTCGCACAAGCCGATATCTCCGGTACGATACCAGCCGTCGTGCAGCGCGTCGCGCGTGGCTTCCGCATTGCCCCAATATTCGAAGAACACGTTGGGGCCTCGTACCGAGATCTCGCCGGGCGTGCCCGCGGGCACTTCAGTCCCGGCCTGGTCGATCACCTTCGCTTCGCAGCACAGGCCCGGAAGTCCGGTCGATCCCATGCGCGAAAGATCGCCGCCCAGCCGCGTGTAAACCGCTATAGGGCAGGTTTCGGTCGAACCATAGACCTGGAGCACCGGCACTCCGCGCGAGACGATACGGTCGATCAGATGAGGCGGTACGATCGTCGAGCCGGTGGCAACGGCCTTTAGCGAAGAGAGATCTGCGGTTGCCCAGGCCGGATGCTCGCTCACGGCCTGGATGATGGCTGGGACCATAACCGTCAATGTCGGTTGTTCTTGCGCGATAGTCGCGAGCGCGGTGTCCGGCGTAAAGCGGGCGTGGATCGTGACGGTCGCGCCCAGCTGGAGCGCCGGGGTAGTCTGGATGTTGAGGCCGCCGACATGGAAGAACGGCAATACCGTCAGAACATGATCGTCAGACGTCATGTTGTGCATGTGCTGGCTCATGACGCCGTTCCAGAACAACGCCTCCTGGCGCAGCACCGCGCCTTTCGGACGCCCGGTCGTTCCGGACGTGTACACGATGAGCAGCGGACAGGAGAGATCGGTATGCGGGTTGCGGCTGTTGCCTTCGCTGCGAGCCAGCAAAGCCTCGAATGTCGCGCCGTGAGGCGGCGTGAAATCGAGCCCGATGACGGCTGTTCCCGGCGCAAGCCCGGGAAGAACTCCCTCGAATGCCTGCTCGAGCACCAGCACCTTGGCGCCTGCATCGGTGAGAATGAAGAGTTGCTCTACGACGGCGAGTCGCCAGTTCAGCGGCACCAGCATCGCGCCGAGTCGCGCGCACGCGTAGAGCAGAACCAGATAGTCCGGCCGGTTCAAACTCAGGATCGCGACGCGGTCGCCGCGGCCGACGCCGAGCTCTTCCTTCAAGGCCGTTGCAGTCCGCCCGATGCGTGCTGCGAATTCGGCGTAGGTAAGCCGTTCTCCTTCGAAGGAAATGGCCGTCTTGTCTGGCGCAAAGGCCGCGTTGCGATCGATCAGACTACAGAGATCCACCGTCAGTCGTCCGTTTCGCCGGCCTCGTACAGCGCCTCGCGGCCGATCCGGTCGAGGCAGAGCTCGGCCGTCCAGGGCAACATCAGCGAGCCGCAGCGGCTGTCGCGATAGATGCGCTCGAGCGGCAGCGACCGAAGCATGGCCTGACCGCCACAGGTGCGGATCGCGAGCGCTGCCAGCTCATTGGCACCCTCCATCACCGAATATTGCGCGGCATAGGCGCGCAGCACCTGCTCCTTGCTCGGATTGGCGCAGGCTTCGGTCACGGACTGGAACCAGATTGCCTTGATCTGCTCGAGCTTGATCTGCATCTGCGCGACTGCGATCTGCTTGGTCGGATACATCCGACGCTTGACCGGCGGCATTCCCGGAACCTCGCCGCGCAGATAGCGCACGGTGAAATCGTAGGCGGCTTGCGCAAGGCCCATATAGGTCGGCGACAGCGTCAGGAACATGTGCGGCCAGCGCATCGCGGCCTGAAAATAGACGCCGCGCGGCATCAGCGCGGAATTCTCCGGTACGAACACGTCCTTGAACAGAAGTGTCCGGGAGACCGTTCCGCGCATGCCGAGCGGATCCCAGTCCCCGACGACAGAGACACCTTCCGATTTCGCGGCGATAGCGAGGTAGAGAGTGTTGCGGCGCGAGGCCTTCTCGCCCTCCTCGATCTCGGTGCAGAGCACGCCGTAATAGTCGGCGTGGCCGGACAGCGATGCAAAAATCTTCTTCCCGTTGACGATCCAGCCGCCCGCGACCGGCTTTGCTTCCGTGCCGAAGGCAACGCCACCCGCAGCCGCAGCGCCGCCCTCCGAAAACGGTTGCGAATAGATCGCGCCGTCCTCGACGATGCGCTTGTAGTGGACGGCACGTCGCCGCTCATGCTCGGCACGGGTCTCCGCGTCCATATCGAGATCGTCGGCGAGGGGACCCGACCACAAGGTCGAGCAGACATGCATGTTCCAGGTGAGCGCAGTTGCACCGCAATAGCGGCCGATCTCGGCGGCTGCTAACGCGTAAATCTGGTAGTCCGCGCCAAGACCGCCGTGCTTCTTGGGGACGGCGATGCCGAGCAGGCCGACGCGATGCAGGTCGCGATAGTTCTCGCTCGGGAAGACCGCCTCGCGATCGTAGGTGGCTGCGCGACCGGCGAATACGCTCTGACCGATCTCTCGTGCACGCGTGATGATGCCGGCCTGCTCGTCGTTCAAGCGGAATGCGACGGGGTCGAAGATCGGTGTATCCAGCGCGATCTTGTCGGTTGTACTGATGTTCTTGCTGACTTGCATGGTCATTGCGCAGTCACCTTACGCGTTGGTCGTGACGGAGTTCAGGAATCGGCCAAGAGCCTCGTCAAATGCATCGGGACGCTCGAGGTTGGCGAGGTGGCCGACGCCGGGCAGCTCGACATATTGGGCCGAAGGAATGTAGGTCGCCGTCTTAGCCATCATCGGTGCGGGCGCATTGTTGTCCTTTGAGCCGGACAGCAGCAGCGTCGGCACGGAAATGTCCTTGAGCGTGCTGCGCTGATCGAATCCGATCAAGGCGAGCATCATGGCGCGATAGCTCGCCTCAGGCACGGCTGCCATGCACTCGCGCGCAAGCTCCATCCCCTTCGGATCGGGATTGTCACCGACGAGCTCCTTCACCAGGGAAGGGGCCAGCGACTTCATCGTCTCCCCGCGATCGAGCGGCCCCAGCCGTGCGGCGATGAACGATTTCTGCCAGTCGCCGTCGGCTTTGCCAAAGGCCGGGCTGGTCTGTGCCAGCACGACCGCTCGTGCAAGTCCCGGTGATTGCACTAGCCACTTCTGAACGATCATGCCGCCGATCGAATGCCCCACCAGAATAGGTTTCGCTGCGCCGATTTGCTCGATGAATTGTTGAAGGGCATTGGCCAGGGCAGCGATGCTGACGCTGGTGAGCGGTGCAGATCCACCATAGCCCGGCATGTCCCATGCGATTGCGCGGAAGCGGTTGCCGAAGGTGGCAAGCTGCTGCCGCCAGGCCCGCGCCGCGCCGCCGATGCCATGGAGGAAAATCAGAGGTATCGCGCCCGGCTCGCCCGCAGCTTCATAGGCGAAGCGTCCGTCCTTTGTTATCATTGGCGCAGGCTGCGACACGCGACATCCTTTTGCTCGGCCCGGCGATGCTAACAGGCCTGCGGGCGATGGGAAGAGATAATTTTATACTTAAAGCAATTTTCAGGCCGGTCTTCGGCGCTGTCTGTTTGCGGTGGTTCGGCGGACGCTTCGTTGCAAAAGCTTGAAGTTTAAAATATATCCGAAGCATAGACCCGCAACTGCGTCAGGGAGTCAGCGCATGTCCGGATTGCCGCATACGCCGCACGCACTGGTGACTGGTGGCGGCCGCGGCATCGGTCGTGCGATTGCAGCGGCTTTGGCTGGAGCTGGCGCCACGGTTACGGTGCTTGGGCGGAATGCCGCAACCCTCGAAGAGGCGGTGAATGCGGGAGCCGCGCACTTTGCGGCCGTCGCGGACGTCTCGGATGAAGCTGCGCTGAAGGCCGCGGTGGCCGAAGCGCATGCGCGAAAGCCGATCGATATCCTGGTCGCCAACGCGGGCAGTGCCGAATCCGCACCGTTCTCAAAATCGGATAGTGCGCTGTTTGCGCGCATGATGGACGTCAATTTCATGGGCGTGGTCCACGCCGTCCATGCTGTGTTGCCGGGGATGAAGGACCGTCCTTATGGCCGCATCGTCGCGGTCGCGTCGACCGCGGGCCTGAAGGGCTATGCCTATGTCAGCGCGTACAGCGCCGCCAAACACGCTGTGGTCGGTCTGGTGCGTTCGCTTGCTCTCGAGATGGCGGGGACCAATGTGACCGTGAATGCGGTCTGTCCTGGCTTTACCGATACTGATCTCGTCGCCGGCAGCATCGAAAATATCATGAAGAAGACGGGACGAACCCGCGAGCAGGCAATCGCCGAACTGGCCAAGCATAATCCGCAAGGACGGCTGGTCAAACCTCAGGAGGTGGCAGACGCGGTTCTTTGGTTGTGCGGGACGGGGGCCAGCGCGATCAACGGGCAGGCAATTGCCGTGGCCGGTGGTGAAATCTAGCGCATACGGCGCAGGCACGGAACATGGAAGCCAAGGAGATCGCATGAGCAGACCAGCCAATCCCGTGACGCTGCCGCTGGCAGACTATTCGCCGCAGCATTTCCTGCTCGCCGTTGTCGACGGTGTTGCCACCGTGACGCTCAATCGTCCCGAGCGCAAGAATCCACTGACTTTCGAGAGCTATCGGGAACTGACGGATTTCTTCCGCGCCTGCGCGTTCGACGATGCGGTCAAGACTGTCGTCGTCACCGGTGCCGGCGGCAATTTCTCGTCCGGCGGCGACGTGTTCGAAATCATCGGCCCGCTCGTGAAGATGGATACCAAGGGGCTGACGGCGTTCACGCGGATGACCGGCGATCTCGTCAAGGCGATGCGGGCCTGCCCGCAGCCGATCGTGGCGGCGGTCGAGGGCATTTGCGCTGGTGCCGGCGCGATCATCGCCATGGCCTCGGACATGCGCCTTGCGGCCAGCGGCGCCAAGGTAGCGTTCCTGTTCAACAAGGTCGGTCTCGGCGGCTGCGACATGGGCGCCTGCGCGATCCTGCCGCGGATCATCGGACAGTCCCGCGCTTCCGAACTGCTCTACACCGGCCGGTTCATGACCGCGGAGGAGGGCGAGCGCTGGGGCTTCTTCAGCCGCATCGTCACGCCTGAGCAGGTGCTGCCTCAGGCGCAGTTGCTGGCCAAACAGGTCGCGGACGGCCCGACCTTCGGCAACACTATGACCAAGCGCATGCTGGCGATGGAATGGGCGATGTCGGTGGAAGAGGCGATCGAGGCGGAAGCCGTTGCCCAAGCCCTGTGCATGACGACGGCCGATTTCGAGCGCGCCTTCGAAGCCTTCGCCAACAAGGTCAAGCCGGTATTCAGGGGCGACTAGGTCAGCGGGCTTTGATCGCAGCCCAGCCAGCGACGAGGACTTGCGCGAAATTATTTTAGGGTTAAAATAATTTCCGCCGGGTCAATTGGCGAGGCTCCCATGAAAGTCGCGATCATCGGTGGTGGACCTGCGGGTCTCTACGCAGCGATCCTGCTCAAGAAGCAGCGCCCTGGCGCTGACATCACCGTGTATGAGCGCAACCGTGCCGACGACACGTTCGGCTTCGGCGTCGTGTTCTCCGATGCGACGCTCGATAATTTCGAGAAACACGATCTTCCGAGTTACCAGCGCATCACCCAGGAGTTCGCCTATTGGGACGACATCGCCGTGCATTTCCGCGGCACCGTCCACCGGGTCGGCGGTAACGGTTTTTGTGGCTGCTCGCGGCAGAAGCTGCTTCTGATCCTTCAGGAGCGGGCGCGCGAACTCGGTGTCGGCTTGCATTTCGAAGTGGATATCGATGACGAATCCCGCTTCGCTGATGCCGATCTCGTTCTGATCGCCGACGGCATCAACAGCCGTTTCCGCGAGAAGTATGTCGATCATTTCCAGCCCGAGGTCGATCTCCGCTCCAACAAGTTCGCCTGGATGGGCTCGACCAGGCCGCTCGATGCCTTCACTTTCATCTTCCAGGAGACGGAGTGGGGCCCGTTCATCGCCCACGCCTATCAGTACGAGGCGGGGCACTCGACCTGGATTTTCGAGACCGATCCGGAAACGTTCGAGCGCGCGGGGTTGACGGGGCTCGACGAGACCCAGTCCGCCGGGCGCATGGCCGACATCTTCGGCTGGTTCCTGGATGGGCATAAGCTGCTCACCAACCGCTCGATGTGGCGCAACTTCCCGATGATCCGCAGCAAGCGCTGGGTCAAGGACAACATGGTACTGCTCGGCGATGCCAAGGCGAGCGCGCATTTCTCGATCGGCTCCGGCACCAAGCTGGCGATGGAGGATGCGATCGCGCTGGCTGAGGCGATGGAGAGAGCGCCCGGCATTCCGGCCGCGTTGGAGGTCTACGAGCACGGAAGGCGCGAGGAAGTCGAGAAGACGCAGCATGCCGCCGACGTCTCGCTGGTCTGGTTCGAGCACGTCGACCGCTTCTGGGAGTTTGATCCGGTGCAGTTCGCCTTCGGCGTGATGACGCGCTCGAAGGCGATCACCTATGACAATCTGAAACTCCGCGCTCCCGATTTCGTGGCGGAGGTCGAGAAGTCGTTTGCCAGGCAGGTTCACAGCAACGGCTTCGACGTCAACACCGACAAGCCGGTGGTGCCGCTGTTCCAGCCGTTTCGCTTGCGCGAGATGGAGATCGCCAATCGCACCGTCGTGTCGCCGATGTGCATGTATTCCGCCAAGGAAGGCGTGCCGACTGACTTCCATCTGGTACATTACGGCTCGCGCGCGATCGGCGGCGCCGGCCTGATCTTCACGGAAATGACCTGCGTCAGCCGCGACGCCCGGATCACGCCCGGTTGTGCCGGGCTATGGAACGATGAGCAGGAAGCCGCTTGGCGCCGCATTGTGGATTTCGTCCACGCCAACTCGGCTACAAAGATCTGCCTGCAACTGGGCCATGCCGGCCGCAAGGGCGCGACCAAGCTGATGTGGGATGGCATCGATCGTCCCCTCGACGAGGGCGGTTGGGAAGTGTTCTCGGCCTCGCCGTTGCCCTATTTTCCGGACAGCCAGGTGCCGCGCGAGCTCGATCGCGCCGGCATGAGCGTTGTGAGGGATTCGTTCGTCGCAGCGGCTGAGCGCGGCGAGCGCTGTGGTTTCGATATGCTCGAGCTGCACTGCGCCCATGGCTATCTGCTCGCGAGCTTCATCTCGCCGCTGACGAACACACGCACCGACGAATATGGCGGTTCGCTCGAAAACCGGCTGCGCTTCCCGCTCGAGATCTTCGAGGCACTGCGCGCCGTTTGGCCGTCGCACAAGCCGATGTCGGTCCGCATTTCCGCGACCGATTGGGCGGACGGTGGCATCACCGGCGATGACGCCGTTGCGATCGCGCGCGCCTTTGCCGAGGCTGGCGTCGATCTCGTCGATGTCTCGACCGGCCAGACCGTCCGCGATGCACAGCCGATCTACGGGCGCATGTTCCAGACGCCATTCTCCGACCAGGTCCGCAACGAGGCGCGCGTCGCCACCATGTGCGTCGGAAACATCACGACGGCGGATCAGGCCAATACCATTCTGGCCGCTGGCCGGGCAGATCTCGTTGCGCTCGGGCGGCCGCATCTGGTCGATCCGTTCTTCACCATGAAGGCGGCGGCCTGGTACGGGGCGGACGGGGCGTTCTGCCCGCCGCAATATCTGCCCGGCAAGGACCAGATTTTCCGCAACAGCGTGCGCGACAGGCAGGATCTCGAAGAGCTGAGAATTAAGGCTAAGCCCAGGACGCGGGCCGAACTGAAGGCGGAGGCGACAAAGCCGCTTGCGGCGGAGTAACCGGCTGTGCGACCTTAACCCGTTGCCTGGCGTGTTTTGAGTGGAGTTGAGGGCGATGAAGGCGATTATCGTCGGTGGCGGTATCGGTGGTCTGACTACGGCGTTGATGCTGCGTTCGCGCGGCATCGGTTGCGAGATTTTCGAGCAGGCGGACACTATCCGCGAGCTCGGCGTCGGCATCAACACGTTGCCCCATGCGATGCGCGAGCTCGCCAGCCTCGGCCTGTTGCAGAAGCTCGATGACGTCGCGATCCGCACCGACCAGCTCTACTACCTCAGCCGCCATGGCCAGGAGGTCTGGCGCGAAGCTCGCGGCGTTGACGCCGGCCACGACGTGCCGCAATTCTCGATCCACCGCGGCCGCCTCCAGGGTGTCATCCATCGTGCCGTCGAGGAGCGGCTCGGGCCGGAAGCGATCCACACCGGCTGCCGGCTCGGCGCGTTCACGCAGGACGAGGGCGGCGTCACCGCTTATTTCTTCGATCGCGCCGGCGCGCACATCCACACCGCGCGCGGCGACATTCTGATCGGTGCTGACGGCATTCATTCGCGTATCCGTGACACGCTGTTCCCGAACGAGGGTCCGCCGTGCTGGAACGGCCTGATGCTGTGGCGCGGTGCGCGCGATTGGCCGCTGTTCCTCACTGGTAAATCGATGATCGTGGCCGGTGGCCTCAACGCCAAGGTGGTGATCTATCCGATTGCGGAAGGATCCAGTCCCGCCAGCCGCCTCACCAACTGGGCAGTGCTGGTAAAGGTCGGTGAGGGCAATGCGCCGCCGCCGCGGAAAGAGGACTGGTCGCGGCCGGGCCGGCGCGAGGAACTGATGCCGCACGTCGCGCGCTTTTCGGTGCCCTACATCGACGTGAAGAGCCTGATCTCGGCGACACCCGAATTCTACGAATATCCAACCTGCGACCGCGATCCTTTGCCCTATTGGTCGTCCGGGCGCGTCACGCTGCTCGGCGATGCCGCGCATCCCATGTATCCGGTCGGCTCGAACGGCGCGTCGCAGGCGATCCTCGACGCGCGCTGCCTCGCCGATGCGCTGGTGCGCGCTGAGCACCCGCGTCAGGCGCTGATGGAATACGAGAAGAAGCGCCTGCCGATGACGGCCGACATCGTCCGCTCCAATCGGCGTGGCGGCCCCGAGGGCGTCATCGACGCCGTCGAGCAGCTCGCGCCCGACGGCTTTGACAATGTCGACAACGTCCTGAGCTATTCCCAGCGCGAGGCGATCGTGCGCGGCTACGCCACCAAGGCCGGGTTCGCCGCGGTGCCGGGACTTGCGGCAGTGCGCGCTTGACGTGAGTTGCTAGCCGGCGCCGGGAGGCGGCGGCAGAAAGTGGATGTTGAATTCGGCGGCCATCGCCACCACGTCCTCCGGCTTCTGTTCCTTCATGTTGTGAAGGCCCCAGAACAGATCGAACAGCTTTTTGGTCGGAGAGACCCAGAACAGCACCTTCGCGGTCTGCTCCGACTTGTTGAAGATACCGTGCGGCACGCCCATGCCGAGCCGGATCAGGTCGCCCGGAGTCGCCTGCGCCTCGGAGTTGCCGAGCACGAAATCGAGCTTGCCCTCCAGCATATAGAGATACTCATCCTGGTCGGGATGGATGTGCGGCGGCACGAACGTGCCCGGCGGCAAGGTCGCGTGCCAGGAGAAGCTGTGCTCGGTGTTGCTCTTTGGCACGTAGGTCTGGCCGAGGATGTTCCAGGAAATGCCCTGAATGCCCTCGTTGGCCCGCGTGATGCCGGTGATCTCACTTTTCATGCAGTTCTCCCTTTAACGCGACGCGCAGCTTTAGTTCGCCGCCTTGCAGTCCTTGGCGTACCGGTCGCCGTAATTCTCAAAGACCTTCTGAACGATCTCGGTCTGGAACTTGCCGTCCGGACGTTTTGCGACCTTGGTCAGGTAGAAGTCCTGGATCGGATAGCCGTTGGTGTTGAACTTGAAGCCGCCCCGCAGCGAGGTGAAGTCGGCCTTCTTCAGCGCGGCTCCAACGGCTTCCTTGTTCGAGAGATCGCCCTTTACGCCCTTGATGGCGCTGTCGATCAGCATCGCGGCGTCATAGGCCTGGAAGGCGTAGGTGCCGGGCACGATGTTATAGGCAGCCTCGTAGGCGGCAACGAATTTCTTGTTCTGGGGATTGTCGAGATTGGGCGCCCAGTTCGCGCCGCCGAACATGCCGACCGCGGCATCCTGCTGCGCCGGCAGCGTCGATTCATCCACCGTGAACGCCGAGAGCACCGGAATGCTGTCGGCAAGACCGGCCTGCTTGTACTGCTTGACGAGATTGACGCCCAGGCCGCCGGGCATGAACGTGAAGAGTGCATCGGGCTTCTGCGAGGAAATCTTGGAAAGCTCCGGCTGGAAATCCAGCGTGTTCAGCGGCATGTAGGACTCTTCGACGATCTCGCCCTTGTAGTCGAGCTTGAAGCCGGCCACTGAATCCTTGCCGGCCTGATAGTTCGGCACCATCAGGTACATGCGCTTGTAACCGCGATCCTGCGCGACCTTGCCGAGGATCTCGTGCACCTGGTCGTTCTGGTACGACGTCACATAGAAGAACGGGTTGCAGTCCTTGCCGGCAAAAGTCGACGGTCCGGCATTGGGACTGATCAGGAAGGTCTTGGATTCCGTGACCGGCCGATGGATGGCCTGGAGGATGTTGGAAAAGATCGGGCCGACCACGAAGTCGACCTTGTCGCGTTCGAGCAGGCCCTTGACCTTGGTCACGGCCGCGTCCGGCTTGAGCTCATCGTCGACCACGACGACCTCGACATCGCGGCCGCCCATCTTGCTGCCAAGGTCCTTCACGCCGAGCGCAAAGCCGTCGCGAACCTGCTGGCCAAGCGCGGCTGCAGGTCCCGACAGGGTCACGATCACACCCAGCTTGAGCTTTTCCTGGGCGAGGGCAGGGCTGATCGCGGTGCCAAGCAGCAAGGCCGCTGCGGTCAAGGTCAATTGCGTCTTCATGATCCGTCCCCCGTGACATCAGGGCTTGCGTCGCAAGCCGCGTGCTCCGATCCAAGCTTATGCCGATGATGGCTGCCGCGGCAAGCAAGGCCGCGGCGTCGGGCCATCGCAGGCGGCGTTCATGCAAGCGCCGCGCCAATTGCTTGAATCTTAAAGAAATTGGTACACGGTCGATTGTTGCAGCTTTAGGCTTGCGGCCGCCGCGGATTTATTTGAAGCTCAAAACGTTGGGGAATCCGTGCCGGCGCCAATGCCGGCCGTGCGTGACTGCATCAAGATGCTCGATTCCGAGACCAAAGCCGTCGAGACGCCGGAGGATCATGCCGAGGAGCTTCGGCTATGGCTGCGGCTGCTCACCTGCACGACCCTGATCGAGGGCGAAGTGCGTGGCCGGCTGCGGCAGCGTTTCGATGTCACGTTGCCCCGCTTCGATCTGATGGCGCAGCTCGACAAGGCACCCGACGGCATGACGCTGTCCGACGTCTCCAAGCGCATGATGGTGTCGAACGGCAACGTCACAGGCCTCGTCGAACGGCTCGTCGAATCCGGCCATCTCGACCGGCGGACCTCGGAGACGGACCGCCGGGTCCAGGTGATCCGCCTCACAAAGCTCGGCCGTGCCGAGTTCCGCAGAATGGCTGCGGAGCACGAGACCTGGATCGCCGATCTGTTCGCCGATCTGACGCCGAAGGATGTGCGCGAGCTGATGAGGCTCCTCGCCAAGACCAAGGCGTCGGCGCAGAAATCGGCTGCACGCCGCCGGTCCTAAGCCCGCGAACTGCGGGTCCGCCAATCCCACTCTGCCGCAGGAAATTGCATGGGATGCCCAAAATCCACTATTGCGCCGAATTGCTTTAAGCCTAAAATGTTTCCCAGATAGTGCTGCCGGGTGCTTTCCATGCGCAAAGGAGCGTGCGATGGCCAACGCCGCGAAGGTTCAAGTCTCGGGCTCGCATGACGGCAACGCCGCGACGGCCCATGTCGATACGTTCGCGCGGCAGCACCTGCCGCCGCGCGAGTTTTGGCCCGAGTTCATCTTCACGCGGCCGGAGCTGCAATATCCGCCGCGACTTAACTGCGTCAGCTATTTCCTCGACCGTTGGGTCGAAGAGGGCCATGGCGATGCGCCCTGCGTCATGAGTCCCGCCGTCAGCTACACCTATCGCGAACTGCAGGCGCTGGTGAACCGCATCGCCAACGTGCTGGTCGGCAAGCTGGGTCTCGTGCCCGGCGGCCGCGTGCTGCTGCGCTCCGCCAATAGTCCGATGATGGTTGCGACCTATCTTGCGGTGATCAAGGCCGGTGGTATCTGCGTTGCGACGATGCCGCTGCTGCGTGCCAAGGAGCTGTCTTATCCAATCCACAAGGCGGAGATTACACTCGCGCTCTGCGACGGGAAACTCTCCGACGAGATGGAGAAGGCGAAGCTAGCTGCGCCCGGTCTTAGGCGCGTGGTCTATTGGGGCAACGGCGCCGCCGACTCGCTCGAGGCCTTGATCGCCGACGCAAGCCCCGAGTTCGCTGCTGTCGATACCGCCTCCGACGACATCTGCCTGATCGCCTTCACGTCGGGCACGACCGGCGATCCCAAGGGCACCATGCATTTTCACCGCGACATGCTGGCGGTCTGCGACGGTTATGCACGCAACATCTTGCGCGCGGAGCAGAAGGACCGCTTCATCGGCTCGGCGCCGCTCGCGTTCACTTTCGGCTTCGGCGGCGTGCTGTTCCCGATGCACATCGGCGCCTCCTTCGTCGTGCTGGAGAAGACGACGCCCGACGACATCCTGACCGCGATCGAGCACTACAAGACCACGGTCTGCTTTACGGCGCCGACCGCCTATCGCGCCATGATCGGCAAGCTCCCGGGCCGCGACGTTTCCTCGCTGCGCAAATGCGTCTCCGCCGGCGAGACACTTCCCAAGCCGACCTTCGATGCCTGGCTCAAGGCCACCGGTATCAAGCTGATGGACGGCATCGGCTCGACCGAGATGCTGCACATCTTCATCAGTGCGACCGAGGATGATATCCGGCCGGGCGCGACCGGCAAGCCGGTGCCGGGCTACGAGGCCAAGATCGTCGATGACGCCGGCGACGATATGCCGCCGGGCACGATGGGCCGTCTGGCCGTGCGCGGACCTACCGGCTGCCGCTATCTCGCCGACGATCGCCAGCGTAAATACGTCCAGAACGGCTGGAACATCACCGGCGATACCTATCTGATGGATAGCGACGGCTATTTCTGGTATCAGTCGCGCTCCGACGACATGATCGTATCGGCTGGGTACAACATCGCCGGAACAGATGTCGAGGCGGCGCTGCTGACGCATCCCTCGGTCATCGAGTGCGGCGTGGTTGGAGCGCCGGACGAGGCGCGCGGAATGATCGTGAAGGCCTACGTCATTGCCGCGCCCGGGGTGGCGCCGGATGCTCAACTCGCGGCCGAGCTGCAGGACTACGTCAAACGCGAGATCGCGCCGTACAAATATCCGCGTGCGATCGAATTCGTGATGCAACTACCGAAGACCGAGACCGGCAAGTTGAAGCGCTTTGCCCTGCGGCAACTGGCGCAGGCCGCCGTGACGTCATCGGGCGTCGCGGCAGAATGAAAAGGATCGAGAATTGTCCGTGACGACGCCGAAAGGCCCGCAGCTCGCGGTGCTGCCGACCGCAGCCGAAGATGGCATTCGTTCTGGAGCGCAGGTGCTCCAGCCCTCCGGCTGGCCTGTGCCGAAGGGCTATGCCAACGGAATGGCGGCCGAAGGGCGCATTGTCGTCACCGGCGGCGTGATCGGCTGGGACGCCGAAGAGCGTCTCGCGGATGGCTTCGTCGCGCAGGTGCGCCAGACCCTGAGCAACATCGCCGCGATTCTGGCCGAGGCCGGTGCTCGGCCCGAGCACCTCGTTCGCCTGACCTGGTATGTCGTCGACATGGACGAATATCTGGCGAACCTGAAGGAGCTTGGCAAGGTCTACCGCGCCACCTTCGGTGCGCACTATCCCGCGATGGCACTCCTCCAGGTGGTGCGCCTCGTCGAGAAGACGGCGCGCGTGGAGATCGAGGCCACCGCCGTCATTCCCAACTGAATTGAGCCTCAGCCTGTCTTGGCGAGATCGTCGTCCTCGGGCGAGTTCAGATAGACGCCCGACATGGTGTCGACCCAGCACAGATGGTCGTGCACCTTCTTCACGCCATCCACGTTCTCTGCCGCGACGACCGCGGCCTGCCGCGTGCGTTCTTCGGTGATCACGCCGCTGAGATGAACGATGCCGTCGCGGACGATGACGTTCAACCCAAACGGACACCAGTCGTTCTTCTCCATGGCTTCGATGATGCGGCCGCGAATGTGATCGTCGTCGGCGGTCGGATCCGGCACCTCGCGGGCGAGGCCGGCGACCGCCTGCAGCAGGTTGGCGCGGGAGACGATCCCGACGACCTTGTCTCCGCGTACCACCGGCAGCCGTTTCACGTTGTTCCGCTCCATGAGATCGACGATCTCCGCAAGCGCGGTGTCTTCGGTGATGGTGACCGGCGAGGCGGTCATCACTTCCGAGACCTTGCGACCGTGCTCGTGCACGAAGTCGCTGGCGGACTTGCCGGGCCCGAGGATGAACCGCAGCCAACGGCCGCGCTTGCGGCCGGTGCCGATTTCGCTGCGGCGGATGAAGTCCCCCTCCGAGACGACGCCGACCAGCTTGCCGCTATCGTCAACCACGGTAAGGCCGCTGATGTGCCTCTTCAGCATGATGTTTGCCGCCTCGACGATACTGGTGTCGGGGGTAACCGAGATGACCGATCGGGTCATGATCTGGTGGGCGCGCATGGGAGAACTCCGCAAATTCGTCGAATTTCGATGAAAACAGCCTAATTCACGCATCGAGGTCCGTTTTGACTCAGGTCAAGCAGGGTGAACCGGTCAGGGCGATGAAGCAATCGTGATTGGCGAACGAAGTTGATACAGCTCAACGGCATCTGAAGCGGGTCGCCATATCCTGGCAGAGCCCGAAACCGTAAAGCGCGCAGGAATATTCAGCCATGAGCGTCGTGCAGCTTGTCCCACGAGCCGATCAACCGGCTGAAGAGCCTTCCGTCAATCCCGTTGCGAGCGTCGGCCCTCCGGCCGAACAGCCGGCAACGCAACCGGCGTCAGCGCCAGAGCCATACCCCGTCGACCGCGCATTTCACGCGATGCTGGCGCAGTTCACGGGCGGGATTTCACCGGTGGCCCTGTCGCTCGCCTGGCTCGATTGGAGTTCGCACCTCGCCGCCGCGCCGCAGCGGCAAACGGAGATCATCAGAAACGCCTTTCGCGACACCGGCCGGTTCGTGGAGGCCGCGTTGCACGCGACGTCGCCGGATCGGAAACCGTGGTCGGTGATCCAGCCGCAGCGCCGGGATCGCCGCTTCAGGGAGCCGCAGTGGGAGACCGCGCCGTTCAACCTGATGGCGCAGGCCTTCCTGCTCGGAGAGCGCTGGTGGCACGATGCCACGACTGGGGTGCGTGGCGTCGCGCCTGCGAATGAAGCCGTCGTCGAATTCGCGACACGCCAGATGCTCGACACGTTCGCGCCGTCGAATTTCGCGGCGACAAATCCGGAAGTGCTTGAAAAAGCCTTTCAGAGCGGCGGCGAGAACTTCGTCTTCGGTTTGCAGAATTGGTGCAGCGATCTGATGCGGCTGCTTTCCGCCGCGAAACCGGCTGGCGACGAGCAATTCGTGGTTGGCAAGACGGTCGCGGCGTCTCCCGGAAAGGTCGTCTACCGCAACGAGCTGATCGAGCTGATCCAGTATCATCCGACGACCGCGCAGGTGCGGCCCGAGCCGATCCTGATCGTGCCTGCCTGGATCATGAAGTACTACATCCTCGATCTATCGCCGCATAATTCACTGGTGCGTTATCTTACCAGTCAGGGCTTCACCGTGTTCGCGATCTCATGGCGCAACCCGGATGCCAAGGATCGGGATGTTGCCTTCGATGACTATCGCAAGTCGGGCGTCATGGCCGCGCTGGACACGATCGGCCGGATCGTGCCGGGCCGGACAATCCATGCGCTCGGCTATTGTCTGGGCGGCACGTTGCTGTCGATCGCCGCCGCGGCGATGGCGCGCGATGGCGACAAGCGATTGGGTACCGTCACATTGCTTGCCGCGCAGACCGACTTCACCGAGGCCGGCGAGCTGACGCTCTTCATCAACGAGAGCCAGGTTGCGTTCCTCGAAGACATGATGTGGAAGCGCGGCTATCTCGATACGACGCAGATGGCCGGCGCGTTTGCGCTGCTGCGATCCAACGATCTGATCTGGTCGCGGCTGTCGCACGACTATCTGATGGGAGAGGCGTCGTCGTCGAGCGACCTGATGGCCTGGAACGCCGACGCCACGCGACTGCCTTATCGCATGCACTCGGAATATCTGCGCAAACTGTTCCTCGACAATGATCTGGCCGAAGGCCATTACCGTGTCGATGACAGGAACATCTCGCTTTCCGATATTCACGCGCCGATGTTCGTGGTCGGCACGCTCTCCGATCATGTGGCGCCGTGGCGATCCGTCTACAAGCTCCACTATCAGGTCGATGCCGACGTGACGTTCCTGTTGACGAGCGGCGGTCACAATGCCGGTGTGGTCGCGGCTCCGGACGAGCCGGGCCACAGCTATCAGGTGATGACCAAGGCCGCGGATGCGCCCTATGTCGGTCCCGATGAATGGCTGAAGCTGGCGCCGCATGTTGAGGGATCGTGGTGGCCGGAGTGGAGCAAATGGCTCGCCGCCCGCTCGGGCGAGCCCTGCGATCCGCCTCAGATCGGGCTCGGGGACGGCTCCGGCCTGCCCGACGCGCCCGGAGACTACGTCCACACCTAGTCCTCGGGCTCCGCGTTCGGCGCGAGATCCGAAGAGCGGAACGGCTTGGCCTTGTCCAACTTCCGATAGGCTTCCGAGGCGGTTCGCAGCAGCTTCTTCTCCCGCTTGCGGTCGAGGAAGCGAATGCCCGCCCCGGGGATGGCCTCGTTCAATGAGGCCGCCAGGATCTGCCCGCGCGCATCGTCGTTCAACTGTCCGAGAGACCTTTGCGCCTTGCGCAATTGCTTGAGGATCGACTTCTGCTTGACCAACGATTCATCGGCGAACAGGTCCTCGAGCGACTCGATCGAATAGGTCAGCCGCTTGTTCAGAAGCCGCAGCTTGTGCCGTTTCTCGACGTCGAGCTTGCGAAGCTTCCGCGCCTTCCTGAGCAGCGTCGTTTCCCATGCGGTGAGTTGCGCCGTCGCGTGGTCGGCGAGCGTGCGGCGCCGCAATCTGATGGCCTCCTTGCTGCGCCGGGTCGACCAGGGACCGCTTTCGATCCAGGCCGAGGTCTGCTCGACCAGGCGCCGATAGCGCGCGGAGTGCAGCGCGCGCGCCAGCAGGCGATGGCTCTCGGCGCGCTTGTCGTCCCAGTGCCGCAGCTCGGCGATCACGGCGAGCTCTTCGCCGCTCTCGGCGACGACGCGTTCGATCGCCACGTCGAGGTCCCGCACCATGCCGAGCTGGCTGTTCAGCCATTTCAGGCCGGCCCAGACCTCCGGCCGCCGTGCGTCGTCGACCATCGGCGAGAAGAAGCGGATCGAGGTACGCAGATGCGTCAGTGCAATCCGGATCTGATGCAGCGCTTCCTGATCGCCGCGGCAGGTGCCGTCGTGCTGGGCGAGCACGGCATCGAGATGGCGGCGGGCGATGATCCGGAACGCGGTGTCGCAGGCCATGCCGGGGCTGAGGCGTCCAGGCAGGGCATTGCGTCGCACCGCCGGATTGACGCGGGCGGTCGCTGTCGAGCGCGTGGTGGGTCGCGACATCCTTATCCGCGTCACTCAGATTGCCTTACCTGCCCTCAGCGATCGCGCCCCGGCAGTTCTGGAGCGTCTGCCCTGGTGTCCCGGATGCATCGATGGTCGCCCAACCGACATGGCCGATATTATAGTGCTCTTGCCGCGCGGCAACCTCTTGCGTGGCGTCGGATGCGTCGCCCCGGCGGCCGCCGATCCGCGCCTGGCGGATCGCGAGGTCTGCGACCAGGAATAGTCCGTTGAGCGTCACACCGCACGCGTGCGCCAGAGCTGCCAAATCGTCCCGTTCTGATTCGTGTGCAAACACAGCATCGACGATGACGGAATGGCCTTGCGCCAGGACCTGCCGGGCGCGCTGCATCAGCACCTCGTACACGCGCGCTGTCACGTCGGGCCGGTACGTGGAGGGCGGCAGCCGATCGGTGTGCCCCACCTGAAACAACTGCTTGCGAATGACGTCGCTGCGCAGCACGACGGCGCCCGGTTGCGGCGCTATGGTGGGGGCCAGCGCGCGGGCGAGCACGGACTTGCCGGTGCCCGACAGTCCGCCAACCGCGATCAGGCGAGGGGCGGGCGGATGAATCAAGGTTCGGGCGAGCTCGAAATAGCGGCGCGCCTCGCCGAGAATTTCGGGACGGTCGGCATTGGGCCGGTTCAGCCTCGCCAGCGCCACTTGCGCACGGATCGCCGCGCGGATGGACATGAACAGCGGCAGCGCGGCCAGGGCGTCGAGGGTCTCGACGGGTGCGTTGATCAGATACTGGTTCAGGACCGCATTGGCTGCGTCTGCCTGATCGTAGCGCAGCAGATCCATCAGGGTGAACGCGAGGTCGTAAAGCACGTCCACGGTTGCCATCTGCGCATCGAATTCGATCGCGTCGAACAGGACGGGCTGCCGGTCGATCAGCACGATATTGGCAAGATGCAGGTCGCCGTGACAGCGGCGTACGAAGCCGTGGCGAGCGCGTTGCTCCAGCGTCGCACGGAGGTGCAGGAAGGCCCGGTGGGAAGCCTTGCCAAGCTGTTCGATAGCTGTCGCTTCAAGATGGTCGCCATTGCGCAGGCCGGTGCCGTTGCCGTCGATCAGGACAGGAATGGAGTTGATCCACGCCGCGCCGTCGGCAACCGTTGCCTTGGCATGCGATGATGCGATCGCATCGGCGATGGCCAGCGCCAGTTCGGCGCCCAGCGGGCCCGCCTTCGCCAAATGGTCCAGCGTCCGGTTCTCATCGAAGCGCGCCATATCGACCGCATATTCGATCGGCCGTCCGCGACCGTCGATCTTCACCGATCCATCCGGCTCCTCCGTGATCGCCACGACACGGTGGTAGATTTGCGGCGCGAGCGGCCGGTTGATCCTGATCTCCTCCTCGCAGGCTGCCTTGCGCTTGTCGAGCGTCGAATAATCGAGGAATGGAAACTTGACGGCGCGCTTGATCTTCAGCGCGCGGTCGCCGTCCAGGAATACCGAAGCGCCATGCGTGTCGATCCGCGCCACGCCGGTGTGTCCGGCGAGGGTCTGGAAGATCCGTTCCTGGGCCGCAGTTTCATCTGTCATCGAAGCAGGCATCCGCAATTACTCATGGCGTCAGCACGGCCGCGCCGAGAATCCGGCCGTCGCGCAGCATGCTCAGAACCTCGTTGGCTTGATCGAGCGGAAATGCCGTCGTCTCGGTGCGCACGCCGGCTTGCGGGGCGATCTTGAGAAAGTCGAGGCCATCCTGCCGGGTCAGATTGGCGACCGAGACGAGCTGCCTTTCCTCCCAGAGCAGGTCATACGGAAAGCTCGGAATGTCGGTCATGTGGATGCCGGCGCACACGACGCGACCGCCTTTGCGCACGGCGCGCAACGCGGCGGGTACCAGCTCGCCGGCTAGTGCGTAGATGATGGCTGCGTCGAGCGGTTCGTCGGGCATTTCGTCAGAAGCCCCCGCCCAGGCAGCGCCGAGACGACGGGCAAGACCTTGTGCCGCGCCGTCACCGCGCCGCGTGAATGCATAAACGGATCGCCCCTGCCAGACCGCGATTTGCGCGATGATGTGGCCGGCGGCGCCGAAGCCGTAGAGGCCCAACCTCTCCGCAGGGCCGGCCAGCACCAGCGAGCGCCAGCCGATCAGCCCTGCGCACAGCAGAGGAGCCATCTCCACGTCATTGCCGGCCTCGCCGAGCGGAAATGCATAACGTGCATCGGCGATGGCGTGCGTCGCGTAGCCGCCGTCACGCGTGTAGCCGGTGAACATCGGGCTGTCACACAGATTTTCCATGCCTTCCCGGCAGAATCGACAGTGTCCGCAGGTGAAACCGAGCCAGGGAATGCCGACCCGGTCACCGGCCGCATGTGTCGCAACATTGGGACCGACCAGATCAACCCGGCCAATGATCTCGTGGCCGGGCACGATCGGATAGCGAATATCAGGCAGCTCGGCGTCGATGAGGTGAAGGTCGGTCCGGCATACCCCGCAAGCGGTGATCCTCACCCGGATCTGCCCCTCGCCGGGCACCGGATCGGGCCGCTCCTCCATGCGGAGCCGCGCTCGTGGGGCCGGCAACACCATCGCATGCATAGGTCTCTCCGGTGCGAACCGCTCCGACTGGATTATCCATAGAGCGGCCGAGTGGCCAGTCCTTGACTTCGGTCAACGCGCAGCCCCGGCTGACCTCACTGAGTGAAGGGCTTGACGAGGATCAAGCGTCCCGACCGGAGCGGGCCTATTTTGATGGCCAAGGAGAATTCCGATGCCCATCAAGGACGTCTTTCTGCCGCTGGTCGGCCACCCCCAGGGGCAGGCTCTCGCTGCGATCGAAAAATGCGTTGCCGCGGCTGCCGATCTCGGCGCCAGGATCACGGCGCTCGCGCTGGAGGACGATGTATTCGTGCGTCCGCGCGTGGTGCTTCCGGCCGATCGGGAATCCGCCGAAGCGCGCGCGCCCGAGGTGGGCGACATGCAGCAGCTTTTGAATGCATTTACCCAGGCAGCCTCCCGCGCCAACACCCGCGCCCAAACTCGGTCGGGCAAGGTGCCGGCGGACCAGATCGCGTCGGTCCTGGCCGAGCATGCGCGCTTCAGTGATCTCACGCTGGTCCCCGTGAAGCCGCATGACAGCCGAACGGAGCACATCATCGAAACGCTCCTGTTCGAATCCGGACGGCCGCTCTTGCTCTGTCCGGAACAGCATGTGGATGCGTTACGTTCAGAATTCGAGAATGTCATGATCGCCTGGGATCACTCCGCCCGAGCCGCGCGGGCGGTCGGCGACGCGCTGCCCATTCTTCAGGCTGCGGCATCCGTTCAGGTGATTACGGTCGCGGACGACAAGACCGACGAGATGGTTCGATCCGGAACTGCGCTCGTGGACCATCTGAGGGAACACGGGGTCCACGCCTCGTTCGAAACGGCGAAGGCCGGTGGCAGCTCGATCGGTAAGGTGCTCGGAAGCTGGGCGAAATCCCATGCTATTGATGCCATCATCATGGGCGCCTATCATCATTCGCGCTTGAACGAGATCGTTTGGGGCGGTGTGACAAAGACTGTCATTGGCCAGCCACCGTGCTGGGTTATGATCTCGCACTAGGCGCGTCGCCAGTTTTTCGGCCTGATCCTCAACTGTCGGAATCCGCCCCCGACCGGGTGCATTTGGTTTCATGTCTACCTATCGCTTGAAGAATCTGCTGTCGCCACGCTCGGTCGCGCTCGTCGGGGCGAGTGCCCGTCCGACCTCCGTGGGGCGCGCCGTTCTGGACAACATCCGCAAGGCGGAATTCAAGGGGCAGTTAGGCCTCGTCAATCCGCGCCATGCGGAGATCGGCGGCATCGCCGCGGTCAAGAGCCTGGACGGGCTGGGCTTCGTGCCCGAGCTCGTGGTCATCACCGCGCCGGTGCGAGAGGTTCCCGGCATCATCGACCAGGCCGGCCGTCTCGGCTCGGCGGGTGCGCTGATCGTCTCGGCCGGACTCGGCCAGGGGCCGGGATCCCTGCAAGAGGCCGCCATCGCCGCGGCCCGCAAATACGGCATGCGCCTGATCGGCCCCAACTGTCTCGGCATCATGATGCCGGGCGTGAGCCTCAACGCGAGTTTTGCCGCGCACATGCCCGGCGCGGGAAATCTCGCGCTGATTTCGCAGTCCGGTGCGATCGCCGCCGGCATGGTCGATTGGGCCGCGCAGCGCGGCGTCGGCTTTTCCGGGATCGTCTCGATCGGCGACCAGATCGACGTCGACATTGCGGATCTGCTCGATTATTTCGCGATGGATCACAAGACCCGCGCGATCCTGCTCTATATCGAGGCCATCAAGGACGCGCGGAAATTCATGTCGGCCGCTCGCGCCGCCGCACGTGTCAAGCCTGTGGTCGTGGTCAAGTCCGGCCGCATGGCGCAGGGCGCAAAGGCAGCGGCGACCCATACTGGAGCGCTCGCCGGCGCCGATGCCGTCTATGACGCGGCGTTCCGTCGCGCCGGTGTCCTTCGGGTGTCGGATCTGCGCGAGCTGTTCGATTGCGCCGAGACGCTCGGCCGCGTCGAATCGCCGGCGGGAAAGCGTCTCGCGATCCTGACCAATGGTGGCGGTATCGGCGTTTTGGCTATCGATCGGCTGGTCGAGCTTGGCGGAATTCCGGCGTCCATCTCGGCCGACGCGCGCAAGAAGCTCGATGAAGTGCTGCCCGCGACCTGGTCCGGTGCAAATCCCGTCGACATCGTGGGCGACGCGGATGCTTCGCGCTACGCGGCCGCGCTGGAGGTGCTGCTCGTCGATCCGGACAATGACGCAATTCTCGTCCTCAATGTGCAGACCGCGATCGCCTCCGCTTCCGACATCGCAAGGACCGTGACCGAGCGCGTTGGAAAATATCGCGAGCAGCAGCGTCGATGGGCAAAGCCGGTTCTGGCTGCCTGGGTCGGAGCCGATCAAGAGATCATCGCAACGCTGTCCAGCGCCGGCATTCCCAACTATCCGACCGAAGACGACGCGGTGCGCGGCTTCATGCATCTGGTGAGGCATCGCGAAGTCGTGGAGGAACTCAGTCAGGTCCCGCCCGCGATGCCCGATACGTTCGTGCCCGACGCCAAGGGTGCCCGGCAGATCGTCGCCGCGGCGATCGCCGATGGCCGCAAATGGCTCGAGCCTGTCGAAATCAAGCATCTGCTCGAAACCTATGACATCGCGATGGTGCCGACTTATGCTGCGACGGACGTCGAGCAGGCGGTCGGCTACGCGAACGAGGTGTTTGCGCAAGGCTCGACCGTCGTGCTCAAGATCATGTCGCGCGACATCGTCCATAAATCCGATGTCGGCGGCGTCGTGCTGAATCTGACCACGCCGGACGCGGTGCGTACCGCTACCTCCGACATTCTCGCCCGGGCGAGGAAGCTGCGCCCCGAAGCCCGCATTGAGGGCGTCATCGTGCAGGCGATGGTCGTCAAGGTGAAAGCGCGTGAGCTGATCCTCGGTCTTGCCGACGATCCGACCTTCGGCACCGTCGTCGTGTTCGGCCGGGGTGGAACGGCGGTGGAAATCATCAACGACAGGGCGCTCGCGCTGCCGCCGCTCGATTTACAGCTCGCCCGCGACCTCATCGACCGCACGCGCGTGTCACGGCTGCTGAAGGCCTATCGGGATGTGCCGGCTGTCAAGCAGGATGCTGTCGCCATGGTGCTGGTCAAGCTCGCCCAGATGGCGGCCGACATTCCCGAAATCCGCGAATTCGACATCAATCCGCTGCTGGCGGACGAAACCGGCGTGACGGCGGTCGATGCTCGCGTTGCGGTCGGGCCGCCGCAACGGAAATTTGCAGGCTCCGGCCCGGCCAATTTCGCCGTTCGGGCCTATCCGTCGCAATGGGAGCGCCGGCTCAAGCTCAAGGACGACTGGCGCATCCTGGTGCGGCCCTTGCGCCCCGAGGACGAGCCGACCATTCACGAATTCCTGCGTCACGTCACGCCGCACGACCTCCGCCTGCGCTTCTTCGCGCCGATGAAGGAGTTCACCCACGAGTTCATCGCGCGCCTGACCCAGCTGGACTATGCGCGCGCGATGGCCTTCATCGCGTTCGACCAGGCCACCGGAGAAATGGTCGGCGTCGTCCGGCTTCATTCCGACTCGATCTATGAGAGCGGCGAATATGCAATCCTGCTGCGGTCGGACCTCAAGGGCAGGGGGCTCGGTTGGGCCTTGATGCAGTTGATCATCGACTACGCGAGGTCCGAAGGGCTGAAGGTCATATCCGGTGACGTGCTCAAGGAGAACACCGTGATGCTCGAGATGTGCCGGCAGCTCGGTTTCGAAGTAAAGCCGGACCCGGGCGAACCCGATATCTGCGACGTCCGGCTCAAGCTCTGAGCACCTCGGCTGACTTGGGCTATGAGTCTTGGGCTATGAGTGGGCTTCGCGTGATGTCGCCGCGGCGGGATCCTTGGCTGTCTTCCGCAGGCTCTTGATGATGATCGCGATCAGCGGTAGCAGCACAGGCACGATTGTGCTGAGCGGATGGTGGACCGCGCCGGACACTTGTGCCTGCAGCGCGCGCGCCTCGATCTGCAGGGCCTCGATGGATGAGCTGTGAATTTCGTTGGCCAGCTCAATGTCGCGGCCGGACGGAGAACGGCCAGCGATGATGAAGAGAATCCCCGCGATGGCAAAATTGACAGCGCCGAGGATGGCTGCCGCGACTATCGCGCTCCAGATCTGGACCAGCGCGAAATAGGCCGACAGTTCCAGCATCAGAAGGCCGAACGCTGCGATCAGGGCCGCAAAGGCGCGCAGGCCGAGGCCGACCAGCAGGTGGCGCAACCTGATGTCCGCAATGATCCTGTCGGTACGCCACAGCACACGCAGATGTTTGACGACATTCTCCGTATTCACCTAGTGTCTCCTCAGCATGAAGCCGACCACCACGCCGAGCGCGAAAGCCGAGGCGAGCGAGGTGATCGGGCGATCCGCAATGATGCCCTGGAGCTGTTCCTGCTCGTCGCTGACGGTCTCGCCGAGCTCGGCAAGCGCGATCTTGATCTGATCAGCCAAGGCTTCGGCCCGGTCCTTCGAGCTGTCGAATATCTCCTCGCCGGCGGTGCTCAGCAGGCGGGTGACATCAACCTTGAGAGTTCGCAATTCTTCGCTCATCCTGTCGCTGTCGAACATGAATAAGGTGCCTCCGTTAACTGGAAACGAACCTAGGGCCGCCAGCGCGGCCGCGCTTGATTTGCGTCAAGGGGCGCGCGATGTCCTGGTCTTGAGACAGGTCAAACCGGTCGCCACATGCTGGCCTAGAAGTGTCGTCTGAATGGGGACGGATTGTCCCGATGAGGTGGAAAGCGTGAACTCCCAACCGCTGTTGCTGGCGACGCCCTCCGGCGACGTGCTGAAATTGCGCCCGGAAGGGCCGTGGACCGCCGCCAATGTGTCGGCGCTCGAGACGCTGTCCCGTTCGGTCGGGGCAGATGTGGATCGATTCAGAACCGTGACGCTGGACATGTCGGGTGTCAGCGCTCTGGACACGCTTGGCGCCTGGGTCCTGGAGAAGCTGTCGCGCAGGGCCGCGTCTTCCGGCAGGTCGGCGGAATTCATCGGAGTTGCCGATCATTTCAGCGGTCTCCTGGACGAGGTGCGTCAGGTCAATCGCCACACGCCGGCGCCGACGGCCGCCCCCAATCCGATTTCGCTCAGGTTGTACGATCTCGGCAAGGCCACGGTCGGTGCGCGCGAGGACGTCACGATCTTCCTTCAAATGCTCGGCGCATTGTTCATGGCCGTGATCGGCGTGTTGCGCCACCCGCGATCGCTGCGGCTGACGTCGCTGATCTATCAGCTCTACCGCATCGGCTGGCAGGCCATCCCGATTGTCGCGCTGATTACCTTCCTGATCGGCGCCATCATAGCCCAGCAGGGATTCTTTCATTTCCGCAGGTTCGGTGCCGAATCCTACACGGTCGACATGGTCGGCATCCTCGTGCTGCGCGAGCTCGGCGTGCTGATCGTCGCCATCATGGTGGCCGGCCGTTCGGGGAGCGCCTACACCGCCGAGCTCGGCTCGATGAAGATGCGTGAGGAGATCGACGCGCTCTCGACCATGGGCCTCGATCCCGTCCACGTCCTGATCCTGCCGCGGGTTGCGGCTCTCGTGATCGCGCTGCCGATCCTGGCCTTCATTGGATCGCTCGCCGCGCTCTATGGCGGTGGCCTCGTCGCGCAATTCTATGGCGACATGGGGCCGGCGATCTACATCGCGCGGCTGCACGAGGCCATCTCCGTCACTCATTTCGAGGTGGGCATCCTGAAGGCGCCGTTCATGGCGCTGGTGATCGGGATCGTCGCCTGTAGCGAGGGGCTGCGCGTGAAGGGCAGCGCCGAATCGCTGGGACGCCAGACCACGACGTCGGTGGTGAAGTCGATCTTCCTGGTGATCGTGCTCGACGGCCTGTTCGCGATCTTCTTCGCCTCGATCGGAATGTGATGATGGCCGAATCGCAGGAAGTCTTCGCGATCCGCGTCCGCGACCTCGTGGTCGGCTTCGGCCGCCAGACCGTGCTCGATCATCTGTCGATCGACGTCCGCAAGGGCGAAATCCTCGGGCTGGTGGGTGCGTCCGGTGGCGGCAAGTCGGTGTTGATGCGCACCATCATCGGCCTCATCCCGCGCCGAAGCGGGACGATCGAGGTCATGGGACAGCCCATCGGCGGCCGCACGCAGGGCGCGGCCACGACGTGGGGCATCCTGTTCCAGCAGGGCGCGCTGTTCTCCTCGCTGACGGTCCGGCAGAACGTCCAGTTTCCGCTGCGCGAGAATCTTACCCTGTCGCAGGAGCTGATGGACGAGATCGCGATCGCCAAGCTCGAAATGGTGGGGCTGCGTCCGCAGGACGCCGACAAATATCCGGCTGAACTCTCCGGCGGCATGACCAAGCGTGTCGCGTTGGCGCGCGCGCTCGCGCTCGATCCGCCGATCCTGTTCCTGGACGAGCCGACCTCCGGCCTCGATCCGATCGCCGCCGGCGATTTCGACGCGCTGATCAAGACGCTGCAAAAGACTTTGGGCCTCACCGTGTTCATGGTGACCCATGACCTTGCGAGCCTGACCACGGTCTGTGACCGCGTCGCGGCGCTCGCTGACGGAAAGATCGTCGCGATCGGCCCGATGCGCGAATTGCTGCAATCCGAGCATCCCTGGGTGCGCGCCTATTTCCACGGCAAGCGCTCGCAGATGCTGCAACACGAGATGAGATGAGACATGGAAACCCGCGCTCCCTACGTGCTGATCGGCACCTTCGTGCTGGCTGCGATCCTCGCGGTGTTCGGCTTCGTCTATTGGCTGAACAACACCGGCGGCATCGGGCCGCGCACGAACTATCATGTGCAGTTCCAGGGGCCGGTGCCGGGCCTGCTGGTCGGCGCGGGTGTGCTGTTCAACGGCATCCGCGTCGGTGAGGTGACGCAGCTTGGCCTTGCATCTGACAATCCGCGCTTCGTCAATGCGACGGTCTCGGTAGCCTCGACGACGCCGGTGCGCGCCGACACCAAGGTTGGGCTCGATTTCCAGGGGCTGACCGGCGTGCCCGTGGTGACGCTGGAGGGCGGCACGATCGTCGCCAAATCCGGCGAGCCCCCGGTCTTGATCGCCGAGGCTGGCGCAGGCCAGAGCATGACACAGGCCGCGCGAGACGCGCTGCGGCGGGTCGACTCCGTGCTGCAGGACAATTCCGGCCCGCTCAAGGACACCATCGCCAATTTCAAGACGTTCTCCGACGGGCTGGCGCGGAACACCGGCAAGGTCGACGGTATTCTGGCGGGCCTCGAGAAGATGACCGGAGGCGGGGCGCCGGCGCAGAAGATCACCTATGACCTGCGCACGCCGCAGAACCTGGGACCGGCCGGCAAGACGCTCTCGGCGTCGCTGGCCATTCCCGAGCCGACCGCGGTCGCGATGCTCCAGACCCAGCGCATGCTGTTCGCGCCGGTTGGCGACAATCCCGGCTTTGCAGATTTCCTCTGGGCCGACAGCATTCCCAAGCTGGTGCAGGCGCGGCTGATCGACAGCTTTGAGAACTACGACATCGCCCACGCTCCCTTGCGCACGACCGATCTCGGGCAAGCGGACTACCAGCTCTTGATCGACATCAGGCGCTTCCGCATCGCCACCGACGGCGAGACAAGGGTCGAGATCGGACTAACGGCGCGGATCGTCGACAAGAGCGGCAAGGTCATCGCGTCACGCCTGGTCGAGGCCAGCGAGAAGCTCGACAAGCTCGAGCCGGCCGCGGCGGTCGCAGCCTTCGACGCGGCCTTTGCCCGTATCGCCAAGGAGCTGATCGGCTGGACGGTGCAGGCGGTGTGACGTCGGCTATTCCAGCGTCTTCAGGTAGGACAGCAGATCGTGGATCTGGTCCGGACTGAGCTCGAACACCGGCATGTCGGCGTGGCCGGTGTTGATGCCTTCGGCCAGCGCCTCTTCGAGGGCTTCGACCGGATAACGCTGGTGCAGGGTACGCAGCGGCGGTGCGATCTTGAGCGGGCTCTTCGACGCACGGTCGATCGCGTGGCAACGAGCACAATTGGCCCGCGCGAAGGCCTTGCCGCGTTGTTCGGCAGTCGGGGCCGCCAAGGCAGGCGTGACCAGAAGCAGCCCGATCAGGCCGTGGCGGAACGCGCTTGGCAGCATGGAAGGTATCCCTCGAACTCTGGAAGCAGAATAAGGCGGTGATGTCCGCCAAAATTGATCTGAGTCAACCGTCTTTGGCGCAGTGCAGTAAAATGCAGCCCGCGCGGTGGACCCGGCCTGATGCGGGGCAGCCGGCGCTTGGAGCGGTGGATGAAGGCTTCCCTGGTGACGACCGAGCCAAACGGGCATCTTTGTAGCGATTGTGCGGTCCGCGATTTCGCGGTTTGTTCGTCGCTGGACCCAGCCGAGCTCCGGGAATTCGAGCATCTGGGGCGTCGCGTCCAATTCAGCTCGGGCGAGACCGTGTTCTCCGAGGAGGACATCACGACCTCGTTCTACAACCTCCTCGAAGGCGTCATGCGGCTCTACAAGCTGCTGCCCGACGGCCGGCGGCAGATCGTGGGATTCGCGCTATCAGGCGATTTCCTGGGGATGAATATTTCCGGCCGACACAATTTTTCGGCTGATGCGATCGGCACGGTGACCGTCTGCCAGTTCGCGAAGGTGCCCTTTGGCCGTTTCATCGAGGGCCGGCCGCATCTTCTGCGTCGGATCAACGAGCTGGCCATTCGCGAGTTGAGCCAGGCCCGCGACCACATGGTTCTGCTCGGCCGGCGCTCGGCGGACGAGAAGATCGCGACCTTTCTGCTCGGTTGGCGGGAGCGGCTGGTCTCGCTCAAGGGATCGTCCGACATGGTTCCGCTTCCGATGAGTCGGCAGGACATCGCCGATTATCTCGGCCTGACCATCGAAACCGTCAGTCGCACCTTCACCAAGCTTGAGCGTCATGGGGTGATCGAGATCATTCATGGCGGCATCAGCCTGCTTGATCCGGCTCGCGTCGAGGCGCTGGCGGCGGCCTGACCCTCGATCCTGACGCCGCGTCCCCCGATTTTTGATCCCGATCAATGACGCCCGCTTTGTGTCGCCAATAATCCCCAAAACAATCAGGGGAGGGCATCATGCCGATGGACGCGGTGCTGATGAGTGTCGTCGTTGTGGCTATCTTTGTTGCATTCGGTGCGGTTTTGGCTTGGGCAGACCGCCAAACCAGCGCAGGCCGGCGCGACCAGAGCGCCAAGCGCCGAAGCTCCTGAGATCACAATCGCATTTTGCGGTGGCCACCGCGGGGCTTGCCAGTCGGCTCGCGACTGTCCGGCAGCGCCTCGACGCAATACGACGTGCACAGGCTGCAACTCTGCATCCCCCGGATCGCATTGGTGCATCCTTCGGGTGCCGGCGTGGCGGCCGGCCGTGGCATTTTCGCCGTATTTGCCTAAAACAGCGCGCATGCTTTCCGGTTGAAAAGCAGGGCAACACTGACTACGCAGGAACTCCAGTGCCTCGCAGCCTTAGGAGCCCAGCGGCGTGCCTCAGGACAAGACCGGCGATCCCCGACAAGCGGCGGGCAACAAACTATCGGTCCTGCGCAAGCATCCGATCTTTGCGGATCTGGAACCGGAGGCTCTCGACCAGCTCTGCCGTTACGCCAAGCACACCACGGTGAAGCGCGGTGCGACGATCGCCGCCAAGGGCGATCCCGGCAACAATTTGTTCGCGGTGATCACGGGAACAGTGAAGATATCCTCTTCGTCGCCCGATGGCCGGAACGCCATTCTCAATCTGATCGGTCCCGGGGAGATCTTTGGCGAGATCGCGGTTCTCGACGGCGCGCCGCGCTCGGCCGACGCGACGGCCAACACCAATTGCGAGCTCTACATCATCGACCGCCGCGACTTCCTGCCGTTCGTGAAGAGCCAGCCGGCGCTGGCAATGAAATTCATCGAGCTGCTCTGCGCGCGCCTGCGCTGGACCAGCCAGCAGGTCGAGCAGGTGATCCTGCAGAATCTTCCCGGCCGGCTGGCAAGCGCGCTGCTCGGTCTCACCGAAGAGCGCAAGTTCGACTCCGGCAGCGGCACGCTCACCATCACGCAGCAGGAGATCAGCGAGATGGTCGGGATGACGCGCGAGAGCATCAACAAGCAATTGCGCGCCTGGGCCGGACGCAACTGGGTTCGTCTCGAGCATGGCGCCATCGTTGTGCTCGATACCGAGGCGCTGCGCGAACTCGTCGAAAGCGGCCTGGACGGCAGCTGATCGTGCGGGCCTAGCTGTCGATGATGGCAACCGCGCGGGTCCAGCCCGCGGAGGCGCGTTCGATCTTCACGGGGAAGCATGAGACCGTGAATCCGGTCGAAGGCAGCTGGTCGAGATGGTGCAGCTTCTCGAGATGACAATAGCCGATGTGCCGACCCGCCTTGTGGCCTTCCCAGATCAGGCCGGCATCTTTTGTTTCGGCATATTTCTTCGCCGTGTGGACGAACGGCGCGTCCCAGCTCCAGCCGTCGGTGCCGGTCAGCCGCACGCCGCGTTCGAGCAGGTACATGGTGGCCTCGTAGCCCATGCCGCAGCCGGAATTGACGTAACCGGCCTGGCCGAACTTTGCGCCGGCGCTCGTGTTGACGACCACGATCTCGAGCGGCGACAGCGTGTGCCCGATGCGCTCGAGCTCTCTTTCGACGTCGTCGGCGGTCGCCACGTATCCATCCGGCAGGTGCCGGAAGTCGAGCTTCACGCCAGGTTGAAAGCACCATTCCAGCGGCACCTCGTCGATGGTCCATGATCGCTCACCGCGGTTCATGGTCGGGTGGAAGTGCCAGGGCGCGTCGAGATGCGTGCCGTTATGGGTGGACAGCGAGACCTGTTCGACCGCCCAGCCCTGGCCATCCGGCAGATCCTGCGCCTTGAGGCCGTCGAAAAACTGCAGCATCCGCGGCAGTCCCTGCTGGTGGTCGATATACTGGATCGTCGGGTGGTTGCCCGGCGGATCGGACGTCACGTCGTTTCGAAGCGGCACGGAAATATCGATCAGCTTCCGCGGCATGGGCATTTCCTCGATATGGTCCAATGTTTCGGACATCTTGGGCGGCGTGCATCGGCGACGTCAAGAGACGCGCCCGTGCGGATGAGTTCGGAAAAGCGGCATCATTGGCCGATCGCCGGCCCGGCCCGTTGCCCGACTGATCGATGCAACTCCGGCATTGATCGATGCCGGATTTGGCTTGGACTCGGCATGCCGCCCGCCCTAGGGACGACATTGGCGATATCGCGCGGACGCAGTGCGCTCGCGAAAGGGATGAGACGACCGTCTCGTCCGAACCTCCAAGCCGCAGCCAATAGCGGTCGAGTATAAAGCGAGAGGAACGTCCATGGATACGACGAGCATCGTTACCTCGCATCCGGCACTGGCCGATGGCGAGACGGGATTGCAGGATGCCGGCACTCGCCGCCGAGGCACGGCATCGACCTGCGCTCTGTCGTCAACCAGCCAAATCCGCTCGACACCGCCGCGCAATCCTACCAAGGTGATGCGTTTGTAACGCTTGACTTTACACCTGAAGTGGAGCGACCCAAGGCGGCCCTTAGCACCTGCCCGACAACGACATAATCAAATCAGGAGGAAAGCCCAGATGAAGACTCTCATTGGTATCGTCGCGGCCGCTGTGCTGACGGTCTCGGCCCCGCTTGCGGCCGCACGCGATTTCCGTTCCGCCGACATTCATCCCGCCGATTATCCGACCGTCGAGGCCGTCAAGTTCATGGGCAAGCAGCTCGCGACGGCGAGCGGCGGCAAGCTCGGCGTGAAGGTGTTTCCCAACGGCGCCCTGGGCTCCGAGAAGGACACCATCGAGCAGCTCAAGATCGGCGCGCTCGACATGATGCGCATCAACGCATCGCCGCTCAACAACTTCGTGCCGGAGACCATCGCGCTGTGCCTGCCCTTCGTCTTCCGCGACACGCAGCACATGCGCACGGTGCTTGACGGGCCGATCGGCGACGAGATCCTGGCGGCCATGGAGCCTGCAGGGTTGGTCGGGCTTGCCTATTACGACAGCGGCGCCCGGTCCATCTACACGGTCAAGGCGCCGGTGAAGTCGCTCGCGGACCTCAAGGGCTTGAAGATCCGCGTTCAGCAGTCCGACCTCTGGGTCGGCATGATCCAGAGCCTCGGAGCCAATCCGACGCCGATGCCGTATGGCGAGGTCTACACCGCTCTCAAGACCGGTCTGGTGGACGCTGCCGAGAACAACTGGCCGTCCTACGAGTCGTCGCGTCACTTCGAGGCGGCCAAGTTCTACAACGTGACCGAGCACTCGCTCGCGCCCGAAGTTCTCGTGATGTCCAAGAAAGTCTGGGACACGCTGAGCAAGGAGGACCAGGCGATGGTCCGCAAGGCGGCCAAGGAGTCGGTGCCCGTCATGCGCAAGCTCTGGGACGAGCGTGAGCAGGCCTCCCGCAAGACCGTCGAGGCGGCCGGCGTTCAGGTCGTCACGATCGCCAACAAGGCGGAATTCGTCGACGCGATGAAGCCGGTCTATGACAAGTTCGCCGGTGACGAGAAGCTGAAGGGCCTCGTCAAGCGTATCCAGGACACGAAGTAAGACCAGTGCGTCGGGTCCGGCGCCGCCGATTGGCGGCGTCGGACCCTCGCAAGGAGCCGCTGGAATGACAGACCCACATGTCGCAAGCTACGAGCAGGACGAGGCCGGGCGCCCGTCGACCAATCTGCTGTCGCGGATCAACGCCGTCGTCGCTCGCTTCGGCATGTATCTGTCCGTGACCGGCCTGCTCGTCATCGTCACCATCGTGTTCTATCAGGTGTTTGGACGCTACGTGCTCAATTCCAGCCCGACCTGGACGGAGAACCTGGCGCTGGTCCTGATCCTGTATGTCACGCTGATCGGTGCCGCCGTCGGCGTGCGCGATGCCGGGCACATCGGAATGGACAGTCTGCTGGTGATGCTCCCGGACCATGTGCGGGAGAAGATCGAGCTCGTGATCCACGTTCTGGTGGCCGTGTTCGGAGTTGCGATGGCTTACAATGGCTGGATCCTCGGGGCTTCGGTCGGAACCGTGAAGATTCCAAATCTCGGTCTGCCCGAGGTGATCCGCTACGTGCCGCTGATCGCTTCAGGCGTCCTGATCGTCTCCTTCTCCATCGAGCACATCATCGCTCTGCTGCGCGGCGAAGAGGTCGTCCCCTCATGGAATTGATCATTCTCGGCGCCTCCTTCTTCGGCTTCCTCATCCTCGGCGTCCCCGTCGCCTTCGCGATCGGTCTCTCGGCGATCTGCACCATCCTCTATGAAGGCCTGCCGGTCGCCGTCATCTTCCAGCAGATGATGTCGGGGATGAACATCTTCTCGTTTCTTGCCATCCCGTTCTTCGTCTTCAGCGGTGAGCTGATGCTGCATGGCGGCGTCGCCGACAAGATCGTGCAGCTCGCCAAAAATCTCGTTGGACACATCCGCGGCGGGCTCGGCATGTCGAATGTGGTCGCCTGCACCCTGTTCGGCGGCGTCTCCGGCTCGCCGGTCGCCGACGTGTCCGCGATGGGCGCGGTGATGATCCCGATGATGAAAAAGGAAGGGTTCGACACCGACTACGCCGTCAACGTCACAACCCACGCCTCTCTGGTGGGCGCGTTGATGCCGACCAGCCACAACATGATCATCTATGCGCTTGCCGCCGGCGGCAAGGTCTCGATCGGCGCGCTGATCGCCGCCGGTCTTCTCCCGGCGCTCGTGCTCATGGTGTGCATGCTGGTCGCCGCCTACGCCGTCGCGGTGAAGCGCGGTTATCCGGCCGGCAAGTTCCCGGGCTGGGCCGAGGTGTTCCGATCATTCGCGGCCGCGCTGCCCGGCCTCCTGATCGTCGGCATCATCCTGGCAGGGATCCTGTCCGGCGTCTTCACCGCAACGGAATCCGCGGCCGTCGCGGTCACCTACACGATCCTGCTGACCTTCTTCATCTACCGCACCATGACCCTGCCGAACTTCCTGCGCGCCGCCGCGAAGGCGGTGAAGACGACCGGCGTGGTCCTGCTGCTGATCGGCGTTTCCACCATGTTCCAGTACCTGATGGGACTCTACGAGGTGGCCGACTTCGCCGGTGACGTGATGAGCAAGGTGTCCTCGCAACCCTGGGTCATCTTCCTGCTCATCAACGTGATCCTGTTCGTGCTCGGCACCTTCATGGACATGGCGGCGACCATCCTGATCTGCACCCCGATCTTCCTGCCGATCGCGATGAAGGCCGGCATGGATCCGGTGCAGTTCGGCATGCTGATGCTGATCAACTGCGCGCTCGGGCTGAACACGCCGCCGGTCGGAACGACGCAGTTCGTGGGCTGCGCCATCGGTGGCATATCGGTGGGCGCGGTGATGCGCACCATCCTGCCGTTCTACGCCGCCCTGATCGCAGCTCTGATGTTCGTGACCTACGTCCCCGCGTTCTCGCTGTGGCTGCCCCGCCTGCTGATGGGCTACAAGGGCTAGCACAACAGGGAGAATTCGTTCGTGACAGACTATCGCAAGCTCTTCGATCTCACCGGCAAGACGGCCGTGGTGCTCGGTGCCGCATCGGGTATCGGCAAATCGTCCGCCGAGGCGCTGGCCGGGCTCGGTGCCCGAATCGTCTGCGCCGATCGCGCGCTTGACGGGGCGGAAGCCACCGCCGCCGGCATTCGCGACGAGGGCGGCTGGGCGGAAGCGGCAAGTTGTGACGCCGCGAGCGCTGCGGACGTCAATGCGCTGGCGAAAACCGTGATGCAGAAATTCCCGCGGCTCGACATCGCCGTGACGACGCCTGGGCTCAACATCCGCAAGACCATCCTCGACTACACCGAGGAGGATCTCGACCGCGTCCTCAACCTCAACGTCAAGGGCACGGTCTGGTTCTTCCAGGCCTTTGGCCGCATCATGGTCGAGCAGAAGGGCGGCAGCATCATCGCCTGCTCGTCGGTGCGCGCGGTGACCATCGAGCCCGGCCTCGGCGTCTACGGCTCGACCAAAGCAGCGATCGGCCTGCTGGTGAAGGGCTTTGCCTCCGAGGTCGGCCGCTCCGGCGTCCGTGTCAACGCGATCGCGCCGAGCATCGCCGAGACCGCGCTGACCGGCCCGTTCAAGCAGCGGCCGGATATCTACAATCTCTACGCCGGCCACACCGTGTTCAACCGCTGGAGCAGCGCCGACGAGGTCGCCACCGCCGTTGCCTATCTCGCGTCGGATGCCGCGAGCTATGTCAGCGGCAGCACGCTGTTTGTCGATGGCGGCTGGACCGCTGTCGACGGCCCGCCGACCGGCCTCACCCAGCTGCATAAATAGAGCTCGCATCTAGCCGGCAAAGCCCACGCGCTGGCGCAATGCCTTGCGATCTGCGCCAGCCAGCAGCGCGACCAGTGCAGCGGCCTCTTCGGGATGCACGGCCCGTGTGGTGACGCCGGCCGTGTACATCGTCACGAGCTCGCATCCCGGCGGCAGCGATCCTGATAGCGTGATGCCGTCGGTCGCGATGATTTCGGTCGCCTGCGTGCATCCGATCGGCCTCTGCGCGGTGGAGGTCGCAAGCTCCCGCATCGCGGTCGCGCCGTTCGGGAAGATCTTGAGGCGCGATGCGACCTCATAGGCGATGCCGAGCTGATCCAGCACCCTTGCGACGTGCTGCCCTGCCGTCGAGGCCTTGGTGTCGGGGACGTAGATGGCGTCGGCACTGCGCAGCGCATCGCGCAGATCGGCCTCGGTCTTCACCGTCACCTGGGGATCACGGCTGCGGACCGCCAGCGCAGTCTCGACCCGACCGATATCCGTGATCGAGGCGGGGGCGACGAGCTTCTCCTCGGCGAGTTTGGCGAGGAGGGCCTGCGTCAGGATGACGAGATCGGCCGGCGTGCTCGCGCGCAGCTTGTCGGCCATCACGCCGACCGCGCCGAACTCGCCGTCGATGCCGAGGCCGGTCTGCGCCTTGAAGGCCTCGGTGAGCCCGCGAACCAGGCCTTGCGCCGCGCCGCCGCTCAAAATGGTCACTGTCTTCACGATGCAAGCTCCATGGCTGCGATGATCCTGTCGCGCGTGATCGGCAAGTCGCGCACACGCACGCCGAGGCAATCGAACACCGCATTCGCGATCGCCGCCGTCACCGGGCCGTGGGCGGCTTCTCCGGCTCCGACCGGTTCGATCTCCGGCCGCTGGATGATCTCGACATCCACGGCCGGCACCTCGCTGAAGGTCAGAATCGGATACTCCGTCCAGGAGGTGGAGGTGATGCGCGTCCGGTCGAAGCGGACACGTTCCTTCAGTACCCAGCTCGTCGCCTGGATGGCGCCGCCCTCGATCTGGTTGACGACGCCGTCCGGATTGATGGCTTCGCCGACATCGATCGCAAGCGTCAGCCGCCTCACACGGATGGCGTCGGTGCCTTCGATCTCGGCGATCGCGGCACAATAGGCCCCTGTGTTCTTGTAGCGAGCAAAGCCGACGCCGTAGCCGACGCCGGGTTGTTTCTGCGGCTTCCATTGCGCCCGCCGAGCGGCTGCGCGGACGACATCGCGCGCCCGCTCGTCGCGTAGATGCCGCAGACGAAACGCGACCGGGTCTTCGCCGCGCAGTTCGGCGATCTCGTCGAGCAGCGCCTCGATGGCGAACACGTTGCCTTGCGCGCCGAGGGTCCGCAGCGCCGAGGTGCGCACCGGCATCGTCAGCAGCCGGTGGCTGGTGATCGTCCAGGCCGGGAAATCATAGAGCGGAACGGAGTTGCGATCGCCGCCGCCGCCGTTGGCAGCGGGCGGGTTGGTCGAGACCATGCGCGGGTAGGGGTTTTCGATCTCGGTCGCCGCGAGCAAAGCCGGCTGCGCCGCGCGCCCCGGCCGCGCCGCATGGCCGTTGCTCCAGATGTCATGGCGCCAGCCGATGATGTCGTTGTCCGCATCGAGATCGGCCTCGATCTCGATGGCCATGGCGGCACCAAACGGCGCGTGGGCCATCTCGTCGTGGCGCGACCACAGGACTCTCACAGGACGACCGCCGGCCGCCTTCGCCAGCAGGACGGCATCGAGCGCAACGTCGTCGGCCGCATTGTGACCGTAGCAACCGGCCCCTTCCATGTGCTCGACGAGGATGTTTTCGGCCGGCAGCTTGAGCACGATCGCGAGATCGGCGCGCAGCAGATAGACGCCCTGGCTGTGCGTCCAGACATGGACACGATCGCCATCCCATCGCGCCATGGCGCAGGACGGTGCGATCGAGGCATGCGCGACGTAGGGGCGGGTGTATTGCCGGCGGAGGGTGCGCGCAGCCTTCTTCGTCGATGCCGCTGTTCGGGTGTCGATGGCGGTCGTCTCGACCGGCTGGCTCCTCAGGAAGCCTGCCAGATCATCTTCGTCGGGCAGCGGCTCGCCGGCCGACCATGCCGCGCCCTTGCGCAAGGCTGTGAGCGCGGCTTGCGCCGCCATCTCGCTGTCGGCGATCACGCCGGCAAAGCCGCCGTCGCGGACGATCGCGACGAGGCCGGGAACGGCGCGCGCGGCCTTTTCGTCCAGTGCGATCGGTTTCGCGCCCGAGACGTCGGGCCGCAATATGCGTCCGTACAGCAGGCCTGGCAGCGCGAAATCATGAATGAAGCGCGGCCGCGCGAACACCTTGTCGGGAATATCGACGCGCGGGACCGAATGTCCGGCAACGGCGCGCATGGCGGCGCTCTTCGCCGCAGCGCCCGGGGTGGCGTGGTGGTCGAGCGAGACGTCGCCGGCCAGTTCCCAATAGCTGGTCCGGACATTGCCGGGGCCCGAAATCGTGCCGTCATCGATATCGAGCAGCGATGCATTGACGCCGAGACGCTCCGACGCCGCGGCGAGGAAGCGCTGGCGCACCTCGGCGCAGGCGTGGCGCAGCGCACGGCCGGATTGCTGGATCGACAGGCTGCCGGAGGTCACGCCTTCGTTCGGGCTTGCTGCCGTCGAGGCGCGGATCATCTCGACCTTGGAGATGTCGATGTCGAGCTCGTCCGCCGCGATCTGGGCCAGCGCCGTGACGATGCCCTGGCCGATCTCGACCTTGCCGGGAGAGATCGCGACGCGCCCTTCATCGGTGAACCGCACCCAGGACGACAGTCTTGGATTGGCCGCGAGGCTGACCGGCAGTGGAGGGGCAGGGGACGTCATCGGGCGGCTATCTCCGAGGCCGCCCGCAACACGGCGCGGACCATGCGATTGTGCGATCCGCAGCGGCACAGATTGCGATCGAGCGCGGTTCTGACCTCAGCTTCGGTGGGTGACGGATTACGCTTCAGCAGCGCCGCCGCGCTGGTGAGGATTCCCGAGACGCAATAGCCGCATTGCATCGCCTGCTCGGAGATGAAGGCGCGTTGCAGCGGATGCGGGCGCTCCGTTGTGCCGAGGCCCTCCACCGTGACGACGTCCTTGTCCGCAACCGACCACATCGGCATGTCGCAGGAGGTCATCGCGTGGTCGCCGACCATGACATGACAGGCCCCGCACTCACCGGCGCCGCAGCCGAAATGCGGACCGGTGATGCCGAGCCGACCGCGCAGCACGTCGAGCAGGGTGTGATCCGGGTCGGCATCCACGGCGATCGTCGCGCCGTTGAGCTGAAACTGAATGGTGGACATTGCTCTACGATCTCAGGATTTGTCGAACTTCTTGACGACATCGGCCCATTTGTCGATGTCGCCGCGCAGGAATTTGTCGAACTGCTCCGGCGTCATCGACATGGGGACGGCGCCTTGCTCGGTCCAGAGCTTGACGATGTCCGGCCGCTTCACCATTGCGTTCACGGCGGCATTGAGCTTGTCGATCACGGGCTTTGGCGTGCCGGCCGGCGCCATCAGGCCAAGCCAGATCGTGGCTTCATAGCCCGCTACGCCCGCCTCGATCGCGGTCGGCACGTTCGGCAGCACCGCGGAGCGCTGCTTGCCGGTGGTCGCGAGCGCGCGAACCTGGCTCTCGCCGATGTTCGGCGCCATCGCCGGCACGGCGTCGATCATCATCTGAACCTGTCCGCCGATCACGCCGCTGCGCGCCTCGCCGCTGTTGCGGTAGGGGACGTGGACGAGGTCGATACCGGCCATCGCTTTGAACAACTCGCCGGCCATGTGATACGGCGTGCCCTGGCCGGATGAGGCATAGTTCAGCTTGCCGGGTTGCGATTTGGCGAGCGCGATGAACTCCTGCAGCGTCTTGGCCGGAATTTGCGGATTGACCACGATGACGAGATCGGAAGCGTTCACCGGGGCGATCGGCGCGAGGTCGCGCATCAGCTCGTATTTGCGCTTGTCCGGCGTCAGCAGCGATTCGTTCGCGGTCTGGGTGTTGGACATCATCAGCAGCGTGTAGCCGTCGGCCGGCGACTTCGCCGCTTCGACCGTGCCGATGACGCCGCCCGCGCCGGTGCGATTCTCGATCACGAAGGGCTGGCCAAAGCTCTCCTGGAGCGCGTTGCCGATCAGCCGGGCCGCGACATCGGCCGGACCGCCGGCGCCGAACGGGACGACAATGCGGACCGCGTGGTTGGGATAATCCTGTGCGACTGAGGGGGCTGCTGAGAATGCGGCGAGCAGGCCGGCGGCCAGCGCCAGCATCGATTGTCGGGCCATCATGCCCACCTCCCTGATGTCGTTCTTTTGACCGACACTGTAGCGGCAGGGCAAGCCGGCTGTCGACGCCTCACAATGTCGATTGTGCCGGGAATATCAGGCGGTTTTCGGTGTGGCCGCGGCGTGCTTCGCGGCCGCGACGGGAACCGGCGGCGCGTGCGGTTTGAGCAAATCGCATGGGCATTGCCGGGAAAATGCGCTCGGCTGGCCGGTATTTTGGTGTTACGAACTGGGAGATGAACCAGCACGCCAAGATCGAAATCCGCCATTCGACCTGTCCGCATGATTGCCCGTCGGCCTGCGCCCTCGATGTCGAGGTGGTCGAAGGCCGCAGCATCGGACGCGTCCGAGGTTCGAAGAAGCAGACCTACACGGCCGGCGTCGTCTGCGCCAAAGTTGCCCGCTATGCCGAGCGCATCCATCATCCTGAAAGGCTGATGTATCCGATGCGCCGCATCGGGCCGAAGGGTTCCGGGCAGTTCGCGCGCATCTCGTGGGACGAGGCGCTGGACGAGATCGGCCACCGCTTCAACCAGGCCGAACGCGAGTTCGGCGCGGAATCGATCTGGCCCTATTACTATGCCGGCACGATGGGGCTGGTGATGCGCGACGGGCTCAACCGCCTCACGCATGTGAAGAAATATTCGCGCTTCTATCAGACGATCTGCGCCAATGTCGGGCGCATCGGCTTTGCGATCGGCACCGGCAAGATCGCCGGCGTCGATCCGCGCGAGATGGCGCTGTCCGACCTCGTGGTGATCTGGGGCACCAATCCCGTCAACACCCAGGTCAATGTGATGACGCATGCCGCGCGGGCGCGGAAGGAGCGTGGCGCCAAGATCGCCGCGGTCGACATCTACGACAACGAGACCATGAAGCAGGCTGACATCAAGATCATCCTGCGCCCCGGCACCGATGGCGCTTTCGCCTGCGGCGTCATGCACGTCCTGTTTCGCGACGGCCATGCCGACCGCGCCTACATGGACAAATACACCGATTGCCCCGGTGAACTCGAGGCGCATCTGAAGACGCGCACGCCCGAATGGGCCTCCGCCATCTGCGGCGTGCCGGTGGCCGAGATCGAGGCCTTCGCGAAGCTGGTCGGCGAGACCGAGCGGACCTTCTTCCGCCTCGGCTACGGCTTCACCCGCTCGCGCAACGGCGCGATGCAGATGCATGCGGCGCTCTGCATTCCCGCGGTGACCGGCGCCTGGCAATATGAAGGCGGCGGCGCCTTCTTCAACAATTTCGCGCTGTGGCACTTCAACGAATCCATCATCGAAGCCCACGACGCCATCGACAAGACCACCCGCGCGCTCGACCAGTCGCAGATTGGCCGCATCCTCACCGGCGATGCCGAAGCGCTGCTCGGCAAGGGGCCGGTCAAGGCGATGCTGATCCAGAACACCAACCCGATGACGGTGGCGCCGGAGCAGGCGCTGGTCCGGCAGGGCTTTGCGCGCGAGGATCTGTTCGTCGCGGTGCACGAGCAGTTCATGACCGAGACGGCTGCGATGGCCGACATCGTGCTGCCGGCGACCATGTTCATGGAGCATGACGATCTCTATTATGGCGGCGGCCACCAGCACATCTCGGTCGGGCCGAAGCTGATCGACCCGCCCGGCGAGTGCCGCTCCAACCACCAGGTATTGCAGGCGCTGGCGCCGCGCCTCGGCGCCAAACATCCGGGTTTCGAGATGACCCCGCGCGAATTGATCGACGCGACGCTGAAGCTCAGCAGCCATGGCGACATCGCCGGCCTCGAAGCCGACCTCTGGCGCGACCTGCAACCGGATTTTCGCACCTCGCATTATCTCGACGGCTTTGCCCATGCCGACAAAAAATTCCACTTCAAGGCCGATTGGGCGCATCCGCCGTTCGGGCAGACGATGGGCGACTTCGACAAGATGCCGTCGCTGCCGGACCATTGGGCGGTGATCGAGCACGCCGACCAGGCCCATCCGTTCCGGCTCGCGACCAGCCCCTCGCGCAGCTTTCTCAACACCACCTTCAACGAGACGCCGTCATCGCAGGCGCGCGAGGGCAAGGCGAGCGTGATGATCCACCCGCTGGATGCGGCCTCCCTCGACATCGCCGACGGCGACGCCGTGACGCTCGGCAATACCCGCGGCGAGACCACGCTTGTCGCGACCCTGTTCGAAGGCGTGCGGCGCGGCGTGCTGATCGCGGAGTCCGTTCACCCCAACAAGAATCATATCGGTGGCCGCGGCATCAACATGCTGACGGGCGCGGACACCATCGCGCCGATCGGCGGGGCTGCGTTCCACGACAACAAGGTCTGGATCAAGAAGGCGGCCACGGTCTAAGGCACACACTCCGTCACCCCGTAGCCGGCAAATTCCCTGGCGATGTTGGGATTCATGGACTTCGCCTGCGCGATGTCAGTGGCGCCGTTGCCGCCGCTCCTGCTGGTGGCGATACCGCGGCCGAAGAGCGAGGATGACGAGCGCGGGTTGCGCTGGATCGCATCGGTGTAGTCCTTGATCGCCTCGGCGGTACGCCCGAGCTTGAGGTTGACCAGTCCGCGGCTGTCGAACGCATCGCTCAATCCGGGATTGCTCTGGAGCGCCAGATTGCAGTCGGCGAGGGCGCCTTGCAGATCGCCGGTCGCAGCCCGCGTCCAGCAACGGTTGTTGAGCGCTTCGGCATCCCTGGGATCGCGGCGGATCACCACGTCGAAATCCTGCATGGCGAGCGCGTAGGCACGCTTGATCGCGTAGACCTGGCCGCGCTTGTAGCGAGAGACGGCATCGTCGGCGTTGGCCGCGATCCTGCGGGTGAGATCGGCGATGACAAGGTCTTTGGCGAGGTCGTCGGCGCTTGGGGCAGGCTCTGCTTGCGGAGCCTCGCAGACCTGTTTCTGCGGATCAGGCTTCGTTTGCGCCGGATCGGCGCCCTTTTTATCCGGCGGCCCTGCCACCAGGCCTGCGAACGAGAACTCCGTCGTCAGCGAGGACGACAACCACGGCACCTGCTCCCTATTGGTGGCGGCGACCACGCCGTTCTTGGTGTTGGTCAATGCCTGCTCGGCGCTGATGTTTGGCGCGCGCATCTCGCGCAGCAGCTCGGTGACGAACAGGCTGCGATCGGTCTTGCTGTTCGCTACGACCGCGCCAAGTGCGGCAGAATACAGGATCAGCGAATTGCCAGGCGCAATCGCCGGTGCGAGGCCCGCCGAGTAGCGACGAAACCTTCGTTCGAACGGATTGCCGCGGGAGGCGTCGATCAGCGCGATCTTGATCGCGGCGCCGCGCGTGTTCATCTCGGCGAGAATGGCGTCGAGGCTGAAGCCATCGCGCGACACGTCCGGCTCGGTCCAGATCTGCGCGTCGACCGGCAGCAGATAGGTCTGCCGGTTGGACTGGATGCCGAAGCCATCGAAGAAGATCAGCGCGACGGCGCCGCGTTCGATCCGGGCATAGAAGCGATCCAGCGCCTGCCGCATGGCGTCGGCCGTGAGGTTGCTCTGCCGGTCGACGACGAACCCGTCGCGCTTCAATTCCTCGGCGACGGCCTGGGCGTCGTTGGCGGCGTCGCTCAGAACGAATTCATTGTCAGGATATTTTGCGTTGCCGATCACCAGCGCGAGTTTTGTCGCGTCGGCCGCCTGGCTTGCGGCTCCGCTGCTTGCGACGATCAAGCCTGCCAGCAGCAACATGACGGCGGCGCGCATGAAATGGCTCATCGGTGATAAAATCTCCAGTCAGGATAGTCGCCGCAGTTCATAATTCAATCGGCAAGCCAAGTTGCGCCCACACGCTATGGTGACACAGCGTTGCAGTTTGCCCTTGCGCGCGCCGCCCCACCTGCCGCAAATGGCGGCAAAACGGGAGCAAGGAAGCGAGCGTGCCATGACCGACACCACAGCCGTCATCACCGAGAAGCGCGGGCAGGCGTTCTGGATCACCATCAACCGGCCCGAGAAACGCAACGCGTTGAACGGCGACGTGATCGCCGGCATCACCAAAGGCTATCGCGACGCGCATGACGACAAGGACGTCCGCGTCATCGTGCTGACGGGCGCGGGCGACAAGGCGTTCTGCGCGGGCGCCGATCTGCAGAATTCCGGCGCCGCTTTCGCGATGGACCATTCCAAACCAAATGTCGACTATGCCGATCTGTTACGTTTGTCACAGAACGCCACGAAACCGGCGATTGCGCGGGTCGGCGGCGTCTGCATGGCCGGCGGCATGGGCTTGCTCTGCATGACCGACATGGCGATCGCGGCCGATCACGTCATCTTCGGCTTGCCAGAGGTGAAGGTCGGCGTGTTCCCGATGCAGGTGCTGAGCCTGTTGCAGAACATCGCGCCGCCGCGGCTCGTCAACGAATGGGCGCTCACCGGCGAGCCGTTCGATGCCAAGGCCGCGCAAGCCGCGGGCCTGCTCAACTACGTCGTGCCTGCCGCCGAGCTGGATGCCAGGGTCGACTGGCTGATCGGCCGCATCGTCGACAAGTCCCCGACCGCGATCCGCCGCGGCAAGTACGCCATGCGCGCCATCGCCGCGATGTCGTTCGACGAGAGCATCGCCTACACCGAAAGCCAGATCGCGCTGCTCGCGATGACCGAGGACGCGAAAGAGGGGCTGAAGGCGTTCGGCGAAAAGCGCAAGCCGGTCTGGACGGGGAGGTGACATTGTTAGACCCGTCATCTTGAGGTGCGAGTGGCGCGATGCGGTTAGCAGCGCGCCGGGAGCCTCGAAGGATGTACGGCCGAGATGCAGCCGGGCCGTCGCCCTTCGAGGCTTGTTCGGCGGCGCGATTGCGCCGCAGAACGCGCACCTCAGGGTGACGGTGATACAGCCATCGTCCCGTCGCTCCCCAATTTACATCTCATACAGCAGACGCAGCTTCGCATTCTCGCGACGTATTCGTCCGAGCTTTGCTTCATCGTCTCACCCTCAAATGAAAGAGGGCGCAGGGAAGACCGGGTGCCGGCTGGCACCCGCGGTCCACTGTGCGAAGTCGTAGTGAGAAATCTGCACAGCGGCATACAGGTGAAGCCAAACATCCGGCCTTCCCTGCGCGGTGGCTTTACGGCTTATGTCGCGCTCTCCCCGGGGAGCGATGCACTATTGCCCCCGTCGCCTTGCGGATGGCTGATGCGCGGGCCCGGTCGGGCCGCCACATCACCGCAACGCTTGACGCCAGCCTGCGGGCGCCAGGACCACACGATTTTGCCGTACGCGGATCACACCGGTCGTACGTGCGATGTGCCTCGCTCACGGTTTCCCGCCCTGCGATCACCGTCGCACCGATGTGGCCCACGTCCACCGCCGTCCGGCCCGCGTTCGTGACGATCGCGATACGCCCCTCTTCCTTGGGCCGGAGTGCTCGCAATATCCGCCGATTCCGAATTTCTGTAAAGGCGAATATTTTTGGCGGCGCGCATTGACCGACAGATGGGGTGTTTTGCCCGTCGGGCAGCGCAAGGGATTGTAGCTGCGTAGGGTGGGTTAGCCCTGCAGATGCGCGAAGCGCATCTGCTCGGCGTAACCCACCTCCGTTCCTACGGAAACGAACAGTGGTGGGTTACGCCTTCGGCGAACCCACCCTACGATGACGTCAGCCCGCGTTGGCCTTCAGTCCCGCCGCCTGGATGCCTGCCACTGCGCAGGCCTCGTCATTGTCGGAAGTGTCGCCGGAGACGCCGACGGCGCCGAGCAGCGTGATGCCGTCCAGGATCAGCACGCCGCCGGGGACCGGCACCAGCGCGCCTTTCGCAATCGTGTTCACGGCGTCGATGAAATAGGCCTGCTCCTGGGCGCGCTGATAGAGCGCGCGCGAGCCCATGCCCATGGCGAGCGCGCCATAGGCCTTGCCGTGCGCGATCTCCGCACGCATCAGGCTGGTGCCGTCCTGCGCGGCGGCGAGCTTGAGCACGCCGCGCGCGTCGAGGATGGTGACGACCAGCGGCTTGAGCTTCAATTCGGTGGCTTTTGCGAAGGCGGCGTCGAGGATCTTGCGGGCGGCGTCGAGTGTGAGGTCAGCCATGGCTGGGTTCCTTTGCGGCGGGAGGGGTGGATTGGGTTGTTGCGCGATCGAGGCTCATCGCCAGCACGCGCGCGACGTGAAGCGCCTCGCGCTTGGTACCATCGTGGATCTGGTGCCGGCAGGAGGTGCCGTCGGCGACGACAAGCGTTGCCTCACCTGCACGCCGCACGGCGGGGAGCAGCGACAGCTCGGCCATCTCGATCGAGGCGTCATAGGTGTCCGCGCCATAGCCGAAGGCGCCGGCCATGCCGCAGCAGCTCGACTCGATGGTCTCGACCTCAAGGCCAGGGACGAGGCGTAGCACCTGCTCGACCGGCTTGAAGGCGCCGAAGGATTTTTGATGGCAATGACCGTGCACCACGGCCTTGTCGGCGATGGCGCCGAGCGGCAGTTGCAGCCGGCCGGCCTCGGCCTCGCGCACCAGAAACTCCTCGAAGGTCAGCGCGTGGGCGCCGACGGCCCTGGCGTCGTCGTCCTTGCGCAGCGAGGCGAGCTCGTCGCGCAGCGTCAGGAGACAGCTCGGCTCGAGGCCGACGATCGGCACGCCGCGTGCGGCGAAGGGCGCGAAGGCGGACACCAGGCGATCGAGCTCCGACCTGGCTTCGTCGACGAGGCCGGCGGAGAGGAAGGTGCGGCCGCAACACAGTGGGCGGCCGCCGTTCGTGGGCTTCGGCAAATGCACGCGATAGCCGCCGGCGTTAAGCACGCGCAGCGCGGCGTCGAGATTCTCGCGCTCGTAGATGCGGTTGAAAGTGTCGGCGAACAGCACGACTTCGCGGCCGGTCTGTGGACCGACGCTGGCGGCCGGCGCCACGAAAACGTCGCTGCGGAAGGCGGGCAGGGCGCGGCGTGCGCTGATGCCGGCGAAGCGCTCGAACAGCTTTCGCAGCAGCGGGCTGCGGTTGCGCAAATTCGCCAGCGGCGCGAAGCGCGAGGCAAGGCCGGCATAATGCGGGAGGTAGCCGACCAGCCGATCGCGCAGCGTCAGCCCGTGGGAGGCGGCGCGTGCCGCCAGCACCTCGATCTTCATCTTGGCCATGTCGACGCCGGTCGGGCATTCGTGGCGGCAGGCCTTGCAGGAGACGCAGAGTTTCAGCGTCTCCATCATCTCGTCGGAGGAGAGCGCGCCTGCGCCGAGCTGGCCGGAGATGGCGAGCCGCAGCGTGTTGGCGCGGCCGCGCGTGACGTCCTTCTCGTTGCGCGTTGCGCGGTAGGACGGGCACATCACGCCGCCCTCGAGCTTGCGGCAGGCGCCGTTGTTGTTGCACATCTCGACCGCGCCCTGGAAGCCGCCGCCGGCGCCGGGGTAGGCGGACCAGTCGAGCTTCGTCTTCAGCTCAGTGACGCGATAGCCGGGCTTGAAGCGGAACAGCGAGCGGTCGTCCATTTTGGGCGCGTCGACGATCTTGCCGGGGTTGAGGACGCCGCCGGGATCGAAGCGCTGCTTCACTTCCCTGAAGTCGGCAACGAGACGTTCGCCGAACATGGCTTCGTGGAATTCCGAGCGCACCAGGCCGTCGCCATGCTCGCCGGAATGCGAGCCCTTGTACTCGCGCACCATCGCGAAGGCTTCTTCGGCAATGGCGCGCATCGCCTTGACGTCCTTCTCCAGCTTCAGGTTCAGAACGGGACGCACGTGCAGACAGCCCTCGGAGGCATGGGCATACATCGTGCCGCTGGTGCCGTGTTTGGCAAACACTTCGTTCAGCCGCGCGGTGTAGTCGGCGAGATGGGGCAGCGGCACGGCGCAGTCCTCGACGAAGGAGACCGGCTTGCCCTCCTGCTTCATCGACATCATGACGTTGAGGCCGGCGGCGCGGAAATCGGCAATGCCACCCTGAAGCGCGGGCTCGGTGATCTCCACCACGCCGCCCCATTTGCGCTTGTCGTTATTCCAGCCGAAACCGAGATCGCCCATCAGCTCGCCGAGCTGCTTGAGGCGCATGAGATTGTCGGCCTGGTCTTCTTCCGCGAACTCCACGACCAGCACGGCATCCGGATCGCCCTTGATCGCTGCGGAGATGATGGGGCGGAACATCGCGATGTCGCGGCCGAGCGCGAGCATGGTGCGGTCGACCAGCTCGACCGCGATCGGCTTCAGCTTGACCAGGTGCTGGGCCGCGTCCATCGCCTCATAGAAACTGCCGAAATGGCAAATGCCGAGCGCCTTGTTGCGGATGACGGGCCACAGCTTCAGCTCGACCTTGGTGGTGAAGGCCAGCGTGCCTTCGGAGCCGACCAGCAGATGCGCCATGTTGTTGGGCGCATTGCGCGGTACCAGCGCATCCAGATTGTAGCCGCCGACCCGGCGCTGCACCTGTGGGAAGCGCGCGGCGATTTCGTCGGCCTCGCGCGTGCCGAGATCGAGCATATCGCGGAACAGGGACCGTGCGCTGTCGCTTGCGTCGATCTCGGAGAGATCGCGGGAGACCTCACCGAAGCGGCTGAGCGTGCCGTCGGCAAGGGCCGCCTCCATCGACAGCGTGTTGTCGCGCATGGTGCCGTAGCGCAGGCTGCGGCCGCCGCAGGAATTGTTGCCGGCCATGCCGCCGATGGTGGCGCGCGAGGCCGTGGAAACGTCGACCGGAAACCACAGGCCGTGCTTTTTGAGCTGGCGGTTGAGGTCGTCGAGCACGATGCCGGGCTCGACCACGCAGGTCCGGCTTTCGACGTCGAGCGACAGGATGCGGTTGAGGTGCTTCGACAGATCGACCACGAGACCGTCGTTGACGGTCTGGCCGCATTGCGAGGTGCCACCGCCGCGCGGGGTGACTTTCAGTCCCTTTTCGCGGGCAATCGCGAGCGTCCGCAGCGCCTCGTCCATGCTGCGCGGCACCACCACGCCGGCCGGCACGATCTGGTAGAACGAGGCGTCGGTGGCGTAGCGGCCGCGGCTGAACGGGTCGAACAGGACGTCGCCCGAAATCTCCCGGGCCAGCCGTGCCGCCAGGCCGTCCATTTGGGCCGATTCCTGTGATTTTCCGGCCACTTCAGCCGCCATGGTCCGCTCTCGCCTGTTCGCCGCCCCCGTCTTGCCTACCGGCGGGCCCCTTGGCAAGGCGAGCCCTGCTTCTTGTGCCTTGACGGACCCCACCCGGCGAGGGACAAGCCCGGCGAATAATGATATGCGAACGGCTCGCCAAGGCCTTTCGATCGAGGCCGACAGACGCAAAGCCAAGACAGGCTCAAAGACAGATTCAAGACCGGGAAGGACGCCGATGACCGTGCATAGTGGAAGGCATTTCCTACAGATTCCAGGACCGACCAATGTGCCGGACCGCGTGCTGCGGGCGATGGACATGCCGACGCTGGACCATCGCGGTCCGGAATTCGCCGAGCTCGGTTTCGGCGTGCTGGCCGCGATGCAGCGGGTGTTCCGCACCAAGCAGCCCGTGATCATCTTCCCTTCGTCCGGGACCGGTGCCTGGGAAGCGGCGATGGTCAACGTGTTCGCGCCCGGCGACAAGGTCTTGATGTGCGAGACCGGCCAGTTCGCCGTGCTGTGGCGCGGCATCGCCGAGAAATTCAAGATCGACGTCGATTTCATCCCGAGCGACTGGCGCCACGGCGCCGACCTCGCCGAGATCGAGAAGCGCCTGACCGCCGACAAGCAGCACGCGATCAAGGCGGTCTGCGTCGTGCACAACGAAACCTCGACCGGCTGCGTGACGCCGCCGCTGGAGGTGCGCAAGCTGCTCGACCGCGTCAAGCATCCGGCGCTGCTGATGGTCGACACCATCTCCGGCCTGGGCTCGATGGAATATGAGCATGACGCCTGGGGCGTCGACGTCTCGGTCGCCGGCTCGCAGAAGGGCCTGATGCTGCCGCCCGGCCTCAGCTTCAACGCTGTCTCGGAGAAGGCGCTCGCGGTGGCGAAGGCCAATCCCGGCATGCGTTCCTATTGGGACTGGCAGGAGGTCATCACCTTCAACAAGCTCGGCACCTTCCCCTACACGCCCGCCACCAACCTGCTCTACGGCCTGCGCGAAGCGGTCAAGATGCTGGAGGAGGAGGGGCTGGAGAACGTCTGGACCCGTCACAAGCGCCACAGCGCCGCGACGCGCGCGGCGGTCAAGGTCTGGGGCCTGGAGACGCAATGTGCCGATCCCGCCGCACATTCGCCGGCGCTGACCGGCGTGCGCGTGCCTGACGGACACGACGCCGACGCCTTCCGCAAGGTGGTGCTGGAAAACTTCGACATGTCGCTCGGCACCGGGCTGAACAAGGTCAAGGGCAAGGTGTTCCGCATCGGCCATATCGGCCATTTCAACGATCTGATGCTGATGGGCACGCTCGCCGGCGTCGAGATGGGCCTGGATCTTGCAAAGATTCCGCACCGGAGCGGCGGCGTGCTGGCTGCCATGGACGTCCTGAAGGGACGCGATGTGGTGCCGATGACCAAAGCCCAGGTCGCCTGAACTGAACTGGAAAGTGAGCGCGCGATGAACGCACCGACGACGACCAACGAAGACCTGCTCTACTCCGTCACGGACGGCATCGCGCGGATCACCTTCAACCGCCCCCAGGCGCGCAACGCCATGACCTTCGCCATGTATGACCGCATGGCGGAGATCTGCACCGAGATCAACGCCGACCGTTCGATCAAGGCGCTGATCCTGACCGGCGCCGGGGACAAGGCATTTGCCTCCGGCACCGACATTTCCCAGTTTCGTGCCTTCAAGACCGCGCAGGACGCCCTCGACTACGAGGCCCGCATCGACCGCGTGCTCGGCACGCTCGAGCAATGCCGCGTGCCCGTGATCGCGGCGATCGCGGGAGCCTGCACCGGCGGCGGCGCCGGCATTGCGGCCTGCTGCGATCTCCGCATCGGCACCGAGACGACGCGGATGGGCTTTCCGATCGCGCGCACGCTCGGCAACTGCCTGTCGATGTCCAACATCAGCCGCGTCGTCGCGCTGGTCGGTCCCGCCCGCACTAAAGACATGATCTTTAGGGCGCGCCTGGTCGAGGCGCCCGAGGCGCTGGCGCTCGGCCTGCTCACCGAAATCGTGCCCGACGTCGAGACGCTGCAGCGCCGCGCCGACGAAACCGCCAAGCTGGTCGCGAGCCACGCGCCGCTGACGCTGGAAGCCACCAAGGAAGCGGTGCGCCGCATCCGCCGCACGCTGTCGCGCGAGGAAGGCGAGGACCTGATCCTCAAGGCCTATATGAGCGAAGATTTCCGCGAGGGCATGGACGCTTTCCTCAACAAGCGCACGCCGAACTGGAAGGGCAAGTAGCGCGACGGCATCTCCGCGTCTCGATGACAAAAGCGGGCGCGCGAGCCAAGCGGATCACCTCGCAGCCTTCGCTCCGGTCAGCCGGGCCAGGGATATGCCCAACGCAGCAGCAAACGTTCGCTTAGCCAGCCGATCCAGATTGCCGGCGCCATGAAGAGTCCGAACGGCAGGAATGCCGTCGCCCGCATTGGTCGCCTGCGCATTGCCGCTGCTGCGATATAGGCGGCAATCGCTGAAAGCGCTGCCAACTCGATCACCGCAGCCGCTGTCGGGAGTTCGAGCCAGGCACCGGCAACCGCGGCAAGCTTGACGTCCCCAAGCCCCAATCCCTCCCGGCCTCGCCAATGGTGATAGAACACCGAGAGAAGCAACAACGGCAGAGCTACCGCAGAGGCGCGGAAGACCATCCAGAGCATGGATGATGCACCAGCATCGGGAGTGATTGCTGCTGCGTGCAGAAAAGCGAGTCCGAAGGCCGCGGCGGTCAGTTCGTTTGGAATGAGGTAGCAACGGGCATCGTTAGAGGCGATGGCCAGCATCAACGTTGCGAGATATGCACCCAGCAGCCCGTCTGCGCCCGGCGCGATCAGAAGACTTGTGACGACGGCCGCAACCACGACAGGCGGGGATAGCAGGCCGCCTCGGATAGTGGTCGACCGCCCTGTGCTGGAGCCTTGATTGGAGTCGTGCATCGCTCCCCGGCGTGTGCGACATGGAGCGAACGAGAAGGCCATTTCCTACAGGAGCGTCAGAGAGGAGCGGAAGGCGACCGATGCTTCCGGCGGCCTTTCGAACTCTGTCGCACAAGAATGTGACAAGCATCTCTCGATTGACCCAGACGGGCTAATTTCTCGATAGACCATGGGCCATCGATGATCGAGAGGGCCGAAACGCGTGCAGAGAACGGTCTGATCGTTACTGCTGGTGTGCGGGGGTCTCTACGCGCATTGCAATCCATAGCAGGTAGGCTGCGAAAAGAACCAATGGAAGCTGAACGAGGTAGGCCGGCCAACCCATCCAAGGTCCATAGTGGAGGAAGAACATCTGCTTCGGGAATTCCGCGAGATCCGCATAGTCGTTGCCTTCCCACGGGGCGATATTGAACTAATGTTCGGACCAGCGCAGGGGGCGGGTCTGATCGAGCCGCGGCGAAGGGGATGAACGGGATTCACGCCTGGAGGTTGGGCTGCAGGCCACAGTCTCGAGGATCGATTGCAAGCGTGTGCTTGCAATCGATCTCATTCCAAAGTCATAAGCGGGGCGGTGCCGGGCCGGCTTGAACTGGCCGGCATTCGCCCGCACAATGCAATTCGCCTGAATCTTGAATTACCAATCCAAACAATAACATAGGCGAAGAATAGGGAAGACGCGCGTGAGACATGGAATGAAGGCCGCGATCACGCTGGCCGCCGCGCTTTGCGGCACGCCGGCCTTTGCCGCTTGGGAGCCGACCAAACCGGTCGAGATCGTGGTGGCGGCGGGCGCGGGTGGCGCCTCCGACCAGATGGCGCGGATGATGCAGGCCGCGATCCAGAAGAACAATTTGATGAAGCAGCCGATCGTCGTCTCGCTCAAGGGCGGGGCTTCGGGCGCGGAAGCGCTGATGTACATGAAGTCCAGCGAGGGCGATCCGAACAAGGTGCTGATCGCCTATTCGCTGATCTACATGCTGCCGCTGTCGGCGAAGATCCCGTTCAACTGGCGTGAGCTGACCCCGGTCTCGGTGATCGCGCTCGACCAGTTCGTGCTGTGGGACAACAGCGCGGGTCCCAAGACCGTGAAGGAATTCGTCGCGGCGGCGAAGGCGGCGAGCGCGCCGTTCAAGATGGGCGGCACCGGCTCCAAGCGTGAAGATCACGTGCTCACCGTCTTCCTCGAGCAGAAGACCGGCGCGAAATTCTCCTATCTGCCCTACAAGTCCGGCGGCGAGGCCGCGACCCAGCTCGTCGGCAACCACACCGAAGCCAACGTCAACAATCCATCCGAAAATCTCGAAGTCTGGCGCGCCGGCCAGGTGCGGCCGCTCTGCGTCTTCGACAAGGAACGGATCTCCTACACCACCAAGGTGACGGACACGCAGTCCTGGGCCGACATCCCGACCTGCAAGGAGGAGGGCGTCGACGTCCAGTATCTGATGCTGCGCGCGATGTTCCTGCCCGGCAAGGTCACGCCGGAGCAGCAGGCGTTCTATGTCGAGCTGTTCCACAAGGTGACCCAGACCGCCGAGTACAAGGACTACATGGAAAAGCAGGCGTTGAAGCCGATCTTCCTCACCGGCAAGGACATGGTGCAATTCCTCGAGGAGGATGATGCCGTCAACAAGTCGCTGATGACGGAAGCGGGTTTCGTCGCGAAGTAAGCACATCCTCCGCGTCATGCCCCGCGAAGGCGGGGCATCCAGTATTGCACAGAACTCGAAGACGGCTTCTGCACGGCGTACTGGATCATCCGCTTTCGCGGATGATGACAGCGCAACTTGATCTGGCAGAGCATGTCCCAAACCGATCTTGAAATCGTCGTCGACGATCCGACCGCGCCTGAAGAGGATTCACCCTCCGTCGTCTCCTCCGGCACGATCGAGATATTCGTCTGCATCCTCTTGTTCGCGCTGGCCGCAACGCTCGGCTACGACAATTGGCGCACCGGCGCCTCCTGGGATTCGACCGGGCCCGAGCCCGGCTATTTCCCGTTCTATCTCTCCGTCATCCTCGGCGGCGGCAGTCTCTACGGCCTGATCGCGGCGCTGGTCGCGCACCGCAAGGCGGCTGAGACTTTCGTCACGCGCGCGCAGGCGCGCCGCGTGATGGCGGTGTTCGTGCCGACGCTGCTGTTCTGCCTGGTGACGCAGTTCCTCGGCCTCTATGTCGCGAGCTTCCTGCTGATTGCGAGCTTCATGCGCGTGATCGGCAAGATCGCGCCGTGGAAGTCCCTGCTCACCGCCTTCGTGTTCACGGCGATCATGTTCGTCACCTTCGACATCGCCTTCGACGTCATCATGCCGAAAGGGCCGCTCGAAGCGGCCTTCGGCCACTAGGCGGGCCCGCGATGGAAGCTTTCGGTCTCCTGCTCCACGGCTTCGCCGTCCTGCTGACGTGGAAGACGCTGGTGCTGATGATGGTCGGGCTGGTGCTCGGCGTCTTCGTCGGCGTGCTGCCGGGCCTCGGCGGCCCCAATGGCGTTGCTATCCTGCTGCCGCTCACCTTCACGATGGATCCGACTTCGGCGATCGTGATGCTGTCCTGCATCTACTGGGGGGCGCTGTTCGGCGGCGCGATCACCTCGATCCTGTTCAATATTCCCGGTGAAGCCTGGTCGGTCGCTACAACGTTCGACGGCTATCCGATGGCGCAGCAGGGCAGGGCGGCGGAGGCGCTGACCGCGGCGTTCACGTCCTCCTTCATCGGCTCGCTGGTCGCGGTGCTCCTGATCACCTTCCTTGCGCCGATGATCTCGTCCTTTGCGCTGAAGTTCGGCCCGCCCGAGTTCTTTGCGGTGTATCTGTTGACCTTCTGCTCCTTCGTTGGTCTCGGGCGCGAGGCCAAGCACAAGACGGTCATCTCGATGTCGCTCGGGCTCCTGCTCGCGGGTATCGGCATGGACACGGTGTCGGGCAATCTGCGCATGACCTTCGGCTCGTCCGAGCTCTTGCGCGGCATCAACTTCCTCGTCGCCGTCATCGGCCTGTTCGGCATCAGCGAGATCCTGCTGACGATGGAGGAGCGTCTGGCGCTGCGGGGACATGCGGCGAGCATCTCGCTCCGCGTCGTGCTCGGCGTCTGGAAGGACCTGCCGAAATACTGGGTGACGCTGCTGCGCTCCTCCTTCATCGGCTGCTGGCTCGGCATCACCCCGGGCGGCGCGATCGCGGCGTCGTTCATGGGATATAATCTCGCCAAGCGCTTTTCGAAGGATCCCGAGAGTTTTGGCAAGGGGCGCATCGAGGGCGTGTTCGCACCGGAGACGGCGGCGCATGCCTCCGGTACCGCCGCGCTGCTGCCGATGCTGGCGCTCGGCATCCCCGGCTCCGGCACCGCCGCCATCCTGCTCGGCGGCCTGATGGTGTGGGGGCTCAATCCGGGCCCGCTGCTGTTCGTCGAGCACAAGGATTTCGTCTGGGGGCTGATCGCCTCGATGTATCTCGGCAACGTCGTCGGCCTCGTGCTGGTGCTGACGACGGTGCCGATCTTCGCCTCGATCCTGCGCGTGCCGTTCGCGGCGGTGGCGCCGATGATCGTGGTGTCCTGTGCGATCGGCGCCTACGCGATCCAGAACGCGATGTTCGACATCTGGCTGATGCTGGGCTTCGGTGTCGTCGGCTACGTCTTCAAGAAGATCGGCATTCCGCTCGCGCCGTTCACGCTGGCGCTCGTGCTCGGCAACCGAGCCGAGGATGCCTTCCGCCTCTCGATGATCGGCTCCGGCGGGACTCTGAAGGTGTTCTGGTCGAACGGCCTGGTCGGCTCCATTACAACCCTGGCGATTGTGCTGCTGTTCTGGCCGGTGATCGATGGTTTGCTCGCCCGCGTCGGCTTGACGCAGCGGGCCAAACCCGCGTCGGGTTAGTTTGGCGGGTAATATCGTTTGATATCAATCGTATAGAAGGTGTGGTGGTGTCCTGGTCAGGATGCTACTTTAGCTCGATTGTTTCCGGATGTTGCCGGCGCGGCACAGTTCTTGGGCAGGCAAAGGAGTATATTTCGATCACAAGATTGTGCGGAGGGAATTCCATGAAGCGGATCGTGATTGGAATGGCAGCGGCGATGTCGCTGTTTGCAACCGGCGCAACGGCTGCGGACCTCGCGGCAAAGCCCTACGTCAAGGCGCCGGTCATGGTCGATCCGGTCTGGAGCTGGACCGGCTTCTACGTCGGCGCCAATGGCGGTTACAGCTGGGGCCGCTCGCGCACCGACGTCTCCTACTTCAACACGGCAACCGGCGCTGCGATCGTGCCGCCGGCCGGCTCCATCACCAATGCGGCGTTCGACATGAACGGCGGCATCGCCGGCGGCCAGGCCGGCTACAATTGGCAAAGCGCCAATTGGCTGTTCGGCATCGAGGGCGACCTGCAGTGGTCGGGCGAGAAGGGCAGTGCGGTCTACAGCTGCGTAGGCAGTGGCGTCGTTCCCATCCCCGGGCCGTGTATTCCCGGCCCGACGTTCCTTCCGCCCGGCGGTCTCGCCGGCACGACGCTGACGATCGATCAGAAGTTGCAGTGGTTCGGCACGGTCCGTGGCCGCGTCGGCATCCTGGCGACCCCGAAGGTGCTGTTCTACGGCACCGGCGGTCTGGCTTTCGGCGAGATCAAGACCACGGGCACCATGAACGGCTTCAGCGGCGGCGGCCTCCCGATCGTATCGATCGGGTCGACCTCGACGACACGCGCCGGCTGGACCGTTGGCGCCGGTGTCGAAGGCAAGATCACCCAGAACTGGAGCGCCAAGCTCGAATATCTCTACATGGATCTCGGCCGCTTCTCATCGGGTCCGTTCACGCTGGCGCCGGCCGCCACGATCGCTGCCAATGTCTCGTCGCACTTCACCGACCACATCCTTCGTGCCGGCATCAACTATCAGTTCTCCGGCCCGGTGGTTGCCAGGTACTGAGATCAACAAAGGCGTCAACAAGAAGCAAAGCCCGGCCTCGTGCCGGGCTTTGTCGTTTCTGTCCTGACCTGTGCAAAACGCGCCGCAGCCGGCGGCCGGGCAGCGAGCCCCGTCTGTTGCGGGCGTACCACATCCACGGCGTGATCTTTACTGGTTGGACCACGAAGCAGTCCGCATCGAGCGGCTCTCGAGGCTATGGCGCCAGTCCGCAGAATTTATCCCGATCATCGAAACGCGCTGAAATAGCAGCGATTTTGCGATCGACCGGATGGCCCACGCATGCCTTCCGCGCGCGATCGGCGGCTTGCGTCCTCCAAACGACTGACCTTCGAACGCAGGACGCGGAGCGATGCGCGCTTTCCTAGTGTCGCGGCACTGAATCGTCCGCGCATCGCGCGAGCAGGCGTAACGCCGCTTGTCGAGGGAAATCTGATGACACGAACTTTGCTGGTTGCGGCCGCGATCGGAATGCTGCTCGCACCGCGGGCCTTTGCCGCCGATATGGCGGTGCCGCGCGTCTATACCAAGGCTCCGCCGGCGGTCGTCGATCCCGGATACGATTGGAGCGGCTTCTATGCCGGTCTCAACATCGGCTATGGCTGGGGCCGCTCGGGGACGACGGCGGACTTCATCGACAGCGGAGGCGGCGCGCTGCTGAGCTCGAGTAGAGGCACGTTCGACCTGAACGGCGTCACCGGCGGCGGACAGATCGGCTACAACTGGCAGCGCGACATGTTCCTGGCCGGCATCGAGGCCGATTTCCAGGGCAGCGGCCAGAAGGGCAGCATCGACGCGCTGTGCGCCGGCGCGCCGGCCGGTTTGCAGGACGGCGTCTGTACACCGGGCCATCGCGGCGACAACACGTTCGATCCTGCGCTGCCGGTCGCGTTCAATCTCACCCAGAAGCTCGACTGGTTCGGCACCGTTCGCGGCCGTCTCGGCGTCGCCGTGGCGCCGCGCGTGCTGTTCTACGGCACCGGCGGTCTCGCCTATGGCCGTGTCTCCACCTCGGGCAGCGTGAGCGCGATCAATGTCGGCGGCTTCCCAGGCGCCGACGGCGGGACGTTCACGCCTGTTGCGGCAAGCTTCAGCAGCAGCACCACCAAGGTCGGCTGGAGCGCAGGCGCCGGCATCGAAGGTGCGTTCGCCGACAATTGGAGCGCCAGGTTCGAATATCTCTATGTCGATCTCGGAACCGTCTCGGGCTCGATTGCAACGCCGGTGATCGCACTCAGCGGTGCGCCGCTGGTCGTCGGCTATCGCTCGCACGTCACCGACAACGTCCTGCGCTTCGGCGTGAATTATCGGTTCGGCGGTCCGGTGGCCGCCAGATGACCGATGCGGCGTGGCCGGAAAAAAGCCTGTCTCACGCCCGGCCTTGTCGTCTCGACGATCCGTCATGCGACATTGGTTCGCGCGAGAGCCTAGCTAGCGCAACAGCGCGGCTCATCTAAAATCCTGTGCAGTTCGAAGGCGAGCCGCGACGCTTGCATGTGGGCTTTCATAGTGGTCTAGTCCGCATGAATTCCCGTTTTGCGCGTGGCTCGAAGCCGTTGTTGGACGAGGTCGTGGCCTGTCGCTGGCTGCAGGATTTTGGTAGTGAAGACCATAAGTATCGTCACTCCTTGCTTCAATGAGGAGCTCAACGTCAGGGATTGCTACGAAGCGATCCGGAAGATCTTCGACGATGAGCTGAAGGGTTATCAGCGCGAGCACATCTTCTGTGACAATGCCTCCGATGATCGCACTGTCGAGATCCTGCGCGAGATCGCTGCACAGGATCCCTTGGTGAAGGTCATCGTCAACGCGCGCAATTTCGGGCCGCTGCGCAACACCTACAATGGCGTGATGGCAAGCAGGGGCGACGCGGTTCTCCTGTTCATGCCGGCCGATCTTCAGGACCCGCCGGAACTGCTTCCCCAATTCGTCAAGCTGTGGGAGGCCGGCAACGAGATCGTTTACGGCATCCGCGCCGTCCGGGAAGAAAGCCGTCTGATGCGCGGCCTCCGAGACGCCTACTATCGTGTGTTGACCAGATTTTCCGAGCTCAAGGTGCCTCCGGGCGTCGGTGACTTCCAACTGGTCGACAGGCGTGTTGTCGAGGCCATGCGTCACATTCGTGACGCCTATCCGTTCATGCGAATGATGACGTTCGAGTGCGGCGGCCGCATGGTCGGCGTGCCCTACACTTGGCGCGAGCGCAAGAAAGGGCTTTCGAAGAACCGCGCCAGCGCGCTGATCGATCAGGGCATCAACGGGCTGGTGTCCTTCACCACCGCGCCGGTACGCTTCGGCCTGTTCGCGGGCTTTGTGATATCGGGCGTGAGCATCGTATACGCAATCGTCAATTTCATCATCGGCCTGGTGCTCTATCAGAAGCTCGCCGAACCAGGCATTCTCACGCTGATCGTCGCCATGTTCTTCTTCGGCGGAGTGCAGCTGTTCTTCATGGGCATGATCGGCGAATATGTGCTCGCGATCTACGGGCAGGTGCGCGACAAGCCCGTGGTGTTCGAGCGCGAGCGCGTCAATTTCGGACCGCCGCCGCCTTCGGGAGCGTAAGGCAGGCCCGTCAGCGTTTCGCCAGCGACTGCTCGATCCGCGCGACGATCGCCTGCACCGACAGGCCGGCGGCGTCGAGCAACGCCTCGCGCGAACCCGCGCTCGACGTCTTGCCGCCCTGCTCGGGGATACCGAGACCCGTGACCGGCGGCCGCTGCGCATCGCCGGCGAACGCGCCCGCCACCAGGCTGAACAGCCCGCCGCGCAGGATGTGCTCCTCGAGCGTCACGATGAGAGAGGCGTCGCGCACGGCCGCACGGATCGCAGCGTCGTCGAGCGGCTTCAGGCAGGAGACGCTGACCACGCCGACCTCCCTGCCGCGTCCGGCGAGTTCGCCGGCCGCCTCCAGCGCGCGCGAGGCGATTGGTCCGGACGCGAGGATGACGACCTCCTGTCCCGCACGCAGGATTCGCGGCTTGCGCGGGTCGGCCACTGCGGCCCCGAGATCTGGCTCACCCTGCCGGCTGAGCCGCAAGTAGGACGGCTTGCGGCTTGCCGCGATCAGACGGGTCGCGGCGCGCACCTCCATGGGATCGCAGGGCACGAATATCTCGATGCCCGGCAGCATTGACATGATGCCTGCGTCTTCCAAAGCATGGTGGGTGTAGCCTTGGCCGCCATAGGCGTAGCCGGCGCCCACCGCTACGACCTTGACGTCGGCCCCGTGATAGCAGACGTCGTTGCGGAGCTGCTCCAGGCAGCGAAGCGTCGGGAAGTTGCCGATCGAGTAGATGAAGACCGTCTTGCCCGACAGCGCGATGCCGGCAGCCATGCCCGCCATGTTCTGCTCGGCGACGCCGACATTGAGATAGCGCTCTGGGAACTTCGCCGCAAAGGGCTCCAGCACGGAATAGCCGAGATCGCCGCAGAGCAGCCAGATATCGGGGTTCTCGCTCGCTGCCTGCGACAGGCTCTCGATGAAGGTCGTCCTCATGCGCCGATCTCGGCCAGCGCCTGCGCGAGCAGTTCATCGGACGGCGAACGATAGTGCCATTCGAGCTTGTTCTCCATGAAGCTCACGCCCTTGCCCTTCACGGTGTGCGCGATCACCACGGTCGGCCGGCCCGATGGTGCCGGCACGGCGCTCAGTAAGCGCTCCAGCGCGACGACGTCGTGGCCGTCGATCTCCTCGACCTGCCAGCCGAACGACTTCCATTTCTCCGCGAACGGATCGAGGTTCAGCACCTCGGCGACCGAGCCGAAGCTCTGGATCTTGTTGAAATCGACGATGACGCAGAGATTGGAGAGCTTGTGATGGGGCGCGAACAGGATGCCCTCCCAGTTGGAGCCCTCATCGCATTCGCCGTCGCTGAGCAGGCAGAACACGCGGCTGCCGGCACCTGCGGAGCGCGCCGCCAGTGCCATGCCGATTGCGATCGGCAGACCATGGCCGAGCGAGCCGGTCGAGACCTCGACACCGGGAACGGCATGGCTGACGTGCCCGGTGAAGATCGATCCGTCACGGCAATAGGTGTCGAGTTCGGCCAGCGAAAAGAAACCGCATTCGGCGAGCGTGGCGTACATGATCGCCGTGGTGTGGCCCTTGCTGAGCACGAAGCGGTCGCGGCCCGGGCTGTGCGGCTCGGCGGGATCGAGGCGCAGGATCCGCGTGTACAGCACCGCAAGGATGTCCGCCATCGAGAGGCAGCCGCCGATATGCGAGGCCTTGGCGGCGTGCACCATGCGCAGTGCGTGCGCGCGAATGCGTCGCGCAAATTCCTTCGGCTCAGGACGATTTGCGGGAAGAGTTGGTCGTGTCATGCCAGTTTACCGTTTCGCGTAGTCCTTCGTCCAACGACACTTCGGGCCTCCAGCCCAACGCGAGCATGCGCGAAACGTCCGCAGCCAGAATCATAACCTGATCGGGCCGGTACGCCAACTCGCCGAACCCCAGGGTTGCGCCGGGATCGACGAGATCGCGCAGCCGCGTCACCGTCTCGCGCAGCGGCGGCGCCTCCGGGCTGCCGACGTTGTAGATGCCGCTCGCGCCAGTGTGCGTGGTCGCCAGCCGGAAGGCCGCGGCCGCATCACGCGCGTGCAAAAATCCCCAGCGCTGCTCGCAGGCCGTCAGCGCCATATGTTGTCCCGAGCGCAGGTTCCGGATCATGCTCGGGATCAGCCAGTGGTCGGCATCCTTCGGGCCATAGGTCGAGAAGATCCGCAGCCACGCCGCGCGCAGGCCCCGCTCTTCGCACAGTCGCATCGCCATCGATCCGGCAGCGAGCTTGGCCTTGCCGTAAAGCGTCGTCGGCCGCGGGATGTCGTCCTCGCGGATAGCGCGATCATAGGGACCGTATTCGGCCTGTGATCCGGCCCCGACGAATATTCTGGCGCCGGCCTCGGCGGCGAGCTCGGCAAGTCCGACCGCATCGGCGACGTTCGCCGCCTGAACCGGGCTGTTGCGGTCGCTACCCGCAACGCCGCGCCAGGCCATGTGCACAACAGCCTCCGGCGCAAATGCGCCCAGGACGCCGCGCAGCCCCTCCAGATGCTCCAGGGCGCCCGGAATTACGTGCAGGCGGTCATAGGTCTCCCCGAGGCGCCAGCGATCGCTGTCCGGCCGCAACAGAACAGCCACCTCGTGCCCCCGCGCCAGCAGGTCCGCAACGAGGTAGGAGCCCAGAAAGCCACTCGCACCGGTGATAAGAACACGCATGCTTCGGGGTAGATCGGTTCCCTGGGCCGGTCAACGGAGCGCCGATCCGAACTTGATTATCCGGCCCACGAAGCTAAACGGGGGCTCCAGAACAGTCGTTTCACGACACAGGGGTAGATGCATGGGCGACTTCAGGCTGGCCATGATTTCCGCGGGCTTCGAGCACGGCGGCAACGTTACCCACCGCCACTTCGACGGCCATCCCGACCTGCTCGTCTATCCGTTCGAGTCACAGCTCGGCAATCGCAACTTCAACGACTTCCTCGCCTCCGTCGAGCGCGTTCAGTACCGCTACCCCGAATTCCCGGAAGGGCTGACGGCGACCGAGCTCTACGAGCAGATGATCGACGAGGAGCTGAAGACATTCCTGCGCAAGCGCAACGGCTCCAAGTTCCGCGACGCCGATTGCGTCATGGACGAGAACAAGCGCGTCGCCGAATTTTCGCGGATCGTCGGCGAGCCGCCGATCTTCCGGCGCCAGGTGGTCGAAGCCTACTTCCGGTCGACCTTCGCGGCCTGGGAGAACTACTACACCAAGCCGCGCCCCGGCATGGTCCATGTCGGCTACTCGCCCGCGATCGGCATCGACGCCGACCGCATGGTGCGCGACTTCCCGAACATTCGCATCCTGCACATCGTGCGCAATCCGTTCTCGGCCTATCGCGACACCAAGCGCCGTCCGTTCCCGCAGCCGCTGACGAAATATCTGATTACCTGGAACATCTATCACTCGACCGTCGAGATGTTCGCCAGGATGTATCCGGACAACGTACGCATCGTCCGCTACGAGGACCTCGTCGAGGACAAGCGCAAGTTCATGACGGAAGCCGCCGGCTTCATCGGCGTGCCGTTCGCCGACAGCATGCTCTATCCGAGCTGGAACGGCGTCGAGATCAAGGACTCCATCGCGCCCTGGGGAACCGTGCTCAAGAGCACCAAGGACTACAACCAGGCCGTGATCCAGGAACTCTCGAACGAGGAGCGCAAGCAGATCGCGCAGGGTACCGCGGCACTGGCCCGCCATTTCGGCTACGACCAGATCGACTATCTGGGCCCGCTGTACCGTGCTGGGTAAGATCGCGTTCTTCGAAACTGACGACCGCCCCGACATCGCCGTCGATCGCGCGCGCGTCCTGCCCGCGCTGCGGCAGCAGCTGCAGTCATTCGGCCGCGCCGTCAGCGTGACGCCGGCGCCGCGCGGCACGCTCGGTGTTTGTTTCGACGCGGAGATTGCGGGCGAGAAGCGGTTTCTGAAGACGCATCTTCCAGGCGCGGCCGCCCGAGCGAGCCTTGCCAGGGAAGCCGCCGTGCTTGCGCGGCTCTATGGCGACACCATCGTGCTCGACCGCTTCGACCTCCTGCTCGCGGATGGAACAACACGGCTCTGCCTCCTGATGCCGGCGCTGCTGCCGCTGGCCGCCCAGATGCAGCCGGCCGAGGCGGCTGCGATCGCAGGCAGGTGCAGCGAGCGGCTCGGCGATTGGCGGCCGGATCATATCCCCACCTTCGAGCAACATCTGGCCGCCGCCGCCCGCGCGCTGGAGACGCTGTCGGATCGCAACTTGATCGAGCAGGCCACCGCGGCCGAGACGCGCAGGCTTATCGCACGGCTCGAAGAACGTTTCCCGAAGCTGCCCGCAGCGCTGTGTCACGGCGATTTCGGACCGAAGAACATCATGCTTGCCGGCACCGAGCCGCTAATCATCGACTGGGAAGACGCGTTCGGCGGCGTCGCCGGCTACGACTATCTGTACTGGCTGACGTTTATGGAGAATCGGGCGTTCCTGCGAACGGCGGCCTTCGGCCGAGCCGGTCTTTCGCCCGATATCGAGCGCGCGATTCTCGCGCTTGTCGTCCTGCTCAAATCATATCTTGCGGTCTGCTCGGGTGCATATCTGAAGCACGCGGTGTCGCCGCAGGCACGCATTGCCGAGATTCTGCAGCTGCGCTGATCACGCCGCTTGCGCGGCACCGACGACCTGATCGAGCTGATCGAGCGAGAATTTGCGCAGATCGCGGCCCTCGCGCAGCGCCTTGTACCAGTCGACGGTGAGGCGCAGGCCGTGCGCCAGATCGAGCCGCGGCGTCCAGCCGAGTTCGCTCCTCGCCTTCGCGCAGTCGAGCCTGAGATAGGCAGCTTCGTGCGGATGCGGGCCTGCATCGGCCGTCCAGTGTGCGCCGTTGCCCCACAGCGCGATCAGATGATCAGCCACCGTCCAGACCGGCACCTCGCTGGTGGCATCGGGCCCGAAATTCCAGCCGCCGACGAAGCGCTCATCGTCCGCCAGCCGCTCGACCAGCTCGAGATAGCCGAGCACCGGATCGAGCGCGTGCTGCCAGGGCCGCACCGAATTGGGATTGCGGATGCGCAGCGCTTCGCCCGCGAGGAACGCCTGCATCGCGTCCGGCACCAGGCGGTCGCGCGCGAAATCGCCACCGCCGAACACGTTGCCGGCGCGCGCGCTCGCGACGCGGGCTGCGCCCTTTCCGTTGAAAAAGCTGTGACGATAGGAATGCGTCACGAGTTCGGCGCAGGCCTTGCTGTTGCTGTAGGGGTCGTGGCCGCCGAGACGGTCGCCCTCACGAAAGGCCGCGCCTGCGCCATTGTTCTCGTAGCACTTGTCGCTGGTGACATTGAGGATCACCTGCACGGAAGCCAGCTGCCGAGCGGCCTCCAGCACATGCACCGTGCCCATCACGTTGGTCGCGAAGGTCTCGACCGGTTCCTCGTAGGACGGCCGCACCAGAGCTTGCGCCGCCATGTGGATGACGATGTCGGGCTCGGCCTCTGCCATCGCGGCGCGCAAGGCGGAGAGATCGCGGATGTCGGCCACGCAGTGCTTGATGTCGTCGGCGATGCGCGCGGTCACGAACAACGCGGATTGGTGCGTCGGCGGTAGTGCATAGCCGTAGACGCAGGCCCCGAGGCGGCGCAGCAGCAGCGAGGCCCAAGCGCCCTTGAAGCCGGTATGCCCCGTCAGGAAGACCTTCTTGCCACGCCAGAACGAAGGCTCCGTCACCAGACCCTCCATTCGGCGCGGTTGCCTGCCCACTCGCCCTCGAGGAAGTTGCGATCGCGCAGCGAGTCCATCGGATGCCAGAAGCCGGGATGCACATAGGCGCGCAAATCGTCACCACGCACGAGCTGCTCCATCGGCTCGCGCTCCCAGATCGTCTTGTCGCCTGCGATCAGATCGCCGACCGACGGCGACAGCAGGAAGAAGCCGCCGTTGATCCAGCCGCCGTCCTCCTTGGGCTTCTCCTCGAAATTGACGACCCGGTCGCCCTCGATCGCGACTGCGCCGAAACGCTTTGCAGGGCGCACCACCGAGACGGTCGCCCTTCGCCCATGCGCCTTGTGGAAGGCGATCTCGGCGGCAAGGTCGATGTCGGCGACGCCGTCGCCATAGGTCAGCGCGAAGAACGGCTCGTTCGCGACGTAATGCAGCACCCGCTTCAGGCGGCCGCCGGTCTGGGTGTCCTCGCCAGTATCGACCAGCGTCACCCGCCAGGGCTCGGCGGTTTCGCGATGCACCTCCATCCGGTTCTCGGCGAGATGGAAGGTGACGTCGGACATGTGCAGGAAGTAGTTCGCGAAGTACTCCTTGATCATGTAACCCTTGTAGCCAAGGCAAATCACGAAATCATTGATGCCGTAATGGCTGTAGATCTTCATGATGTGCCACAGGATCGGCCGGCCGCCGATCTCGACCATCGGCTTCGGCCGCGTGCTGGTCTCTTCGGCGATTCGCGTACCCAAGCCTCCTGCGAGGATTACGACTTTCATTCACTTGCTCCGAACGAGGAAGCACATCCCATTGTTCTCCCGAGCTTTGACTTGGGTGTTATAAGGCCTTGGAGTCAAATTCCCCTGGCTTGCCTCAGAGACGCCGGCCGCCCGAGCAGCAGCATGGACGACGTCATACGACCCTGGCGTCCCTGAGTTTCGTGATCTCAGCGGCGCTGAATCCGAACTCGGCGAGGACCTCACTGGTCTGCTCGCCGAATTCCGGCGGCCGCGCCACCATCTTGCTGGGCGTGCGCGACAGCGTCACGGGCTGGCCCACCAGGCGGATGTGGCGACCCTCGTCGTTCGGCACGTCCTGCGCGATGCCGAGATGCTTGACCTGCGCGTCCTCGAACATCTGGTCGATGGCATAGATCGGCCCGCAGGGCACACCGGCGTCGTTGAATTCCTTGACCCAAGTGTCGGTCGACTTCGTCAGCGTCCGCTTCTCGATCTCGGCGTTGAGCGCGTCGCGGTTCCTGGAGCGGGCAGGCGCCGTCGCATAGTCGGGATGGCTGTAGAGCTCGGGCGCACCGATCGCCTGCGCGCAGCGCTCCCAGATCCGGCCGCCCGTGGTGGCAATGTTGATATAGCCGTCCGAGGTCTTGAACACGCCGGTCGGGATGCTGGTCGGGTGGTTGTTGCCGGCCTGCTTTGCCACTTCCTTCTCCATCAGCCAGCGGGCGGCCTGGAAGTCGAGCATGAAGATTTGGGCCTGGAGCAGCGAGGTCCGCACCCATTGGCCCTTGCCGGAGACCTCGCGCTCGAGCAGCGCGGTGAGGATGCCCATGGCGCAGAACAGGCCGGCGGTGAGGTCGGCAACGGGGATGCCGACCCGCATCGGGCCTTCGCCCGGCGCGCCTGTGATCGACATCAGCCCGCCCATGCCCTGCGCGATCTGATCGAAGCCCGGCCGCTTGTGATAGGGGCCGTCCTGGCCGAAGCCGGAGATGCTGCCATAGACGATGCGCGGATTGACCTCGCGCAGGCTCTCATAGTCGATTCCGAGCTTCTTTTTCACGTCGGGGCGGAAATTCTCGACCACGACGTCGGCCTTGGCGGCAAGGCGCTTGAACACGGCGAGGCCGCGCTCGTCCTTCAGGTTGAGCGTCATCGCCCGCTTGTTGCGGTGCAAATTCTGGAAATCGGAGCCATGCCGCGGCCCGCCCGGCTGCTCGCCGCCTGAATCCTCTGTCAGCGCGTCGATCTTGATGACAGTGGCGCCCCAGTCCGCCAGCTGCCGCACGCAAGTGGGCCCGGACCGGACGCGGGTCAGATCGAGCACGGTGAAGCGCGACAGGGCTTCCGAGGCATGCGGAAAGGGCATAGTGAAAGGCTCCGGGGACAGATTGCGAAGCCACCATAGTGCCGAAACATCAGGCGGCAAGTCTGCCTCAACGCGGATGCCGCCTGTCGAAATGCAAAGCCTCGCAGGGTCTGACAGGGGGTTGGTCTGACGCAGCTTGCTGCGCTGCGTGAAAAGGATCAGCGCGGCAGGCGCTTCAGCTCGGCGCGGGCCTGGTCGGCCAGCGGGTCGTCGCCGTGACGCGCAATGAACAGCTCGAACGCCTCCCGCGTTCCCGTCCGGCGGGCGGCTTCGTATTCTTCGGCGACCGCGGCGGCGGGATCGCGGGCCACCGGCATTGAGGGCGCGCGTCCCGCCTTGGTGCCGTCGTCTGCACTTGCCTTCCCGACCATGACAGGCTGTTCCCCGATGGGCAGATGGTCCGGCCCGACGAGCACCGCGAGGACGCCGATCAGACTGGCTGAAATTGGGCCTAGTTTCATGATCTCCCTTATAGATCATACCCGCAGGCAGAGCCTGCATCCTTAGCCCTTGGCCGCAGTACTACAGGACTTGATGATCGAGAGTCCATTGGCCGCCTCTGTCGCCTTTTGGCGCCGCCAACATACGGAGGCCCAATATTCGCTGGGCTTGCTCTACGACCGCGGCCAGGGCGTGCCGCAGGACATCGTCGAGGCCTCCAAATGGCTCAATCTGTCGACGGCCGCGGCGCCCCCGCCGGCGCGGGAGGCGCGGGCACGGATTCGCGATGCCGTCACCACCAAGATGACGCGCGGACAGATCGCCCAGGCCCGCCTGCGGGCGCTGGAATGGACGCCGAGCCGCGAGCACTGAGCTTGCTGGCGCCTGGTCTTTCCCGGCGGCCCGCGACCGCTCGACAAAAAGGTCGAAAACAACCCCATGCACAGTAGCCGACGGCAGCCGGCAAGGCGCCGCCGAGAGCCGATGCCATTGCACGGCTGGTCACTCGACGACCGCCTGATAACATTACTTATGATACATTTCTTTAATCTGTATGTTAATTACGATCGCTAGAGACCCGCCTACCGTCGCTGCTGCGACCGAGTAGGAATAGGCAATCTTCCATGAGCAATGACGACATCGACCGCGCTGGAACCCATCGTTCCGGCAGCAGCAATTCCATGCGCCAAATGATCGATCGCCGCGCGGTCCTCCAGGGCGCGGCCAGCCTTTCCGTGCTGGCGCTCGGCGCGGGCGCGGCAAGGGCGCAGACCAGCACTCCGTCATTGACCAGCTTCTCGATCGCGGTGCTGCCCGATACGCAGTTCTATTCGCGTTACGCGACGACCGACGAAAGCCAGCAATTTCAGAAGGCCTACGGCTCAACGCCGTACGACGCGCAGACCCAGTGGATCGCCGACAACGCCGCGAAATACGGCATCCGCTTCGTCATCCATCTCGGTGACGTGGTCGACCAGCAGAGCAAGCCGAACCAGTGGATCATCGCCGACGCTGCGATGAGGAAGCTGGAAGATGCCAGGGTCCCCTATTCGATCCTTGCCGGCAACCACGACGTCGTCACCGACAACGACTACCACACCCCCTGGGATCAGAATTCCGGCACCGACGCCCAGCGCAGCCTCAACGCCGAGCCCTATTTGAAGTGGTTCCCGAGCAGCCGCGCGGCGCAGCAGTCCACGTTCCGCGAGCGCGACAGCAGCGGCTTTCACGAATGCCATATCTTCCAGGCGAGCGGCGTGAAGTTCATGGTGCTTTCGCTGTCCTGGCGCATTTCGGACGGCGCCATTGCCTGGGCGCGCGACGTGATCGATCGCAACCCGACGCTGCCGGTCATTCTTTCCAACCACCAGCTGCTCAACATCGACAGCGACGGCCTGTCGCCGCTGGAGACCGACTACGGCAAGATGCTGTGGGAGTCGCTGATCCGCGACAAGGATCAGATCTTCATGACGCTGAACGGCCATTACCATGGCGCCTCGTATCTTTCGAAGACCAATAATTTCGGCAATCCGGTTCACCAGATGGTGGTCGACTACCAGATGGACTATCAGGGCGGCAACGCCATGATGCGGCTCTACGAAGTCGACTTCACCAACAACAAGATCGACGTGATGTCGTTCTCGCCCTGGGTGGTGCAGAAGCCGAAGAACACGCTCAACCAGTTCGATCACGCCGAACTGACGGGACCGAACAACAGTTTCTCGATTCCCATCAACTTCAAGAGCCGCTTCGCCCGGTTCACGCGCTTCAGCCCGAGCAAGGCGCTGACCGGACCTGCGATCCTGCCGTCGGTGCGCGCCGACCTGCTCGCCGGTTATGTCGATCCGCCGACGCCGGAAGTCGCGCTGCCCGCCGATACCGAGGACTATCCTCACGTCGCCGATACCGTGGCGCACTGGCGCGTGCCCTCGACGGTCGTCGACGGCCAGGCCGTCCCGATCGGCGGAATCCTGCCTGACGTCGCCGGCGGCAACAATCTGATGCGTGCATCGCTCGTCGCATCCGCACAGCTTGGCGACGTGGTGTGGTCCACGGACAAGCACCGTCTGTCCTCCGCCGCGGGCAGCGTGTCGTTCCTCAACACCGACAACACCGTCGGTCGCCTCAACGCCTTCCTGACGGCATCGGCCGCCTCGCTCAACGGCCGCAGCTTCTGGAACGGCTACACGGTCGAGGCCTTCGTGAAGATCCCGGCCGGCTGGACCGCAAGCCTGCACAAATGGGGCAATATCCTCGGTCGCGCGGGCAATCGCGGCAACGTTCCCGGCGGCTATCAGGGCGGCGATCCGGAGGCCTCCAGCGTGCTGTTCGCCATCTCGAACCTGCGCGAAGTGCAGTGGGAAGTGGTGCCGGCATCCGTTTCGCATTACGCGCAGACCAACTGGTCCGGCGAGATCATCCGCGACAGCTGGTATCACGTCGCGATCGTCAACGATCCGGCGACTCTCACCACCACCTTGTACATCGACGGCGCGCCGGTGTTGCGCAACGTCGGCAACGCGGCGATCGGGATGCGCTCGCAGAGCACGCCCCAGCCCTGGATCCTCGGGGCCGGCTGGTGGAATGGCGTACTGTCCGACGGCTTCTTCGGTGCGGTCGGAGAGATCCGCATGGTCTATCGTCCGATCGGGCCCGACCAATGGCTGACCGCGCGCCGAACCTGATCTGACCGCGTCCAGGCGGCGCGATCACCGACGCAGACGATGTGGAGTTCGCTTCGGCGGGCTCCACATTTTTTTTGGCCGCTGGTCCGGCGCGACGGCGGTGCCGCGCGATGCCTGCACGCACACTGTTGCAATCCGAACTCACGACCGCGTCATTCACATAATACATAACATGCCATTAAATTTATGATATATTGCGATGCAATACGGGCGCTCTCGCAACTTTTTGCCTTGGACGGGCGGACGACATCCGCTGCCGGCACAGTTTGAATGAAAGCGATCCAGAACTATGGCTGCTCCCGTTGTAAAAGTCGGCTCCGAATTCTCCGTGACCACCAACAAGACCGGCAGCCAGGAGGCGCCGACCGTCACCGGGCTCGCCAATGGCGGCTTCGTGGTGACTTGGGATGACGCCAGCGGAACGCTGGGCGATGCCAGCGGCACCAGCATCAAGGCGCAGGTCTTTGCCGCCGACGGCAGCAAGGTCGGTTCGGAATTCCGGGTCAACACCCAGACCGCCGATGGCCAGCTCGCACCCGTGATCACGGGCCTTTCCAATGGCGGCTTCGTCGTCAGCTGGTTCGACAACAGCCATACGCTCGGCGACAGCGAAGGCACCAGTATCAAGGCACAGGTGTTTTCGGCCGACGGCACGCCGGTCGGGTCGGAAACCCTCGTCAACAGCGCGACGTCCTATTCGCAGTTCGCGCCGACCGTCGCGGGTCTGGGCAATGGCGGCTTCGTCGTCAGCTGGACCGACGACAGCGGTGAGGGCGGCGACGACGACGGCACCAGCATCAAGGCGCAGCTGTTCGCGGCCGACGGCAGCAAGGTCGGCGCAGAATTCCTGGTCAATACCGAGACCGGCGGCAGCCAGGACAACGCCACCATCACCGGGCTGGCCAATGGCGGGTTTGTCGTGACCTGGGAAGATCCCAGCGGAACGCTCGGCGACAGCGATGCGACCAGCGTCAAGGCGCAGATGTTTGCCGCCGACGGCAGCAAGGTCGGCAGCGAATTCCTGGTCAACACCGCGACCGCCTCCGATCAGCTCAAGCCGACCGTCTCGGCGCTGCCCAATGGTGGCTTCGTCGTGACCTGGTACGATTTCAGCCAGGCCGGCGGCGACAGCAGCGGCAGCGCCATCAAGGCGCAGATCTACGCGGCCGACGGCAACAAGGTCGGCAGCGAATTCCGCGTCAACACCACGACGGCCAACTCCCAGTTCACGCCGACGGTGACCGCGCTCAGCAACGGTGATTTCGCCATTGCCTGGCAGGACTGGAGCGGCACCGGCGGAGATGCCAGCGGCAGCAGCATCAAGCTGCAGGTGTTCACCGCGGACGGACGCAAGGTCGGGACTGAATTGCTGGTCAACACCAGCACGTCGTCCGATCAGTCGCATCCCTCGATCGCCGGTTATGCCGACGGCCGCTTCGTCGTCACCTGGCAGGATGCCAACGGAACCGACGTCAGGTCGCAGGTATTCTCGGTCGATACGGTGAAGCCGGTGCCGGTGCTGTCGGCCGTGGATGCGACCAGCCCGTGGGTTGCGGGGCTGTCCGGTTCGGTCGACGTCGACGCTGCCGGCCAGATCCTCACGCTGCGCGACGGCACGTCGCAAAACGCCGGCTGGAGCACCACGGTGACCGTCGGCAGCAATGGCGCCTGGAACGCCGAGCTGTCCTGGGACCAGTTCAATACCGCGGTCGATCTCGTCGTCACCGACGCCGCCGGCAACACCGGTGTCTCGAACTACGTGTACGGCACCGCCAGCGGCCGGAATTTCGGCGCCGGCAGCCATCAATACATCTACGGCACGGCGAGCGATTACGTCATCGGAGGCGGTGCGGAGCAGCACGTCTATGCTGGCGGAACGGCTATCGGCACGACCCTGAACGTCGGCGGCGTGCAGATCGACTGGGGCAACGCCATCGGCACGACCATCAACGGCGGTGCTCAATATGTCTGGGGCACGGCCAGCAACAGCACGATCGTCTCTGGTGCGCAGTACGTCGGGGCCGGCGGCAGCGCCAGCGGCACCACTATCGGTGCGGGCGGTCTTGAATACATCCACACCGGCGGCACGCTGACCGACGTCACCTTCGGCGGCGCCTCGGCGAGGCTGGTGCTCGACCAGTCGTCGGCCTTCAGCGGGACGATCTCCGGCTGGCAGGATGGCGCGCAGCTCGACCTCGGTGACGTCGCCTTCGGCGGCAACACCTCGCTTGCCTATGCGGCCAACGCCGGGAACACCGGCGGCACGCTGACGGTCACCGACGGCGTTCATACGGCCTCGCTGCAACTGCTTGGCCAGTACAGCGCCGCGGACTTCGCGCTGGCCGCGGACGGCAATGGCGGTTCGGTCATCACCAATCCGGTGGATCAGCCGCAGGCCCAGCTGTCCATTTCGCACGCGGCGTAAGCTGGAAGCGAAGCCGGGGCGGATCCGCTCGGGCAAACGGAGGTAGATCAAAGGGGCGCGCCTTATGGTGCGCCCCTTTTCGATCCTCCGCTGCTCGTTCTGGCAGAGCGGCAACCGAATGATTTTGTCAGCTTCGGTCGACGTCCTTGGTCGGCCAATCGTACGCGCAACGTCGGCTGGCGATGGTGATCGACCTGTTCATCGACAGTCAGGGAAGAACCGACGCTGCACGTCCCGGCTAGCACTCTCGGCAGGCGGGCTACGGTCGATGTTGAAGGCCGTGTCATCTGCATGATTTCCCTTTGGAATTTGGCCTCGCCGAAACGCTCTATCCCCGTATGAATACGGAATTTCATGCTTTACGCTTGGTTGCGCAGGAGCCAATGCGGTTGCCAAAATTAAACCAAACGTATCACTCTCAAGCTAGGATTCGGCGCCCGCGCCCCGAATCGCGCGCGAGCCGCTGCTCAGGAGAGTCCCTTGGCCAGTTCTGTCGCCGTCAGTGCCACCAACAATGCCGATATCGACGGCCTGCTGTCGGGCGTCAAATGGTCCGGCACGATCAGCTACAGCTTCCCCGACTCGCCTAGCGATTACATCAATCCCTACAGCGGCGGCAGCAGCGAGCCCACCACTTCGGGCTTCGCCTCGGCGCCGAGCCAGATGCAGTCGGCGATCAACTACGCGATCGCACTGATCCTCGGCTACACCAACGCCAGCTTCCAATACAACGGGACCGGCAGCGCGGATGTCATGATCGCGCAGTCACCGTCGGCCAACCCGACCTCCTACGCCTATTACCCCGGCAACTATGCGGCGGGCGGCGACGTCTGGTTCGGAACGCATTACGATTACTCGCAGGCCAAGCTCGGCAACTACTATTTCACGACCGCGCTGCACGAGCTCGGCCACGCTCTCGGCCTCAAGCACAGCCAGGAGACCGGCGGTCCCGCCAATGTCGCGGTGCCGAGCGCGCATGACGACAGTGAATACACCGTCATGAGCTATCGCAGCTATGTCGGCGCCTCGACGTCGACTGGCTACACCAACGAGGCCTACGGATATCCGCAGACCTACATGGCCAACGATATCCTCGCGCTGCAGACCATGTACGGCGCGAACTTCACGACCCAGAGCGGGACCACCGTCTACACCTGGAGCCCGACGACGGGGCAGGAGTTCATCAACGGCGTCGGGCAGCTCGCGCCGGGCGGCGGCGCCGGCGGCTCGGCCAACCGGATCTACGAGACGGTCTGGGACGGCGGCGGCGTCGATACCTACGATCTGTCGAACTACACGACGAATCTGAGCATCAATCTCAATCCCGGTGCGTCTTCGCTGTTCTCCTCCGTCCAGCTGGCCAATCTCGGCAACGGCTTTTACGCATCGGGCAACGTCTATAACGCCTATCTCTACAACAGCGACGTGCGCTCCTACATCGACAACGCCATCGGCGGCAGCGGCAACGACACGATCATCGGCAATGCGATCGCCAACGTGCTGAATGGCGGCGACGGCAATGACACCATCACGGGCGGCGGCGGCAACGATACGATCATTGGCGGCTCCGGAACGGATACCGCCGTGTATTCTGGCAGCCGGGCGAATTACAGCGTTGCCTACAATTCGAGTTCGCAGACGTTCACGTTCACGGATTTGCGTTCGGGTTCGCCTGACGGCACCGACGTTGTGACGGGGGTGGAGAACTTCCAGTTTGCGGATATGACCGTTGCGAGCACGACACTGATCAGCCAGCTCGTGCCTGTTGTGATCGAGGGGGTCGGTGTGACCGCTCTGATCCAGTCGGACAACAACTACTTCATGAATCCAACGGCGGGGGGGACTGGGCCCAAACTCCTGTTTCATGGCTCCCCGGTCACTTGGGGGCAATTCTCCGGGTGGGCTCCGATTGGCGCCGAGCAGACCTCGGGCGGCTACGTTGTCGCCTGGAAAGTGACGGGCGCTGATCAGTACAATATCTGGAATGTGGACAGCAGTGGAGACTTCGTCTCGAACACGCTTGGAAGTCTGTCTAGTTCAAGCAGCGCGTTGCAGTCGATCGAAACAACCTTCCACCAGGATCTCAATGGCGACGGGACGATCGGTATCCCCGTGAGTGTTTCGTCCGGAACGATCGAGGCGTACGGGTCGATCGCCCTGGTTCAGTCGGGCAACAACTACTTCATGAATCCGACCGCAGGTGGAAGTGGGCCAGAACTCCTGTTCCACGGATCCCCGGTGGTCTCGGGGCAATTCTCGGGCTGGACGCCGATCGGCGCCGAGCAGACCTCGGGTGGCTATGTTGTCGCCTGGAAAGTGACGGGAGCTGATCAGTACAATATCTGGAACGTGGACGGCAGTGGCAACTTCGTCTCGAACACGCTTGGAAATCTGTCTAGTTCAAGCAGTGCGTTGCAGTCGATCGAAACAACCTTCCATCAGGATCTCAATGGCGACGGGACGATCGGCATTCCCGTGAGTGCTTCGTCCGGAACGACCATTGAAGCATACGGGTCGACCGCCCTGGTTCAGTCGGGCAACAACTACTTCCTGAATCCGACCGCAGGTGGAAGTGGGCCAGAACTCCTGTTCCACGGATCCCCGGTGGTTTCGGGGCAATTCTCGGGCTGGATGCCGATCGGCGTCGAGCAGATCTCAGGGGGCTACGTTGTCGCCTGGAAAGCAGCGGGAACCGATCAGTACAATATCTGGAACGTCGATGGCAGCGGCAATTTCGCCTCGAATACGCTTGGAAATCTGACGAGCACGAGCAACGCGCTGCAGTCGATGGAGACAACGTTCCACCAGGATCTCAATGGCGACGGGACTATCGGTGTCCCCGTGAGCGTTCCGTCCGGAACGACGATCGAGGCGTTCGGGTCGACCGCCCTGGTTCAATCGGGCAACAACTACTTCATGAATCCGACCGCAGGTGGGACTGGGCCAGAACTCCTGTTCAACGGGTCCCCGGTTGCTGCGGGGCAATTCTCGGGCTGGAAGCCGATTGGCGCAGAGCAGACCTCGGGTGGCTATGTCGTCGCCTGGAAAGTGACGACCGCCGATCAATACAATGTCTGGAACGTGGATAGCAGCGGCAATTTCGTCTCGAATACGCTCGGGAGTCTGACGAGTGCGAGCAGCGCGCTGCAGTCGATGGAGACCACGTTCCACCAGGATCTTAATGGAGACGGGACAATCGGGGTCAGGGCCGCCGCCTCAAGTCCCAACGCATTCTACTTTGGCGACGAAGCGCCACATGACTCGTCGCATAGCTTTGACAATCTGGCATCCAGCGAAGTAAGGGACTATTTGCTCCACTTCCTCGAGGTGCAGCACCTTGGATCTTTCTTTTCAGCTTAGGCAGCATTGGCTCTGCGCGTACCATGACCCTCCAGGCCAAAACCGATGACGAGGGAGCAATTCTGAATATTGCTGCCGATCTCGTCAAACTGGGCTTACGCAGAGATGACACGGTTCTCGTCAGGTGCGCTACGAAGTCCATGACTGTTCAAGTTGCGAACCGCCCCGGTGCGTTGCTTGACGGAATTCGGCGTGTCATCGGTCCGGGCGGAACGATCGTGGCGCTTGCCTTTACGGACGATTTCTATTTCTGGCAAAGGAAACGTGCGCTTCAGTCTCCATTCCACGCCAAAGCACCGGCAGGAACGGGGGCTTTGCCACAGATGTTGCTCGATAATCCGCTTTCCATCAGAAGTCTCCACCCGACGAACTCATTCGTCGCGCTTGGTCCAAATGCCCGACTGATTGTTGAAGGGCACAACGAAAAGTCCACCTCGTTCTATCCCATTGAAAAACTGATGCAGCTTGGGGGAAAACTCGCCCTGATAGGGTGTGTCGAATCGAGCCCGGGTTTCAGTACGGTCCACCGAGTGCAAGAAGATCTCGGGTTGGCCGACCGAACACTCTTGAGTGGATTGCGACTCTGCGCGGTCCGGCAAGAGAAGTCATATCGCTGGTTCTTTCGACGAGACATCCCGGGTTGTAGCGCCGGATTCGGAAAATTCTATTCTGAGTACGAGCAAGAAGGAATTTTGAGCAGAGGATCTGTGGGCGGCGCGCTGTCGATGCTTGCGGACGCTGCTGCCGCGTATCGTGTTGAACGGCGCATTCTGGAGAAAGATCCAACTGCTGCGTTTTGTGACGACCCATCCTGCACCTCTTGCGGGATGCGGACATATTCGCCGAACAGGATGAGGCGGTTCTTCCTGTCCTTGCCGAAGAAGGCGGCGAACCGCGTCGCCGCCAAATTCAGATGATCTCATTCTCTCATGGCTCCGTCTCGATCGCTCCCAATCGGCCGGTACCGCTGGCCGGATGGGCTGGAGCCGCGCGAGTCACTGATGAACTCTTCGGCACATTGGAAGCGAATGTTCTCGTGGTCTCCGCGGCCGGCTTCCCCCGCGCGGTCTTGATTTCCATAGATGCGCTGTTCGTCGGGCGCAAATTGTCCGACGCCATCTTGTCGGTCTGCGGCGAATTTTCGATTCCGAGTTCCTGCGTCTTGATCGTGGCGAGTCATACGCATTTTGCACCTCCGCTGGAGGCCGACAAGCCGATGCTTGGTTTGTCTTGCGAAGACCACATTCTGGATGTCTCGCGTCGGCTGACGAACAAACTCCGGGCCCTGCTCAACGAAGGTCCGAGCGAGGGAGCGTTACGCAAAGGCAAATTCGAGATTCACGCCAGTGTCAATCGGCGACGCCCATGGCATCTGCCGCAAATTACGCGCGACGGGCTGCGATTCGAACGCATCGTTCTTGCGCCAAACGAACATGGGCCGACCTTGCCCATGATTACCGCCTTGGTCATGACCGGCGCAACAACGTGTGTTGTTTGGGGCTACACGTGTCACCCGACTTCCTTTCCTGGGGCTTGTATCAGTGCCGACTATCCCGGCGTGGTCCGTGAAGCTCTAAGACGCCGTTTTGGTCCGGAGACAACTTCGATTTTTCTGCAAGGTTTCGCTGGGGACATACGTCCTCCGAGCCCTTCGCGGGCATGGACTGCGAGCTCGGCGTTGCGGACCCTCCTGCAAGGTCCTCGGTTCCACGGCATGACCTTCGACGAATGGAAGCATTGGGCGAACAGTGTAGCGGACGGGGTGCTGCGCGCGATTGATTTGGCGCATGACGCGCCGGATGACTTTCCGATTGATGGCAGCATCGCGTCGATAGCTCTCGATCGCCTGCTGCCACAGGCCGAGCCGACGCGGCTGGTCGAGATGCAACGTCTCAGCATCCTCGGAGAGGAGATCCTCTCTGTGAGTGCGGAGCCTGTTTGCGGTCTCGAAGCGCTCTGTCCGAAAGATGCTCTGCTGGTTGGCTACAGCCGTGATGTATTCGGATACTGGCCTTCCGAGGCCGACATTGCGCTGGGCGGCTATGAGGTTGCCGGGTTCAAGAGCCTGTTTGGGCTAATGGGCGAGTGGCGCACGGGACTGGACCAGGTGTTCTCCGAGATGGTCGGGTCAGTAGCTTAGAGGCTCGCGGGCAGGCTTGTCCGACACTCCAGCGAAAGCGGTCCGCGCATTGGGCCGCGCCCCGCCATAGCGAAAATAACGCTGCGAGAACCTGATGAGAGGTAGTTCAAAATACGTGGCGCTCAAGGCGCAGATTGCTGCAGAGAGCGCGAATGCGCTGAGTGCGACGCCCACTCCCTGCCAGGTGGATACGTCTCGAGACAGATGAAAGGTCAAGGAGATCAGGAGGGCAACGCAAACGTGCACCAAGTAAAGTGCATAAGAAATTCTAGCAAAGAACTGAGCGGTCCGGCTTCGCAGGATAGCCAAGCTTGGAGAACCGCGTCGCTTCAAGACTGCGAACAACAGCGACCCGTAGAACAGCCCCAGGTAAGTGTGACCCCAGATAGCCATTTGTACGTCGGTATCTGTTGCGATCGCTATCGCGTAGATCGGGAAAAAGACAGAAGTTGCGATCAGCATAAAATTCGCAATGGTCTGCAGTCTCCGATTATCGGCTCCACCCTCTGCGTAGAGTGCAATAATCGCTCCGATCGCCAAGTTGTCGGCCCGCAAGGGAGTAAGGACATAATATCCATATGTCGCGAGCGCCCCACCATGCCACCAGGCAAAGACCCGCAAGATCGGACAAAGGACAATAATGGCTATCAAGAGCGCGCGCAGCCGACGTTCCGAAGTGAGCGCGATCACCGCCGGAAACAGGAGATAGAACTGCTCCTCGATTGCCAGTGACCAAGTGCCCGCGAGCCATATCGCTCCATAGGTCTCCCGGGCGGTCATCCAAAGGTTCTGAAGACCGACAACATAAGTCCAGAGCGGTATCTGGCCGTCGAAAAGAGCAGGTGCAAAATGAACCATGCTGGCGATTGCGCACACCAGGATCATTGCGTAGTAAATCGGTAGAATGCGAAGCGCGCGGCGTGCATAGAAAACCGAGAAGTAATTTTTGGATCCTTTGTTGCGCAATAGTATCCGGGTAATCAAAAATCCGGATAAGACGAAGAAAAGGTCTACTCCGGATCGTCCGAAGATTGTCAGCTTCCACAGGATGGATGCAGAGCCGATCTCGGAGCTGGCGCCGACATAGTGCCAAAGAACGACCAATAGGATCGCCAATGCTCTCAGGCCGTCGATCTCTGGTATTTTATCCATTGCAATCCCGAGATTTGTCGCATGCCGAGGTGACTACTAGATGCCGTTGGGAAAGGCCAGAGGTCTGCCAGCGAATATGGCTCAGACGATCATTTTCGGCATGTGGTCGATGAGCCAACCCCAATCTTTCTGAGTGTTCAATCGAGCCTCGCCTGATGGCAAGGCAGCTTCACCTCATCTTGCAGGCGTTCGTCTCCTTTGGCGGTTGAACGGTGCCAGTTCCGATGGCATTGTGGAGACGGATCGTTTTGCGGCGCGCCGGGGCTTGATTGGTTGTCTTCCAACTGGGTCATTTCGGGCTCGCGAGTCGGGCCGTTCCGCCAGTTTTGGAAAGGTTCAGAGTTGAGCGATCTACCGTCTGCCTCGGATGCCAACCCCAGCCGAATTCAACCGACAGACACTGGCAGTTCGCGGCGGCTGTTCCGTGGTTGGTCCGCGAACGTGGCGCAGATTCTTCTTGGAGTGACTCAGCAGATACTCCTCGTTCCGATCTTTCTGAAATTCTGGAGCAGCGACACGCTCGCCGCCTGGCTCGCCATCTTTGCCGCCGGCAATTTGATCATCCTCGCCGACGTCGGATTGCAGCTGCGCGCAATCAATCGATTCTTCGCGTTCGGGTCGAGCAGCGATCGGGACGGTAGAACCGGGAGTTTCTATGCAGGCCTGCTGGGGGTCTATTTCCCCACGATTGCCGGTTGGAGCGTGTTGCTGGTCTTAGGCGCGATTTTGCTGCCGCCCTCGCGCGTGCTTGGGTTTAGTGCCACTGATGGCTTCGATGTCGCGATGATCGGGATGATGTTGGGCATGCTGCTCTCTCTGCCCGTCAGCCTCGTGGCCGGCCTCTATCGTGTTCGCGGCGAATATGGCCGGATGGTTTGGTTGCAAAACGCAAGCCTGCTTCTAGGCCAGATTGCCCAAATTCTCGCGATCGCCATCTTCGGAAGTCTTGTCGCAGTAGCTACCGCCTATGTCGCTTCGCAGCTTCTGCTGATGGGCTTCCTGATCTTCCATGATGCCCCGCGATTGTTTGTATTCCTCCGCCGCGTCCCGAGCCGCAAGTCTTGGCGTTGGCGCGCCGGGCAGTTTCGCCTCGCTTTTCCGTTCGCCATCGCCAACATCACCGAATTGACGCTTCTGAACCTGCCAGTGCTGCTCGTGAGTGCCCTCGTAGTCGACCGCGTCGCGGTCGTGCAGTGGGGCCTCACCCGCGTGATTGCGGGCCTGGTCAGGGGATTTTGTATCATGATGCTACTGCCAGTCGTTGCCGAACTCGGCCATTCCTACGCGATCAGCGACAAGGAGCGGTTGCGCCGGTTCTATGCGCAAGGATCGGTGTTCGTCACGGCACTCGCCAGCCTGATTGTCGCAGGCTTGCTGCCATTCTGGTCAGATTTTTTCACGCTTTGGACGCATGGAAGCATTCCTTACGACGCACCGCTCGTCCTGACTCTGCTGCTTGGCTCTGTGGCCTCGGCGCCTTCTCTGCTCGCCCTCGTTTACGCGAGCCACAGCAACCGCGGCCATCTCCTGGTCCGCACCAAGGGGCTACAACTGGTCGTTTTCCTGGTGCTGTCCTTTGTCCTGATACCGAGGCTCGGTCCGCTCGGAGCCGCGATCGCCATTGTCGCCAGCGATGTCCTGGTTCAATTCGGACTGCTCGGTGCTGTGATCATGCGACAGACATTACAGCATCCGCTGCGGCACACGGTGTTCATCGCGGCGGTCATGAGCACATTCGTTCTGACAGGGTGGGCTTTGGGGACCACGATCTCGGCCTTGGTCCCGGGAAGCGGGCTACAGCACTTCGTGGCCGAGTGCGTCTTATGGATGATCGCCGTCGGCCTATTGGCGAGCCCACTCCTGTCGACGAAGTTCCGTGAACGTCTGCTGGGTTTTGTACCGGCTTAGAATCCGGTAGCGCCATTCCCGTGGGGGCACGCGATAGGCGGCCGAGCGTAGTTTGGTTTGCGACGTCAGCGCGGTGTGAGCGCGAGGCGGTGCTTCAGCCGTGCCATCTGCACGGCGAATTGATCCCGGCCGAGCTCTGTCTCCCTGGCGAGCTGCTTCAATCGCTGTTCACCCGCTTCGCACAGACGCTCCCGGGTCCCCTCGGTCCGAAGGCTGATGAGCGCGTCGGCGAGCGAAGCTGGATCGTCATAGTCGAACAGGATGGCGGCATCGCCGGCTTGCGCCTTGAACGCCTCGGGATAGATGACGGGCGTTCCGACCGCCCAGGCCTCCAGTGGTGGCAGGTTGGTTGGTCCGAAGTAGCTGGGCATGACCAGCGCTGCAGCGCCGCGATAGAGGGCGCCGAGTTCGGAGGATTCCACGAAGCCGAGGATCGAGACCTGATCCGCAAGGCCATAGGCCGCGATTGCGGCATTGATCTTGTCGCGTCCGCCGCGGTCCGACCCGCAAAGCACGAGTCGCTCGATCCGGCCCTGGTCGCGGAGCCTGGCCAGGGCTGCCAGGAGCGTGATGTGGTTCTTGTGGAGCCAGAACTGCGCCGGATAGAATAGATAGTCCTGTTCAAGCCCGTATTTCTTGAGGACCGTCTCGTCGCGGCCGGCGGTGTCGTCGGTGGACGAGGCAACATAGATCGAAGGCGAGAACGGGATCTGCACCATGCGCGACCTCTCCACGGCGTAGCGCCGCGACAGATCTTCGACCAGCTCCGGCGCATTGACCACCACGAGAACCGCCTTCTTGCTTCCGAGTCCGAACAGGATCTCGCGCCGCTCGAACTCGCCGAACGTACGCACTTCCGGAAACTCCGGCGCATCACGATGACAGCCGTCGAAGATCGTGATGACGAAGGGAAGCTGATAGAGCAGGAGGTGCCGCTTAGACGTCGAGGTGAAGTGCACGACGTCGATCCCGTCTCGGACCAGCGCGCGTTCGAACGGGGATTTGAGCTTCAATCCGATCTGCACGAGATCGAATGGACCGCAGTATTTGAGAAAGAGGAAGGCATGATCGAGGACGCTGAATTTCAGCAGCCGTGCCTCGATGCCGAACTCCTTCAGAATGCGCTGGGTCTGCGGATAAGGTGAGTAGACCACGACTTCGTTGCCGGACTTCGCCGCCCAGTCGCGAAGCCAGAGCACGTCGTTCAGCGGCTGCTGAAATCCCCCACCGACCTCGAGGGCTTGCTCCAGCATCACGGCCAGTCGCAAAGGTCTCACGGCGAGGGTCTCTTTCTGGCGATCGAATAGGCGGCCCAGCTCTTCGAGTTCGGTGCGGCTTGCGAGAGCCAGGCGTAGCTGCCGTCCGGTTGAAATCCGCTGGCCTGGAGCGAGGCCTCGATCTCGAACGGAAACCAGTAGCGCATGAGATGTGTTTCGTCGACGCGTCGGATCGTGGCGCGATCGATGTCCTCGCAGAAGAGCGTGTAGTTCACGAAGACCGTCGCGTTGACCTCGTCGTGCTCGGATTGTGCGATCCGGGTCAGCCGCAGCGGATGGCGCTCGATCTCCTTGACGCGCGTCTCGACGCCCTGCGCGAGCACGGCTCCGCCGTACCAATAGTCGAAGAAGAATATGCCGCCGGGCTTCAGTGCCGCGTGAGCGGTCCTGAACATTTTCTCGAGCCTTTCGCGGTCGTTCTGGTAGCTCGCGACGTGGAACAGCGACACCACGGCGTCGAAGCCGTGCTCCGGTCCGGCTTCGCAGGCATCGCCCTGGCGGAAGGGAATGCCAAGTCCTGCCTGCTCGGCCCTGGATTTTGCCCGTGCGATCATTTCGTGGCTGAGATCGATGCCGGCAACGCTCCAGCCGCGCCGTGCGAATTCGATCGCATGCAGCCCGGTACCGCAGCCGAGGTCGAGTACCTTGCCCGATGTAACGCCGTGGTCGCGCAGGCGCGTCGTCACGAAATCCACCTCCGAAGCGTAGCTCTTGTCTTCGTACAGCAGATCGTACCAGGGCGCGTATTCCGCGAAGACGGTCACGCCAAAATCTCCTTGAGCGCTTGCGCCGAGCGTGCGATTTCCGCTTCGGTCAATGCAAGGCCGCTCGGCAAATAAAAGCCGCGGCGGGCGATGCGCTCGGCGTGCGGATGGGACTCGTCCAGCATATATCCCATCCGGCGCAGCACCGGTTGTTCGTGCATGCACCAGAAGAACGGCCGCGTGCCGATGCCCTTCTCGGCCAGGCGCCGCATCGCCTCCTTGGCGTCGAATGCAACGTCTTCGTCGAGGACGATCGCGTAGACCCAGTAGATGTTGTCGGCGTAGTTGGTGCGGGCAACGGGACGGCGGATGCCGGTCACGTCCTCGAGATGTTCGTCGTATAGCCTGCCCAGCTTGCGTTTGAGCTCGACCGTGCGCGGCAGCTGCTCGATCTGTGCGACCCCGAGTGCGGCCTGCAAATTGGTCATGCGCGCGTTCCACCCCAGCTCTTCATGAACGAAGCGCTGTTGCGGCTGGAAGCAGAGATTGCGAAAGCTCTGCAGGCGGTCGGCCAGCGCGTCGTCGTCGGTGAGGATCATGCCGCCTTCACCGGTCGTGACGTGCTTGTTGGGGTAAAAGCTGAAGGTCGAGACATCGCCGAAGCTGCCGCAAGGCGCACCGCGATAGGTCTGGCCGTGCATTTCGGCAGCGTCCTCGACGATCTTCAGATCGTGCTTGCGCGCGAGCGTCAGGATCGGATCGAGATCGACCGGCAGGCCGTAGATGTGAACCAGCATGATCGCGCGCGTGCGCGGCGTGATCGCGGCTTCCACGCCCTCGGCGGTCATGTTCCAAGTGGCGGGATCGCAATCCACTCCGACCGGGACGAGGCCAGCTCGAACCACGGCTGCGGCGCAGCTGATGATCGTGAAAGTCGGGATTATGACCTCATCGCCGGGCTTGAGCCCGAGAGCGTGCACGGCAATGTCGAGAGCGACGGAACCGTTGGTCACGGCGATGCCGTGGCGCCGTCCCGCGACCTGCGCCATCTCCTGTTCGAAGCGCTTGATGAACGGGCCCTCGGAGGAGATCCAGCCGGTGCGGATGCATTCGGCGAGATATTCAGCCTCGTTTCCGTCCAGCAGGGGCGTGTTGACTGGAATGAACGAGGTCACAGGCCCGGACCCTTGATTCGTATTTCCGAAGCTGCTGTTTCCTCGAACCTCGTCTTGTCGTTCTCGCCGGAGTAGGGGCCTTGCTTGATTTCAAGCATTTCGATCGGTTCGAGCACGCGAAAGCCGTGCGCGCCGCTGCAGAGCAGGATGACGTCGCCAGGACCGAGCACGCGGCTCTCGAGGTATTCTTCGCCCACCGTGTAAAAGTCGACTTGAAGTTTCCCCTTCTGGATGAAGAGAACCTCCTGCGTGTAGTGCACCTCGCGCGTCACCTTGTTGTGGCGATGCGGCGCGATGCTCTTGCCCTGAGGATGGCTCATGAAGGCGAGTTGCTGCGACAATTCAGGTGTCGAGAAGAAGTGGATGCCCGGCTCGCGAAACGAAGCGCGCACGATGATCGCATAGAGCTGGTCGCCGAATCGGACATGTTCGACGTGTTCCATCGGTGCTTTCCAAAAATTCTGATTGTATTACAACGCCTTAGCGTTATTTCTGGGCAACTTTGGCCATTTTCCCAGGAATCGTCAAGGAGTAACGCGGGGTTTTTCGAACCTTGCCGCGCCTACTGAACAAGCTGCAAAATATCCTGCACGCGACCGCGAAACGTGTGATCCGCCAGCGTCCGCTTCTGTCCGTTTGCGGCGATCGCCGCGCGCGATTTGTCGTCTCCGAGATAACGCCCGATCGCCGCAGAACAATCTTCGGGGGATTGCCAGGCAACGACGTCCAGATCCGGTTCGAAAAGAGTGTGCAAGTTCTGTTTGAAGTCCGTCAGAAGAAAAGCGCCGACGCCCGTAGCTTCGAAGAGCCGCATATTGCCCGCTTCGTCCCCGGCGATGTCGATATGCGAGTTCAGGTTGATCCGCGAACGCCTGAGAACTTGGTACATCTCCGAGCCCCACACTTCGCCTTGAAAGCATCGCCGGAGAGGTGAGGTCGCAGGAAGCGAGCTTGAAATATTGCCCCATAGTTTGAGATCGTGGCGCTCCGCAATGAACTCCAGAAGCGCAATCCGCTCCCGGTGATCTTCGGATACGGAACCAACAAACGAGACGTCGACATCCGGTGAGGGTGGAGCTGGCAGCGCGTCCAGGACGGCCGGCTCGAACGCAAGGTGAGAGACTTCCGCACGTACATCGGCGGCCCGAAACGCCCGGACGACCCGGGGCAACTGCGACAGCATCAGGTCATAGGCGCGCCAGTCTTCTCCTCTGGTGGGTTCAATGCCGACCTGTCCGATGACGAACCGCACGCCCATGTCCCTGATGCGTCGCACCAGGCTGGTCGTGACATAGAAGACGTCCTGGTTGAGGACGAGATCCGGCCTGAAATCCTCGATCTGGGCGAGCAGAACGCGCTCGGCCTGTTCGCTGAGCTGTGGACTCAAACCCAGACGTCGGGCCAACGGCCTCAAGGCCGGTTTCAACGGCGCCATGGCGCGCTGGAGCCATCCCGGCAATCGCTGCTTTCGGCTCGCGCCGAGATCGGCCCCGGTGTCGAGTGTCATGCCATGTTCACGGGCCCAGGCGGATTGCAGCCACAGATTGTTGACGTGAACGTCGGCGGCCGGGTGACCCAGCGCCGCGAAATTGCGCGAGTAGAAGTCCGCCACACCGAACAGGCTCGTGTTTCGCGCGGCCATTTGTTCGGCGTAACTGCCTGCCTCCAATCCGGGATGGCGGCTGTATAGCCACGATAGAAACCGGGGGTAATCGGCATTCAGGATAAGCACGCGCATGGAGCTCAGACTCTTGCTTTGAAGCCCGTTTTGGAAGCCTCAGCGAATGGTTGTCGCGGTATGAAGTACCACAGGAGGAACAGAAGAGCGGTGCCGTTTGTGACCATCAGAATTGAAAGCGGAACATTGAGGAAAGCTTGCGTCACGATTCCACTCGACAGGATGACAAATCGGGGTGGGAGTCCTTTGGACGTCTGATTTCCGATCGACAGGATCAGTCCGGCTAAAAGTGCGCTTGCTGGTGCCAGTGCGCTACCTACCGAGGCGATCCCTTCGGTGGCGAGCAGGGAGGCGTTCATATTTCCGACTGGATAGCTCTTGGCGATGATGAGCCAAGGCTGCTCATCATAGGGGCAGGCCATCAAGTATTTCATCAGGGAGATCTGGCAGAAATGCGTAGTCTCGTGCCGCGAGAAAAAATCATTGTAGACGTCGATCGCGACCGACGGAAAAGCGATCATTCGGAAGTTGATGTTTCCAAAATAGTTCACGAAAAGCGACTCGGAGATCAAGCCTGCGCTGGAGAGCGCTGCCAGGACAAGGCCGACGGCAATAGGTCCGAGCAATGATACAATCACCGCGATCCTGGCTTCAAGATAGGTCGAGACAAGCAAGAGGAAGCAAAGCCAAACCGGCGCGAACAGGGCCGTTTTGGTGAGGGTCACGGGATAGAGAGCGACGCAGAGAAGCAGCACTGTCGCGGCCAGCAAGCGCGCTCTCATCTCAACGCAGCATGCAAAGGCAAATGGCAGCAAGGCTCCCAGCGCGATTCCCATGGCGTATTGGAGGGGGGCGGAAACTTCAACTCGTCGCGGAACTGATAGATGTCCGATAGCCATATCAGCTTGAAATTGTATAAGAAGCCCGTCGCAATGATCGCCAGCGCCGCGACGATGATGGCGGCGATGAGCCAGCGCAGGCTTCTTATCGAGCTAGCCGGCTTGGTCTTGATCGGCCATTTTAGAAAGAGCATCGGTGCGAGAAATGCTGCCGTGGAAGCGATCACCGAAATCACGGGAAATCTGTGGTCGTAGTCGAGCTGGGAAAAGGGAGTAAGCCAGAAGTAGCCGAGCGCCACGGTGTACAGGTAGAATGAGAGAAGGTAGCCGAAGCTGAATTTTGCGAAGATCATGGCGATCGCAAACGGGGCAATCGCAAGTGAGAGAAGTGCGGCTTCGTAAATGCGGCTGCTGCTCCAGGTAAAGAGGTGCAGATATCCATACAGCTGCAAGACGATGACGAACGAGATGCAGCAACAGATCGCGTGAACGGCAAGCAGTGCGGGCGCAATTGTCTTAAGCGGCAGTTTCTCGGAGTTATCGGAAAATTGCATCAATATGACCCTGGAGGGTCGTGGACCTTGCGTTTCGCAATACTACGCTCGGTGTCACGTACCACAGAAAGAACAGGACGGCGGCGCCGTTGGTGGCGAGCGCGACGGTGAAGGGCACGTTCAGAAAAATATGGAGCTGCAGTCCGCTCGACAGCAGAACAAAGCGTTCGGGCAGTCCAGCCGACGCGCGGCTTGCAAGGCTGATTATAAGCCCGCATGCGAGGGCAGAGAGGGGAGCAAGCAGAAGGCCCACCGAGGCAATGCCCTCGGTCGCAAACAGTGAGGCATTGAAGTAGCCGAGGTGATAGCTCTCCTGCATATAGACGGAGATCTGTTCTTCATATGGGCACGACAGGAGCTGTTTGACCAGCCCGATCTGGCAAAAGCGGGTGAGTTCGTGGGTCGAAAAGAAGTCATTGTAGAAATCGAGCGCGCTTGCGGGCATTGCGATCATTCGAAAATTGACCGTTCCGAAATACACCAGGAACGGATATTCCGGCACGAGCGCGAGCTTGTGCAGCAGGGCCAGCAGCAACCCCACCAGGACGGGCAGCAATAGCGAGAGAATGATCGCGGTACGGCTCTCGAAATAGATCGACAACAGGGTGAGAAACAGCAGCCAGGCCGGTGCGAGCAGCGCAAGCTTGGTCAGCGTGACGGGATAAAAAAGCCCCAAAAGCAGCAAGCACAGCGCTGCATATCCGTATCGTTTCAGCTGGACAAAGCTGGCATATGCAAATGGCAAGAGAGCGCCACAGACGATCCCGATGGCGTATGAGAGAGGTCTCGGAAGCGCGATCTGCTCGCGATATTGATAGATATCGAGCGGGCTGACGAATTGACGGTTGTAGGACGCTCCGATTGCCAGGACGACGCCCGACACCACCAGGATGGCGAATAAGAGCATAAGGAACTGCCCGCCGGTCAATTCGAACTTTGGGGGGCGAGCCGGAAGATTCAATAGCAGCGTGGGGGCGAGAAACGCGATTCCCGAAGCAAACGCAGAAATTGCTGCCGTGCGGTGATCATATTGAAAAGTCGAGAGCTCGAGAAGCCAGAGGTAATCCAGGATCAGCGTGAAGAGGTAGAAGCCAATCGCGTAGCCGAAATTGAAGGGGCGAATCGCGAAAAAGATCGACAACAGCGCAAATGGAGCGGCCGTCACTGCGGCGTCCAAGACGTGAGAGGCGCTGTTCTCTGCCAAGGGCAGCAGTCGTCGATAGTATTCGGCAACAAAAATCAAAGAGATACAAGAAGTTACCACATGGCAGACGACGAGAATGAGCAGCCAGTATCGAAAGCCGCTGGGTGATACGGAAACCTCGGTGATTTTCATTGGCAGGTTACTGTCCCGTACGCTGGTGCGCGCTGCGTACCATGGAAGGCAGCATGTAGCCACAGACCGTGATCCGGACCATGATCGGCCGTGGATGCTGGTTTCGGGTTGCCCCTCGAACGGCGGTAAGAGCAGCTTGAAACGCGCTTTGGTCCAAGATCACGGCAGCATCGGGCGAGCGCATTATTGGCTTGATCAACAAGGAAATTTTCGAATATAGGCTTTAACTTCAGGGCGTTGTTGAATGCTCGGTATGGCGGGCCACGCGAGGGTGACTGGATGATCAGATTCGGCTTGCTGGGCTGCGGGCGCATCGCGAAACGCCATGCGGAACTCCTTGGCGGCAACCACATCGAGCGAGCGAGCCTGGTCGCCGTTTGCGACAACGTTAAACCTCGCGCGGATGCGCTGGCGGCGAAGTTCGGAGTTCCCGCCTATGAGGACCTGAACGAGATGCTCGCGCGCAAGGACATCGATGCTGTCGCGGTTCTGACGCCGAGCGGCATGCATCCGCAGCACGCCATCGCATGTGCGCGGGCGGGAAAACACGTCGTTGTCGAAAAGCCGATGGCGCTCCGGTTGCAGGACGCCGACGACATGATCCGCGCTTGCGACGAAGCTGGCGTGAAGCTGTTTGTCGTCAAGCAGAACCGCTTCAACGTTCCGGTCGTCAAGGCGCGCGAGGCACTGGACGCCGGCAGGTTTGGCCGGCTCGTCCTCGGCACCGTGCGCGTGCGCTGGTGCCGGGACCAGGCCTATTACGATCAGGACGCCTGGCGCGGCACCTGGGCTTATGACGGCGGCGTGCTGACCAATCAGGCCAGCCACCATATCGACATGCTGGAATGGTTCTTCGGGGACGTGGTGAGCGTCCATGCCCGCGCAACGACGGCCCTGGTGAAGGTCGAGACCGAAGACACCGCGGTGGCAACGCTGAAATTCCGCAATGGCGCGCTCGGTATCATCGAGGCGACAACGGCGGTTCGTCCGAAGGACCTCGAGGGGTCCCTTTCGATCCTCGGCGAGAAAGGCACGGTCGAGATCGCAGGCTTCGCGGTCAACCAGATCCGGCACTGGAATTTCGTCGACGAGTTGCCGAGCGACAAGGTCGTCGTCGAGAAGTTCTCGGTCAATCCGCCCAACGTCTACGGCTTCGGGCACCAGGCCTACTATCAGCACGTCGTCGACTGCCTGTTGCATCAGAGTGCTGCGCTGGTCGACGGCCTGCAAGGCCGCAAGAGCCTCGAACTGATCTCGGCGCTCTACGAGTCGATCGAGACGGGGCAGGAAGTCGCGCTTCGCTTCGAGCCGCGGCGGAGCAAGCTCGGTGTGATCTCGTGAACGGCACGCCGCAGGTGCAGCAGGTCGCCGTACGCGACGTCAGATTTGGTGAGCGCGTCAAACTGGTCGAGCCCTGCAATCTCTACGGCTGCGAGATCGCGGACGACTGCTTCGTCGGCCCCTTCACCGAGATCCAGAACGGTGCAACCGTCGGCGCGCGAACCCGCGTGCAATCGCATGCCTTCATCTGCGAGTTGGTGTCGATCGGCGAGGATTGCTTCGTCGGACACGGCGTGATGTTCATCAACGACACTTTTTCCACCGGCGGGCCGGCGCGCGGGCGCCGCGAATTGTGGCGCGCCACGAAGATCGGCAATCGGGTGTCGATCGGTTCGAACGCCACCATCATGCCGGTATCCATCGCCGACGACGTCGTGATCGGAGCAGGCTCCGTGGTTACGAAGGACATCACCGAGCCCGGCAGCTACGCCGGCAATCCTGCCCGCCGCCTCAAGGGCAAGACCTAGGGAATAGCATTCATGCCGGTACCTTACGCGGATCTCGGGCTCCAATATCAGTCGATCAAGGATGAGATCGACGCTGCAATCGCTGCGGTCATCCGCGACAGCGCTTACATCCGCGGGCCGTATGTCGACGCCTTCGAGCGGGAGTTCGCGGAGGCGGCGAGCGTCAAGCACTGCGTGTCCTGTGCGAACGGTACCGATGCGCTCTACCTCGCGATGGCGGCGCTCAAGGTTAAGCCGGGCGACGAGGTCATCACGACGGCGCATTCCTGGATATCGACGTCCGCGATGATCACGCATGCCGGTGCGCAGGTCGTGTTCTGCGACACCGACGGCGAGACTTTCACGATCGATCCATCGGCGATCGAAGCGGCGATCACGCCGCGTACCGTCGGCATCATCCCGGTGCATCTCTACGGCCAACCGGCGGACATGGACGCGATCATGGCGATCGCGCGCAAGCACGGTCTTTGGGTCGTCGAGGACTGCGCCCAGGCGCATCTGGCGCGGTACAAGGGCCAGCCGGTCGGAACCTTCGGGGCGGCCGCGACCTATTCTTTCTATCCGGGCAAGAATCTCGGAGCATTCGGCGATGCCGGCGCGGTCGTGACCGAGGACGCGGCGCTTGCCGAGCACATGACCATGCTTGCTCGTCACGGCGGCCTCGTGAAGCACAAGCACCTGATCGAGGGCATCAACAGCCGGCTGGACGGTATGCAGGCGGCGATCCTGTCAGCCAAGCTGAAGCATCTGGAGGCCTGGACCAAGGCGCGACAGGATGCTGCTGCGGTCTACGATGCCGGTCTCAACCAGCTCGATGGTGTGGAGGTGCCTCGTGTCGCGCCAGACCGCACCCACGTCTACCATCTCTATACGATCAAGCATAAGAAGCGCGATGCACTCGCATCGTATCTCGGCGAGAACGGGGTTCAGACCGCAATCAACTACCCGACAGCGCTGCCGCTGCTCCCCGCCTATGCGCGGTTCGCGCATCGCCCCGAACAATTCCCGAAGGCGTTCGACGATCAGAACAAGATCCTCTCCCTGCCGATGTTCGCGGAGATCACGCGCGAGCAGCAGGACGAGGTCATTCGGCTGATCAGGAGTTTCTAGCCGTCGTCCTCGCCCAAGCGCCGCACGATGTCCCGATAGCGCAGCGTCGAGGCTTGCTCGGTGTATTTCAGCGCTGCGACCGCTGCCTGCCGGCCTCGTTCAAGCGTCGCGGCGCGATCGGCCGCTGCCTCTGATATCGCCTTTGCCAGCCTGGCGGGATCCTCCGGAGGCACGACCCAGCCGATGTCTTCTTCCGCGACCGCAAGCCCGGCCTCTGAATTCGCCTCCGTCCCGACGATGACGGCCCGCCCGACGGCGAGAAAATTGTAGAGGCGGCTTGGAATCGAGACACCGGCGACGTTGCGCCGGTAGGGGATGATCCAGGCATCGGCCGCGGCGAGAAATTCGGCGAGCTGATCCTCGGGCACGGGCTCCAACAGGGTGACGTTCTCCAAATTCTCCGCAGCCTGAAGGGACTTCAACTCGGTCCAGCCGACCCCCCAACCAGAGAGCACGAAATGTATGCTGTTCTCGTGCCGCAACAGCCGTGCCGCTTCGAAGACGGTGCGAGCTGCGTGCGTGAAGCCGAGATTGCCGCAGAGACCGGCGAGGAATTGCGATGGATGGTCTCGCCTGAGGTGATGTCCGGCATCGGGCGCGCGGAAGCTGATCGGAAGCAGCGTCCAGTTCGGCACGAAGTGGATGTTGTCCGCATTCACTCCCGGGTAGCGCAGCAACAGCGGTGGTACGTCACGGCCGATGACGAGGATCGCGTCCAGTGACCTGAAGAGCCAGCCGTTGGCGAGGCGAAGGGCGCGTGCGACGAGGGACGTCTGCCGGGCGACGCCGGCGGCGACCAGAGCTTCCGGATAGAGATCGTAGATCAGAAGCGCCGTCCTGGCGCGCCGCAGTCTGGCGGCAAGCGTGATCGCGTAGGGCAGGGTGAAGGGGCTCGTGACCGACATGACGACGTCGCCCGGCCGTGCGCGACGGTAGACAGCCCAGAACAATCGCATGGCCAGCGCCGAGCTTGCGATGAGGCGTCTGGCGAGCGCGTGCTTGGGTGGTTTCCAGTTCGCGATCTCGACGACATCTGGCATGCCCTTGCAGGTCGCCGGCGGACTCCCGGAGCCCGGCGTTCCCGATAGAACGACCGTCTTCATGTCCAGGGCGATCGCATGGGCGATCGCGCCGAGATAGGTCGCCGTCGTGCTCGAATCCGGCGGATAGAACTCCGTCGCGAGGATGAATCTGGGTGCTTTCTCCACGGCGTTATCCGCTCGCCAGCAGCGGAAGGATGAAATCCCGCAGATTTCCGCCTGGAAAGGCGTGACCCGGCAGACCGGCGGCGCGCGCCGCTTGCATGTCGGACGGCCGGTCACCGACCAAGAAGCTCCTGCTCACGTCGACGGGAAACTTCTTCAGGAGGTCTGCGATCATGCCGGGTTGCGGCTTGCGCCGATCGCTGACGAGGCGGTAACGCTCGACCAGTCCGTCCGGATGAAACGGGCAATACTCAAAAGCATCGATCCGTGCGCCATGGGCCGCCAGTTGGCTCGTCATCCAATCGTGCAGACGCAGGATGTCGGCTTCTTGATAGAACCCTCTGGCCACGCCCGACTGGTTGGTGACCACGAAGGCGAAATAACCGGCATCATTGACCGCCTTCACCGCCTCGATCGCGCCGTCGATCCAGAGGAACTTGTCGATCTCGAACAGGTAATCGCTGTCAACGTTCAGGACGCCGTCGCGATCGAAAAAAACTGCGGGCTTTCTGTCCACGAGTCTACCTGGCACGCAAGAATAGTAGCATGATCAATGCCAATTTCGTTGAGGCTGAGTGCACTGCATTGTGGTGAACCTGCGTGGTGCGATCCGCCCACGGCGCAACAGCGTTGGTCATCAGATCGCTTTCAGTTTCCGATAGGCAAAAACTACCATCTTCAGTAGAAGCCAGCCGTCGCGAAACCGCGAGATCTGCGTCTCTCCGAAGGTGCGCGCCTTGTAGTGGACCGGAGTCTCGATCATCTTGAGATTTTGCTTCGCCGCACCGAAGATCAGATCGAAATCGCCGAAAGGATCGAAATCGCCGAAATAGGATCGCTCCTTGATCAAGGCCTCATAATTGTCGCGGCGCAGGACCTTGGTGCCGCAAAGGGTGTCTGTCAGACGCGTGTTGACGAGATAGCTGAAGATATAGGCGAACGTCCGGTTCGCCAGAAAATTCAGCGGGCGCATCGCCTCGTCTTCCATCGGATAGACCAGGCGCGTTCCATTGACGAAATCGGCTTTCCCCGTCTCGATGATCGCGTGATATCTCGGAAGCTCCTCCGGCGGCATCGTGAGATCCGCGTCCAGGATCATGAGCACGTCCCCGGAGGCATTTGCGAAGCCTTTGCGGACCGCGTCGCCCTTGCCCTTGCCCTCCTGCTTCACCACCTTGATCTGCCAGTCCCCCTTGTACTTGTCGCGAACGCGTTCGCACTCCTCGAAGGTGCCGTCCACGGAATTGCCTTCGACGAAGATGATCTCCTGCTGCGATCCGAAGCGGGGCATTCGCGTTATTGCATTCTCGATGTTCCCTCGCTCATTGCGGCAGGGGACGACGATGCTGGCCGACAATTTGCGGTCCGGGAATTGCCTAATCGGCCGCCCGACGAGATAGGTGCGCAGGCAGAGCCGTCGGATGCCCGGCAGTGGCGCGATGAAGCGATTGACGAATGAGCCGAACCCCAGAAGCTTGCGGGGTAGCAGTTGTCGCTGCTCATGTCGAATGACCTCGAAGTCCGCAAGGTCCATCAGATTAAGAAAGTCGGCGGTTGCGAAATAGTTGATCGGTGGTTGCTTGCTCTTCAACTTGAAGATTTCGCCGATCTTGAGGACGGGCTCCCACAAGTGGGAGTAGTAGGCAATGATCAGGCGTGTCTCCGGCGAGCACAGCCGGTGCACCGTTCGCAAGGTCTCATCGATCTTCTCGAACATGCCGATGGTGTCGGAGATCACGACGTAGTCGAAAGGACCTTCGATCGAACTCAAAGTGTCCGGATCCTCCACGTCGCCGACTATGAAATCCAGATCGGGATACTGAGATTTCGCACGATCGATCGCGCCGGCGCTGAAATCCAAACCAACGCCGTGGCTCGGTTCGAGGGACGCCAGCAAGTCCCCGAGGCCACAGCCAAGTTCCAGCACCCGCTTTCGGCGAGGTATCAGGAACCTCATGAACGCGCGATCCTCGTTATAGTAGGCGGAATTGATCGAGCGCCAATGGGCCTGCTCGTCGATTGTCGCCTCGGTGTGTCGCAGAAAGCCAAGTTTCCGAGCGCTGGGTGGCTGCTTTGGCTCGACGACGGAGCGTGGGGGCATGATCAGGCGGTTCCTATTGGGCGGCAGTGATCAATGGGCGCCCTGTTGATCGTTCCGGCGCATTAGAACAAAGACCGTGCGAAGTTCGATCAGTGTGTCGCCATTTTGATACCGAACAGGATTCGGTCCAAGCAGATCCACATTGGCGGCCGTCTTGACCGCGTCCGCCGTTCGAAAATAGCGCTTGTCGATGACGTAGGTCCCGACGTCCTCTTGGACCAGGCCCTCGATGAGGCTATTGGTCGTCCCTCGCCTATCGCCTACATACGCTTTGGTCAATGGCTCTACGCCGGCGTAAGTCACGACAAACCCTTCGCCGTATTCACGGAATGGCACCCTGTAGGCGAAGTCTACGACCTTTTTCTGGCCGGCTGTCAATTTGAGAATCTCGTCGTGATCGAGCGCTGCTGCTTTGGTGTTCTCCGCTCCGCTCCGCAGACTGTGCTGTAGCCGCAAAACAACTGGGCCGGCCACCAATAGCAAGGCGAGGGTCGCGACCAACGACGCGTGTCTCGGAAAGCGGTCCCTCGTCAGAAGATGGTACGCGACCATGCAGCCCGGCAGCGTGGCCGAAACTCCAGCAGAATAGTGAAGGTTGTAGTGTTTGAAGACAAACAGCGCGGACAGCACGGTCGCAGCGCCGCACCCGATGGCCATCGTAAGCTCGGGACGTGGATGTCGGCGCTTGAGGAGGAGGACGCCTCCAACCAGAAGAAGCCCTGCTCCGCCCATCAGAGCGAGGGGGAGCGCGAATGGCCTGTCAGTTGGGATTGCGCGAAACGCCGTCAAGACCTCGTCCGAGCTAACCACGGTTTGGCTGCCGGCTCCGTAGAGGCCTGAACCGAGGAAAACGTTACGATGAAATAGGAGAAGAGTGCGGAAGTCGGCCCAGCCGATGATCAAGTAGCCTACCGCGGCAATCAGCGCGAAAAAGGTGAGGCTAAAAATCAAGCCGCCCCTTAACAGCCGAGGCGCGCTCTTCAGCGGAAATGCATACTGCGCGAACATGGCCGCGCAGAGAGCGGCGGGCACATAGATGTAGGACAGCTTGTTCAAATACGCGAGTGAACTGACGGCGGCGGCAATCGCGAATGTACCAGCTGTTCCGCGATCGTCGCGGACAATTCTGAGTAGGCAAAACAGGAATAGTACGTTGACGAGCAGAGCGAAGGTCTCGTTGCTCGGAGAGAGGAAGGCGGTGATGGTGGCTGGCGTCGATAGCAACCAGAGCGCGAGTCCTAGTATTATAATGGGTTTGGTTGCGAACGGGGAGCTTATTCGAACGAACATGTAGACGCTGCAAGCGCCCAACAGAGATGCCAGCGCGATAGCAGACAACTGGTAGGTACGAATGTGATCCAGGACCGAGTGGAAGAACTCTAGTGTACCGGAGGCGAACGGATATCCGCTGAACGCAAGGGCCGACCAACTCATGAAGTAGAATGGAATACCGGGATGGTTCGTCAGTCCATATGCCCGATACATGTGCTGATGGCCGAGGCGAAAGGCGAGGTTCAGTGCATTTGCCAGGCCGAGAGGTTCATAGTCGTTGCCGAGCCAGAAAGAGATCGGGTAGAGAAAGGCCAAAGACAGCGGTAACAGAAAAAACAAACTGGCCAGGATGAGCGCGTGGCTGGCGGAGATGGACTTCGTCAACTTGTAATCCCGTGTGATGCCTGCTGAGCGTGGGTTTGGGGCCGGCGCTGGCTCTGGGATTGATTTTACCGAGATTGGCGAGGTTAGCGCAACAATGTTCCATCGAGTATTGCGGGATTTCGCCGTCAAGTTGTTCGGCCTGGTCGCTCAGATCGGCTTCAATTCCAGACTTTTCCGCCGCGTTTTCCTCGCGTTCTACTCCGTGTACAAGTCGCGTCTCGAAGCTGGGCCGGTCGATGAGCTGAGACGGTTCGTCCCGGAGGGATCCGTCGTTATTGACGTTGGGGCAAACGTCGGATTCTTCTCGTTGCGTTTTGCGAGCTGGGTCGGCCCGCGAGGCGAGGTCATCCTACTAGAGCCGGAGGACCGCAATTTCGAAGCCTTGCAGTCGTTAGTTGTGCGAGAGGGGATGATCGAGAGATCCCGTCTAATGAAGGTCGCTGCGGCGGAGACGTCAGGAAAGGCGATGCTCAAAATCAATCCGCAGCATCCCGGGGACCACAAGCTGTCACTGGACGACACCGGCGTTCCCATCGACACGGTACGTTTGGACGATTTGTTGTCGGACAAGGGCCGCAGCAGGCCGAGCCTCATCAAGATCGATGTCCAAGGCGCCGAATTGTCCGTCCTGCGCGGAGCACCAGACATTCTGCGGCACGCGAGGCCGGCTCTTTTCGTGGAGCTCGATGAGGATGGGCTTCGGAAATTTGGAGCCTCTGTCGCGGATGTACTCTGCTACTTGAAGGACTTCGGGTATGATGCCTTCTGGCTCGAAAAGGGCGGGAAGCGCACGGCGGCAAGTCAATCTGATATCGCGACGCGAATCGCCAAGCTAGGCTACGTGGATGTGCTTTTTCTGAACGCGGATGGGAAGTCCTCCGGACAAGAAGATGTGGAGGCAGGAAGCTCATTCCGAGGTTCCGGTCTGCGGGTGCCGGGCTTGACCGGAAACACCGACAAGTCCAAGGAATAGCCAAATGATAACACCGCGGGTGCATGCGCTCGATTGGTCGGCCCCTTCGATCTTTGGGGATGATTTATAGGAACAGGGTCTCTTCATGACCAAACGTGTTGCCCTCATCACCGGCGTGACCGGCCAGGACGGCGCCTATCTCGCCGAGCATCTGCTGTCGCTCGGCTATGTCGTGCACGGCATCAAGCGGCGCTCGTCCTCGTTCAACACCGCGCGGGTCGATCATCTCTATCAGGATCCGCATGTCGGGGACGTGCCGTTCCTGATGCATTACGGCGACATGACGGACTCGACCAATCTGATCCGCCTGGTGCAGCAGATCAGGCCGACCGAGATCTACAATCTCGCCGCCCAGAGCCACGTCGCCGTCAGTTTCGAGAGCCCGGAATACACCGCCAATGCCGACGCGATCGGCGTACTGAGGCTGCTGGAGGCGATCCGCATCCTCGGCATGGAGAAGGAGACGCGGTTCTACCAGGCCTCGACCTCCGAGCTCTACGGCCTCGTGCAGGAGATCCCGCAGAAGGAGACCACGCCGTTCTATCCGCGCTCTCCTTACGGCGTCGCAAAGCTCTATGGCTACTGGATCACCGTGAACTACCGCGAAGCCTACGGCATGTTCGCGGCCAACGGCATCCTGTTCAACCACGAGAGCCCGATCCGCGGCGAGACCTTCGTCACGCGCAAGATCACCCGCAGCGTCGCCCGCATCGAGGTCGGCCTGGAAAACACGATCTATCTCGGCAATCTCGAAGCCAAGCGCGATTGGGGCCATGCGCGCGACTACGTCGAGGGCATGCACATGATCCTGCAGGCCGACAAGCCCGACGATTTCGTGCTCGCCACCGGCGAGACGCGCTCGGTGCGCGAGATGGTCGAACTGTCGTTCGCACAGGTCGGCCGCCGCATCGAATGGCGCGGCAAGGGCGTCGAGGAGACCGGCATCGATACCAACAGCGGCAAGACGGTCGTGAAGATCGATCCGACCTATTTCCGCCCCACCGAGGTCGATCTTCTCGTCGGCGATGCCAGCAAGGCGCGCGAGGTGCTCGGCTGGAAGCCGAAGCGGACGTTCGCCGAGCTCGTCCAGGAAATGATGGCGAGCGATCTGGCCGAGGCAAAGCGGGACGCGGCCAGTGGCAAGCGCACCGTTTGAGCTGAAGGGCAGGAGCGTCTACGTCGCCGGCCATCGCGGCATGGTCGGCAGCGCGATTGTGCGCCGGCTGGCGCGGGAGGACGTGAAGCTCGTCACGGTGGACCGGCGCGAGGTCGATCTCTGCAACCAGGCTGCCGTGTTCGACTGGTTCGGACGCGTGCGGCCGCAGGTCGTGTTCATGGCCGCCGCCAAGGTCGGCGGCATCGTCGCCAACAACACGCTGCGCGCCGAGTTCATCTACGAGAACATCGCCATTGCGGCGAACGTGATCCAGGCCGCGCATCAGAACGGCACCGAGAAGCTGCTGTTCCTGGGCTCGTCCTGCATCTATCCGAAGCTGGCGGCGCAGCCGTTGCGCGAGGACTCGGTGCTATCAGGCCCGCTGGAGCCGACCAACGAGCCCTACGCGATTGCAAAGATCGCCGGCATCAAGATGGCGGAGGCCTATCGCAGCCAATATGGCAGCGACTTCATCAGCGTGATGCCAACCAATCTCTACGGCCCCGGCGATAATTATCATCCCGAGTTGAGCCACGTCGTCGCAGCATTGATCCGCCGCTTCCACGAGGCGAAGGTCGCGGGTGCCGGGAGCGTCGTGGTCTGGGGCACCGGCACACCGCGGCGCGAGTTCCTCTATGTCGACGACATGGCGGATGCCTGCGTGCACCTGATGAAGACCTATTCCGGCGCGGAGCTGGTCAACATCGGCACCGGCGAGGACATCACCATCGCCGAGTTCGCGCGTGTCGTGGCCGAGATCGTCGGTTACAGCGGCAAGATCGATTTCGACAGCTCGCGTCCCGACGGCACGCCGCGCAAGCTGCTCGACGTCAGCCGCCTCGAAAAGCTCGGCTGGCGCGCCACGACCTCACTGCAAGACGGCTTGAGGCGCGCCTATGAGGCATACCGACAGTCAATCGAATAGTTCGGCGCGGGAGCTCGCAGCGGGTTCAAGGCCGTCCGATCACATTCTCAAACACTGACGTGGCATGCTACCGCTCGTCGGCGATCACCTTGCCGTCGTTTGGCAGCGCGCCCGGGCTGACCAGCTCGACATTGCCGCCGAGCTTGGTCACGGCGCGCAAGGTGCCGGCGATCTCCTCACGCAGGGCATCGCTTGCGGCGGCTGCCTCCGCTTTCAACGTCATCGCGTCGGCCTCGCCCTGGCGCGTGACGACGAGGCGCAGGCGTCCGAGCGCGGAATGGCGCTTGCCGATCTCGGCGATCTGCTCGGGGCGGACGAACATGCCCTTGACCTTGGTGGTCTGGTCGGCGCGGCCCATCCAGCCCCTGATGCGCATGTTGGTGCGGCCGCATTGGCTCGGGCCGGGCAGCGCAGCGGTGAGGTCGCCGAGCGCAAGGCGAATCCAGGGATGATGCGGGTCGAGCGAGGTGACGACGATCTCGCCGACGTCGCCTTCCGCAACAGGATCGCCCGTGCCGGGCTTGACGATCTCCATGATCAGATCCTCGTTGACGACCATGCCGTCGCGCGCTGCGGTCTCGAAGGCGATGAGGCCCAGATCGGCGGTGCCGAAGGCCTGGTAGGCATCGATGCCACGTGCCTTGATCTCGGCCTGGAGCGAGGGCGGAAAGGCCGCCCCCGAGACAAGCGCGCGCTTGATCGAGGAGACATCGCGGCCAGCGGTCGCTGCCGCGTCGAGCAGGATCTTCAGGAAGTCGGGCGTGCCGCTATAGCCAACCGGACGGTAGGCCTCGATCAGCTCGAATTGCTGCTCGGTATTGCCGGGGCCGGCGGGGATCACCGCGCAGCCAAGTGCCCGCGCGGAGGCGTCGAAGATGAAGCCGCCGGGAGTAAGATGGTAGCTGAAGGTGTTGAGCACGATGTCGTCGGGACGGAACCCGGCCGCGAAAAGGGCCCGCGCGCCGCGCCAGGGATCGGCCTGCCGCCCCTCCGGCTCGAAGATCGGGCCGGGGGAGGTGAACAGGCGGGCGAACGACCCGGGTGCTGCCGCCACGAAGCCGCCGAACGGCGTGGAGGCCTTGTGCAGGGCCGGCAGTTCCGACTTGCGCAGCACCGGCAGGCCCGCCAGCGCCGCCCTGGAGGTCACTGCGGCCGGATCGAGGCCCTGGAGCCGTTCCGCATAGGCCGGCGCGGCAAGCGCGCTGCGCAGCACCTCCGGCAGGCGGGAGAACAGCTCGGCCTCGCGCGCGGCCTGCTCGCGCGTCTCGCGGGTGTCGTAATGGGCAGTCATGGCTGGTCTTTCCGGGTTGGCATCCGTTGCACGCCGCCGCTGGCATCGGTATCAGACGGCCAGTGTCGGGGCGCGGAGAGGACGCGATGGCGGACGATGGCATCATTGCGACGGATGAGGCGGCGGACGTCGTCGCACGCCTGAAGCGCCGCATGATCGACGAGGCGCTGCCGCTGTGGTCGACCGTCGGCTGGAACCGGGACGCGGGCGGCTTCGTCGACCGGCTGCACCGCGACGGCACGGCTGACATGGCCGCGCCACGGCGCGTGCTCGTGCAGGCGCGGCAAATCTACTGTTACGCCAAGGCGGCGCAGATGGGCTGGTACCCGGAGGGGCGCGGCATCGCGCTGAAGGGGCTGGAGCATCTGCTGGCAAGAGCGAAGGCGCCCGACGGCCGGCCCGGTTATGTGCACGAGCTGACGCCGGATGGTGCGGTCCTGGACGGTCGGCGCGATGCCTATGACCACGCCTTCATCCTGTTTGCGCTCGCGACGGTCTATACGCTCGACAAGGATGCGCAGGTTCGCGCCGAGATCGACGCGCTGCTCGCCTTCCTCGACGGCCATCTGCGTTCGCCGCATGGCGGCGTCCACGAAGGCCTGCCGGTGTCGCTGCCGCGCCGTCAGAACCCGCACATGCATCTGTTCGAGGCGATGATCGCGTGTTTCGACGCAACCCACGATTTTTCGTTCCAGAACCGTGCCGGCGAGTTCTTCGCGCTGTTTCTCGCCAATCTCTACGACAAGCAGAAGCGCATCCTGACGGAGTATTTCGAGGAGGACTGGTCCAAGATCGAGCCGGTCAGCGTCGAGCCCGGCCATCAGGCCGAATGGGTCTGGCTTCTGAAGGGGTTTGAACGCATCACGGGTTGCCCGACCGGGCAGCGGCGCGCCGAGCTGCTGGCGACCGCATTGCGCTATCGCGACGAGGCGACCGGCTGCCTCGTCGACGAGGGCGATGCTGCCGGCAACATCCGCCGCAGCACGCGCCGGCTGTGGCCGCAGACCGAGATGGCGAAGGCGTGGATCGCGCAGGCCGAATCCGGCGAGGCGGGAGCGGCGGACGAGGCGCGCGCGGCCCTGGTGCGGCTCGAACGGCATTATCTCAGCCATCCCGTGCGGGGCGGCTGGTACGACCAGTTCGATCGCGACGGCAACTCGCTGGTCGACACCATTCCTGCGTCGTCGTTCTATCATGTTCTCTGTGCAGTCACGGAAGCGGAGCAGGTGCTTGAGAATTAAAGCCAGCGCTTGCGCCGCTTGAAGCTCTTGAGGTTCTTGAAGCTCTTGCGCTGGTCGCCGGCGCCGCCGAGGTAGAATTCCTTGACGTCCTCGTTGTCGCGGAGTTCGTCCGCGGTGCCGTCGAGCACGACCTTGCCCTGCTCCATGATGTAGCCGTGGCGCGCCACCGACAGTGCGGCGCGCGCGTTCTGCTCGACCAGCAGGATGGTGACGCCGAGGTCACGGTTGATCTTCTGGATGATCGAGAACACCTCTTTCACAAGCAGCGGCGACAGGCCCATCGACGGCTCATCCATCAGGATCATCTTCGGCCGCGCCATCAGCGCACGGCCGATCGCGAGCATCTGCTGCTCGCCGCCGGAGAGATAACCGGCAAGGCCGGTGCGCTCCTTCAGACGCGGGAAATAGGTGAAGACCATGTCGAGATCGGCATCGACCTCGCGGTCCCTGCGGGTGAAGGCGCCGAGCTTGAGGTTCTCCAGCGACGTCATGTCGGAGACGATGCGCCGACCCTCCATCACCTGGAAGATGCCGCGGCGGACGATCTTGTCGGGATCGATGCCGTTGATGCGTTCGCCCTCGAACAGGATCTCGCCGCGCGTGACCTCGCCGTCTTCGGTCTTGAGTAGCCCCGAGATCGCCTTCAGTGTCGTCGATTTGCCGGCACCGTTGGCGCCGAGCAGCGCCACGATCGCGCCCTTGGGCACGTCGAGGCTGAGCCCGCGCAGCACCAGGATGACGTCGTCATAGACGACCTCGATGTTGCGCACGGCGAGGAGAGGCGGCGCCGGGACGGCGGTGGGGGAGGGACGGGCTGCTTCGGCGGTCTCGGTCATGCTTCATTACTCCGCTGTCGTCGCCCGGCTTGACCGGGCGACCCAGTATTCCAGAGACGCCGGAGGTTCACGGAGAAGCCGCGGCGTACTGGATCCCCCGCCTTCGCGGGGGATGACAGTGTGGGTGTGGTGAGAACCGGGCTCACCAGCCCAGCAGTTCCGGCTTGCGCGGCAGCTCGACGGTCTTGACCTTCTCGAGCTTGATCGTGCCCTTGGCCATGAGGTCGTTGAGGTCGCCGTCGGTCGCACCTGATATCTTGGTGCGATAGAGGTCGACCTTCAGTGTGCCGCGGTGGTCCTTGTCGGTCCAGGTCGAGGGATTGCAGACGCCTTCCATGCCGGCCGGGACCCAATCCTTCTTCTGGTAGAATCCCTTGCGGACGTTCTCGCCGGTGGCGCCCCCGTTCTTGGCGGCCCAGTCGATCGCTTCCTTCATGTAGAGTGCCGAGCAGACGGCGGCGATGTAGTGCACCGGGCGATAGACCTTGCCGGTGGGGTCGGACATCTTGGAGATTTCCATCACCGTCTTCATGCCGGGCGCGTCGCCGCCCCAGCTCACCGCCGTGCGCAGCGGGAAGATCACGCCATTGGCTGCATCGCCGGCCGTCTTGGCGGCGTTCTCGTCCATGCCCCAGACGTTGCCGAGGAACTGCACCTCGGCGCCGGCGGTCTTGCAGGCCTTCATCACGGAGATGTTGGATGCGGCGGTGTTGCCGAGATAGGCGTAGTTGGCGCCTGAGGATTTCAGGCTCAGGCACTGCGCGCTGTAGTCACCCGGCGCGAGCGCAAACACCAGCGGCGGCAACACCTCGAAGCCGAGCTCCTGCGCCATCGCTTCGCCGGCAGCCTTCGGCGCGTTGGGATAGGGATGGTTGGCGCCCATGTGGACGAATTTCGGCTTGCCGGACTTGCCCTTGGCCTTCCAGTCCTCGGCCGCCCAGATCAGCATCGCGCGCAGCGAGTCCGAATAGCTCGGGCCGTAGAAGAAATTATAGGGCGCGGGTTTGGCTTTGCCGCTGATGCCTTCCGGATCGGTCAGCGCGGCGGCATAGGAGCCGGACATGTCGGGAATCTTGTCCTGGGCGAGGAAGCCGGTCAGCGCCTCGGTATCCGCCGTGCCCCAGCCCATGATCGCCGCGACCTTGCTGTCGGGCGCCGACCATTTCTTGTAAAGCGCGATGGCCTTGGGAACCTGGTAGCCGTAGTCGTTGGTGTCGACATTGAGCTGCTTGCCGCCGACGCCGCCGTTCTTGTTGACCCAGGCAAAGGTGTCGGCGACGGCCTGGCCGTAGGGAGTGCCGACGTCGGAGGTGCCACCGGAGCGATCCTCCAGATGACCGAGTGCGATCTGCGCCTGCGCGCTGGCCGAAAAGGCGGCGATCGAGAGCGCGAGCGACGCCGTGCTCAAAAGAGATTTCATTTTCATGGTCGTTCCTCCTGTTTTTTTGTTGAAGTGAAGCAGCCCGCGCTCAATGCGAGAACGGGTAGAGTTTCCAGTAGGTCTTGATCTGTCGCCAGCGATGCGCGAGCCCGTCGGGCTCGAACATCAGGAATGCGATGATGATCACCCCGATCGCAATCTCGCGCAGGAAGGTGAGGTTGTTGTTGAGCCCGAGCGCCTTGTCGATCGCGCCGCCCTTCAGATAAGCGCTGAGAAGCTCCATCGACTCGGGCAACAGCACGACGAACGCGGTGCCCATCAGCGTGCCCATGATCGAGCCCGTGCCGCCGATGATGATCATGGCGAGGAACAGGATCGACCGCTCGATGCCGAAACCCTCCTGCGACACCACGAGCTGGTAGTGCGCGTAGAGTGCACCGGCGATGCCGGCAAAGAAGGCGGCCAAACCGAACGACAACGTGCGGTACTTGGTGAGGTTGATGCCCATGATCTCGGCGGAGAGATAGTGGTCGCGGATCGCCACCAGCGCGCGGCCGTCGCGGGTGCGCATCAGATTGGTGACGAGGATGTAGCTCGCGACCACATAGGCCAAGACAACGTAGAAATACTGGCGGTCGCCTCGCAGCACGTAGCCGAAGATCGAGAACGGATTGGCGCTGGCCGGCACCGAGCCGCCGGTGAACCACTCGGCGCGGGAGAAGAAGTCGAGCAGGATGTATTGCGCGGCGAGCGTGGCGATGACGAGATACAGCCCCTTCAGCCGCGCCGCCGGAATGCCGAAGATCAGCCCGACGAACGCGGTCACCATGCCGGCGAGCGGAATCGCGAAGAACACCGGGATCTGCGTCTTGTTGGAGATGTAGGCCGAGGTAAAGGCGCCGAGCAGGAAGAAGGCGGCATGCCCGATCGAGATCTGGCCGGTGAAGCCGACCAGGATGTTCAGCCCGAGCGCAGCGATCGAGAAGATGCCGATCTGGATCAGGATGCTGAGCCAGTAGCCGCCGAGGAGTTGCGGCACGAGGCACAGCGCCAACACGCCGGCGATCGCGAAATTGCGGCTGGTCGTGGTCGGGAAGATCGTGGTGTCGGCCGCATAAGAGGTGCGGAAATCACCAGCAGGGATGAGAGCAGGGCCGGCCATGGATCAGATCCGCTCGATGTCGTGGGTGCCGAACAGGCCGTAGGGCTTGATCATCAGCACGATGATGAGGACGTAGAACGGCGCGATCTCGTAGAGATTGCCCCAGTGCAGATACTCGCTGTCGACATATTGCGCGATGTTTTCCAGGAGCCCGATGATGATGCCGCCGAGCACGGCGCCGCCGACGGAGTCGAGCCCGCCGAGGATCGCCGCCGGAAACACCTTGATGCCGTAGGCGGCAAGGCCCGAGGACACGCCGTTGACGACCGCAACCACGACACCTGCGACCGCCGACACCGTCGCGGAGATCGCCCAGGCCATCGCGAACACGCTCTTCACGGAAATGCCGAGCGATTGCGCCACCTGCTGGTTGAACGCGGTGGCGCGCATCGCAAGGCCGTACTTCGAAGCCCGGAAGAACCAGGCCATGCCGATCATCATCGCGACCGAGACCACGAGGCTCATGACATAGACGGTCTGGATCTGGAGCCCGAACAGGCTGACCGACTGGCTCTCGAACACGCGAGGGAACGGCTGCGGGTTGACGCCGAACATCCATTTCAACGTTGCCTGCAGCACGGTCGAGAGGCCGATCGTCACCATGATCACCGAAATGATCGGCTCGCCGATCATCGGCCGCAGGATCAGCACCTGGATCGCGATGCCGAACACGAACATGAACACCAGCGTCATCGGCATGCCGATCCAGAACGGCACCTGATATTTGGCGAGCAGCGCCCAGCACACCCAGGCGCCGACCAGCAGCAACTCACCTTGCGCGAAATTGACGACCTGCGTCGCCTTGTAGATCAGCACGAACGACATCGCGACCACGCCATAGAGCGTGCCGACGACGAGGCCGTTGACCAGGAGCTGGATGAGGAAGGCGGTGTTCATGTATGGTGGACCTTTCGCCTCTCCCCGCGCGCGGGCAGAGGCCGACGCGCAAAGCGCGGCGGGTGAGGGGGAGCTTCCGCATGCGAGGTGCTGATGAGGGCAAGACGGAGCGCGCCAGGCATTTGCGTGCCGCATTGACTGATGCAGAGGGGACGCTCTGGTATCGCCTCCGCGCTCGCAGGCTGAACGGTCACAAATTCGTCCGGCAGGAGCCGATCGGACCCTACACCGTCGATTTCATTTGCCGCGAAGCGCGCCTGATCATCGAGGTCGATGGCGGGCAGCATGCCGATAGTGCGAGCGATGCCGTGCGCGACAGATGGCTGACCGACTGCAACTATCGGATGCTGCGGTTCTGGAACAATGACGTATCGCGCAATCTGGCTGGCGTCCTCGAGATCATTGTCACCGCGCTCGCGGAGAGTCCCCCTCACCCGGATCGCTGACGCGCTCCGGCCTCTCCCCGTAGGCGGGGAGAGGCGAAGAGCAGCAGCGTTGCTCGGCGCGGTCACCTGTCTCACTCCGCAGCCTCCGCCATGTGCCCATGACCGCCCAGATCCACCACCCGTAGCGTCGTCCGTACGCGCTGCGTGGTGCCGTCCTGGAAGCGGATCACGGTGTCGACGGGGATGTCGGCATCGCCGCGGTAGATTGCGTCGATGATGCCTTCGTATTTTTCGTTGATGACGCTGCGGCGCACCTTTCGGGTGCGGGTGAGCTCGCCGTCGTCGGCGTCGAGCTCCTTGTAGAGCAAGAGGAAGCGCGAGATGCGCTGCGCCGGCGGCAGCGTCGCGTTGACGGTCTCGACCTCCTTCTTGAGCAGGGCGTAGACCTCGGGCCGCGAGGCGAGGTCGCTGTAGGTGGTGAAGGAGAGGCGGTTCTTCTCCGCCCATTTCGAGATGATGGAGTAGCGGATGCAGATCATCGCCGCGAGCGCGTCGCGACCGGCGCCCAGCACCACGGCCTCCGCGATGTAGGGCGAGAACTTCAGCTTGTTCTCGATGAACTGCGGCGAGAAGCGCTCGCCGCGCGAGGTCTCTGCGAGGTCCTTGATGCGGTCGATGACGACGAGCTGGCGGTTGGCGTTGAAATAGCCGGCATCGCCCGACAGCATCCAGCCGTCCTTGATGTCGGCGACACTGGCCTCGGGGTTCTTGTAGTAGCCGAGGAACATGTTGGGATGCCGCACCACGATCTCGCCGACGCCGTGGACGTCGGCATTGTCGATGCGGATCTGGACGCTGTCGGCCATCGGCACGCCCGTGGTGTCAGGATCGACCTTGCCCTCGGGATGCAGCGTGTAGGCGCCCAACAGCTCGGTCTGGCCGTAGAGCGTGCGCAGCGGCACGCCCATGGCCTGGAAGAACTTGAACGTTTCAGGCCCGAGCGCCGCGCCGCCGGTCGCGGCCGAGCGCAGGCGGGTGAAGCCGAGGCGGTCCCGCAGCGCACGGAACAGGATGGTGTCGGCAAATCCCGAACGCTTGCCTTCTGCGAGCGCGGCAAGGCCCGCCTTCATGCCGATGTCGAACAGCCGCTGCTTGAAGGGCGTTGCGTCCATCACTTTGGCGCGGACGTCGGCGGCGATCGATTCCCAGACGCGCGGTGCAAACAGCACGAATGTCGGCGCGATCTCGCGCAGATCGTTCATCATCGTCTCGGGCTCTTCGACGAAGTTGATCTTCATCCGGCAAAGCAGACCTTTGCCGAGCACATAGACCTGCTCCATGATCCAGGGCAGCGGCAGCACCGAGACGTATTCGTCGTCCGGCCCCTTCGGATCGAAGGCGAGATAGGTCGCGCAATGGCCGAGCACGCGGCCGGCGGCGAGCATCGCCAGTTTCGGATGCGAGGTGGTGCCCGACGTGGTGCAGAGGATCGCGACGTCCTCGCCCTTGGTGGTATCCACGAGCTTGTCGTAGAGCTCCGGTTCGCGCGCGGCCCGCGTACGCCCGAGCTCGGCGAATTTCTCTGCCGACATCAGCCTGGGATCGTCATATTTCCGCATGCCGCGCGGGTCGGAATAGATGATGTGCTTCAGATCAGGCGCACGTTCGGCCAGCACGAGCAGCTTGTCGACCTGCTCCTCGTCCTCGGCGAAGACGAGCTGGGCTTCGCCATAGTTGAGCAGGTACGACGCCTCCTCGTCGAGCACGTCGCGGTAGAGCCCGAGGCTCAAGCCGCCGATCGCATGGGTGGCGATTTCCGCAGCGACCCAGTCTGGCCGGTTGTCGCCGATGATGCCGATGACATCCCCGCGCCCCAGGCCCAGTTCGATGAGGCCGAGCGCGAAGTCGCGCACGCGGGTGTTGTAGTCATTCCAGGTGAAGACGCGCCACAGTCCGAGATCCTTTTCGCGCAATGCGATCTCGCTGCCGTGCTCCCTGGCATTGAGCCGGAGCATCTTCGGATAGGTGTCGGCCTGCGCGACGCGGCCCGCGTAATCCATCATGCCGCGCTCTCCTGCGCCGGCGGGGCATCGTCGGGATCGACCAGCACCTCGTCCTCTTCGCCGAGATAGGCGCGCCTGACGTGCGGATCGGCGAGCACCGCGGCCGGATCGCCTTCGGCGATCTTGCGGCCGAAATCCAGCACCATGACGCGGTGGGATATGTCCATCACCACGCCCATGTCATGTTCGATCATCACCACCGTCATCCCGAACTCCTCGTTGAGGTCGACGATGTAGCGGGCCATGTCCTCCTTCTCCTCGAAGTTCATGCCGGCCATCGGCTCGTCGAGCAGGATGAGGCGCGGCTCCAGCGCCATGGCGCGGGCGAGCTCCACGCGCTTGCGCAGGCCGTAGGAGAGGGTGCCGGCGGGGGCTTTACGCACCGACTGGAGGTCGAGGAAGTCGATGATCTCCTCGACCTTGCGGCGGTGCGCGAGCTCTTCCTTGCGCGCGCCGGTGAGCCAATACAGCGAGCCGGTGAGGAAATTGTTCTTCAGGAGGTGATGGCGGCCGACCATGATGTTGTCGAGCACGCTCATGTGGTGGAACAGCGCCAGGTTCTGGAAGGTGCGGCCGATGCCGAGCGAGGCGCGGGCGTTCGGCGTCAGGCCGGTGATGTCGCGATCCGCGTAGAACAGCTGGCCTTCGGTCGGCTTGTAGCGACCGGAAATACAGTTCACGATCGAGGTCTTGCCGGCCCCGTTGGGACCGATGATCGAGAACAGCTCGCCGTCCCTGATGGCGAAGCTGACATCGGTCAGCGCCCGGACGCCGCCGAATCGCAAGGACACGCCGCGCACTTCAAGACTGGTAGCCACCAAACAAATCCCTCCCGGTGATGGCGCGTTCAGCGGCGCTCTTCGTCGGTTCCTGCCGGGCGATCCTAGTACGGCCGTGCCGGTGAGGCCATGCAGCAGATGGTCTCCACGGAAAGCCGCACCGCTCTCGTTCCCGCTTGGGATCAAAAGCCGCATCGCCCGAGGTGGCCCTCAATAGGGGAAAGCGCTATTTTGAAATGTCTCCCGGCTGACAATTCTGCGACAAAGTTTTTCGGGTGGCCGCGGCCTTCGTCTTTCGTCGGATGGTGGCCGAAACGACGTGTTGCGGTGCAGCAGAAGGATAGGGTGACGAAACGGTGCGGCTGGCTTCGGGATCATGATTTCAGAGGATCAACTGAAGCGCGTCGCCGCCTGGTCGCGCGAGCTCACGCAGGCTGAGATCGAGGTCGCTCGCGCAGGCATCAGCGAGCGGTCCTATGGCACCGGAGAGACCGTGTTCATGCGCGGCGACACGTTCGATTATTGGGCCGGCATGGTCTTTGGGCTGGCCCGCATGGGCGGTGTCTCGCGCGATGGCAAGGAGACCAGCCTTGCCGGCCTCACGGCGGGAGCCTGGTTCGGCGAGGGCAGCGTGCTGAAGAACGAGCCGCGCCGCTACGACGTGGTCGCGCTACGGAGCAGCCGCGTCGCGCTGATGGAGCGCAGCGCCTTCATGTGGCTGTTCGAGAACAGCGTCGGCTTCAACCGCTTCCTGGTGCGCCAGCTCAACGAGCGGCTCGGGCAGTTCATCGGCATGCTCGAGGTCAACCGCACGCTGGACGCCACCGCGCGGCTCGCCCGCAGCATCGCCTCGCTGTTCAACCCGATCCTCTACCCGGAATCGACGGCGCATCTGGAGATCACCCAGGAAGAGATCGGCGCGCTGTCCGGCATGTCCCGGCAGAATGCCAATCGCGCGCTGAACCTGCTTGAGAAGGAGGGGCTGCTGCGGCTCGAATATGGCGGTGTCACCATCCTCGATGTGGAGAAGCTGCGCGGGTATGGGGATTAGCGCATGTCCTCATCAGCGTCAGCTTCCGACAGGTGAGCGGAAGTCGCTCCGCTCGGTTGGCATCGACTGCTTATGATCGAGAGCTGAGGTTCAGGCCACGTTGGTGGCGCTAAGCATGCCTCCTTCTCAGCAGCTTTCGCGTAAGCTGCCCGCCAAAGACCAGACCGCTAAGAAGCGTAACGGCGAAGGCGTGGGTTAGACTGAAGTAAAAGTGGACCATGAAGGACAAGACACTAAGCTCGTCGTTTAGAAGCGAGCCGCCTATGACGTAAATAAACGCAAGCCCTAGGATTGAGAATATCTCTGCGAACAGCAAACCGATCCAGACGCGAGAGAATAATGCACCCGCACCAAAACAGGCGGCGACGGATATCGCCGATGGCAGGAAAAGGGGCGGCGAGAGAAACGCGTCGAGCATATTGAGCAAAAGTCACGAGGTTCCGTAGTTGAAGGTCCTGTCTATCACGACAGCAGTTTCGTGTCGCCTTCTGGCCCAACGCGGAAATCCTGCGACCTCCGGTTTCGCGCCGCTATCGAGCAGCATAGCGGACGTCAACGGCGCCCCCAATTTATGAGTGCAAGCCCTAACGCGCATTTGCCGGCGCGTTGACCGGCCAGAGGTCGGCGCGCCAGAGCACCGCAATCGCGACCATCGCGATGAAGCCCGCGACGGCATAAAGCGAACCTGTCGCGGAATAGCCAATGATGTCGATCAGGCTGCCGGCGGGGAGTAATCCCAGCGGCAGGCCGTAGATCACCATCATGCGGACACCCATGACGCGGCCGCGCAGATGTGCGCTCGCTGTGCGCATCAGGATCACGGCGGCCGAGATCATCGACATGCTCTGGGCCACGCCGGCGAGAACGAGGCAGGCCATTGCCACCGGCATGGTCCGGATCTCGACGAATACGAGGAGCAAGATGTACCAGGCCAGCGTGGCGCCGATCAGTAGCCGGGCAATGCGCACTCCGCTGACCAGGCTGAGGGTGATCGAGCCGATCAGCGAGCCGACGGCGAAACTGGCGGAGAGATAACCGAGGCCGGTCTGGTCGGTCTGGAAGATCTCGCGCGCGATGTAGGGCAACAGTCCGCTGGTGAAGGGAAATGCGGTGAGGTTGGCGAGGAAAGCGACGCAAAGCGCTGCGCCCATGGCCGGCCCGCTCCAGGCATAGACGATCCCTTCCTTGAGCTCGCCGAGCAATCGCGAGATCGCGTGGCTGTTGGCCGGAAGATCGGATGTGGTGACGGTCCGCTTGGGCCGGGTCAGGCAGGACATGAGAATCGCGGCCGCGAGGTAGAGGCTCGCGACCGCCGCATAGACCAGCCCGATGCCGAGCACGGCAAACAGTCCGGCTCCCGTCAGCGCGCCGGCAATGCGCGCGCTATCCTGGGTCGTGCGTGACAGGCCGATCGCACCCACGAGCTGCTCGGCCGGCATGATGTCGGCGAGCAATGCGCTGCGAAGGCCGAGATCCGAGGAACGGATCAGGCCCATGATCGTCACGATGATCATGACGTTGAGCGGAGCGAGGTGACCGGTCAGCGCCAGCACCATGATGGTCGAGGCGAGCACCGCATAGACAAGGCGCATCATGACCAGAAGATCGCGATGACCGATGCGGTCGCCGATCATGCCGAGCACCGGTGCGACGAGCGTTCCGACGTACTGGAGCGAGGCAAGCACACTCAGCAGCAGCACCGAGCCGGTCTCGACCAGGATGTACCAGCCGAGCACCAGCGTCTCGATCTCGAACGCCCAGGAGGTGAGGAGGTCGGATGGCCACTGGAAACGATAGTTGCGGATGCGGAATGGCGCGAGCGCCGAAGGCCGTGCGGCTGCGTTCACAGCGCGATGACTCGTATCACGGCGATTCCCTTGCCCCAGTTGTTTCTTGTGTCAGTCGGCAACGTATCGCCGGTGATGGTCGTGTCAATTGGAGCTGCCGCAGGGCGCCCTTGCGCTCCGCGTCTACCTGGCCGTGGTTCCCGGCTTCCGTTCCGCCAGCGCCGCTGCCATGGCCGAGATCAGCGGACGCATGAAATAGGCCTCGTCCGCCGGCGAGACGTCGGTGCGCAAGCCATGCGCGGCGAGTTCGCCTGAGACCGCCGGGCCCACCGAGGCGATCAGAGTCCGATCCAGACCTGCGCGCAACTTCGCCTCGCTGCCATGCGCCTTCGCGGCCTCGATCAGCCGGCGGACCTGGCCGAGATTGGTCAGCGCGATGGCATCGATGCGACCCTGCGCCATCTCGTCGATGGCGGTGATGATGTTGGCGTCGGCCGCCTTGGAATCGTAGACATAGGGCTGCACGCTGTCGACATCGGCGCCTTGCGAGGCCAGCGCGGCGGTCAGCGCGCCGTGGTCCTTGTCCGGATAGAGCTGCAGGCCGATGCGCCGTCCCTTCAGGTCGAGCTTGCCCAGCATGTCGATCACGCCCTCGGTGGTCGGCTTCTCCGTGGTCTGCTGCGCCTCGAGGCCGACCTCGCGCAGCGCCTTGCCGGGCTTCGGTCCGCGAGTGAATGTTCGCGATTTGGCGAGCGCTGCCACGAGTGCCTGGTCGAGCCCGCGGGCGACGGCGAGCTTCATGATCCGCCGCAGGCCTTCGCCGGTCATCAGCACGAGGTCGTCGAAGGGGTTGTCGATGGCGCGGCGGATCCAGGCCTCGACCGGGGCGGGGTCCGGCGTGTCGTGGATGGTGAACATCGGGCATTGCACGACATCGGCGCCTTGCTCGGCCAGGAGCTTCGAAAACTGCGCTTCCTCGCGCGTTTCCAGGATCAGGATGCGGGTGCCGTTCAAGCGGTCGGCCATGGGCGTCTCCGGTCAGTCAATCGCAATGGTCCGTTCATCCTCACCCTACGCACTACGGTGAAGCAAGTCTTTGGATTGGCGCAAGGGCGGCGTCGGTGATAGAGCAGAGCGCAAATCGCGGTGTTTCGCGAGCCTCTGCCCAAACCTTCGTCAAGAGCCATTTCTTAGAAGACCATGCCCGATCATCAATATGTCCTGACCCTGTCCTGCCCGGATCGCCCCGGCATCGTCTCGGCGGTGTCGACCTTCCTGGCCCATAACGGGCAGAACATCCTCGACGCCCAGCAGTTCGACGACACCGAGACCAACAAGTTCTTCATGCGGGTGGTGTTCGCCGCAGCGGATCTTGCCGTGGAACTTTCGGCGCTGCAGACCGGATTTGCCGCGATTGCCGAGCGCTTCGGCATGGAGTGGCAGATGCGGGACCGCGCCGCGCATCGCAAGGTGATGCTGCTGGTGTCGAAGTCCGACCACTGCCTGGTCGACATCCTCTATCGCTGGCGCACGGGCGAGTTGCCGATGACGCTGGCCGCGATCGTCTCCAACCATCCGCGTGACGTCTATGACGGACTCGATTTCGGCAGCATCCCGTTCCATTATTTGCCCGTTACCAAGGAGACCAAGCGCGAGCAGGAGGGGCAAATTCTCGATCTCGTCGCCAGGACCGGGACCGATCTGGTCGTGCTCGCTCGCTACATGCAGATCCTGTCGGACGATCTCTCGGCAAAGCTGTCGGGGCGTTGCATCAACATCCACCATTCGTTCCTGCCGGGCTTCAAGGGCGCAAAGCCCTATCACCAGGCCCACGAGCGCGGCGTCAAGCTGATCGGCGCCACCGCGCATTACGTCACGCGCGATCTCGACGAGGGTCCGATCATCGACCAGGACGTCGAGCGTATCAGCCATCGCGACACGCCCGAGGACCTCGTGCGCAAAGGCCGCGACATCGAGCGCCGTGTGCTTGCCCGCGCGATCCGCTATCATCTGGATGATCGCGTCATTCTCAATGGCCGCAAGACTGTGGTGTTTATGGATTAATGTGTCTTCACCTTGCCCCCCTTGCGGGAGAGGTCGGATTGCGCAGCAATCCGGGTGAGGGGGACTCTCCACGGGCCTAACTGTCACCGACCCTGCGGAGACTCCCCCTCACCCCAACCCTCTCCCGCAAGCGGGGCGAGGGAGTGCGCCGCATCAACGTACCGCGGTCCCCGACGTCGATCCCGTCGCGCCTTTCTGCGCCTGCTCTTCCTTCTCGCGATCCGCCGCCGGCATCAACCGCTTGCGTTCGCGCTCTTTCATGTAGGCATCGTATTGCGGCGTGCCCGGTCGTGGCGGAGCGTCGGCTGGCAGGCCGCCGACCCATTGCGGGACGTAGTCGCCCATGCCGGCCGAGAGCTTTTCGTTGACGGTGCCGCAGCCGGACAGCCCCGCGGCGAGCGCTGCGAGAACCAGAAGGGGGCGGAAGGGCTTGGGCATTGTGTGAGCGAGTTCGGTCGTTGGACGCCAGTCAGTCTGGCGCCGGGAGAGTAGCCTTCAACAAGGTAAAATAGACTTATTCGAGGTAGGTAATTAATTACCTATTGGCGGCTGGCCATGGCCTCGACGATGTCCGAATCCTGCAAAAGAAAAACGAAATCCTCCATCCACCCAGCCGGTCGCGTTTCTAGACTACGGTGCCGGCTCGCGGCAAATTGGCTTGGCCGATGGAGGGGCTTTTTCGTTGACAGGTCCATTTTATTTGTACAATCGTACAAATAAGCGCGGCCAGGATCGGTGGCTCGGGTTACTCCGTCGTAACCGCGTTCATCGCTCCCGCTGTCGCAACCGGAACGCTCGGATTGCGCCGAATGGTCGCCAAACGTCCGATTGACAATGAGGGCGCGGAAGACGCCATGTGGCGCGCGACATCACTCGCGCGTGCGCTAAGATGAGGCCAAGGATCGGCAAGGATCGGGCACTCGGTCCGGCGCGCAAGAGATCAGGAATTAAGGGGAGGGATAGTCTGATGTTCGAACGCAAACAGTTTTCTTGGGCTGCGATGGCGGCCATCGCTGGCCTCGCGGCCGTCGCGCCTGTAAAGGCCGAGGACACCGTCAAGGTCGGCCTCATCCTGCCGATGACCGGCGGCCAGGCCTCGACCGGCAAGCAGATCGAGAACGCGATCAAGCTCTACATGCAGCAGAAGGGCGACACCGTCGCCGGCAAGAAGATCGAGATCATCCTCAAGGACGATGCTGCGATTCCCGACAAGACCAAGACCGCTGCGCAGGAGTTGATCGTCAACGACAAGGTCAGCTTCATCGCCGGCTTCGGCGTGACGCCGGCTGCGCTTGCCGCCGCGCCGCTCGCGACGCAGGCCAAGATCCCGGAAGTCGTGATGGCGGCCGGCACCTCCATCATCACCGAGCGCTCGCCCTATATCGTGCGCACCAGCTTCACGCTGGCGCAGTCGTCGACCATCATCGGCGACTGGGCGGTCAAGAACGGCATCAAGAAGGTCGCGACGCTGACCTCTGACTATGCGCCGGGCAATGACGCGCTCAACTTCTTCAAGGAGCACTTCACCGCCGGCGGCGGCGAGGTGGTCGAGGAGGTCAAGACGCCGCTCGCCAACCCCGATTTCGCGCCGTTCCTCCAGCGCATGAAGGACGCCAAGCCCGATGCGATCTTCGTGTTCGTTCCGGCCGGCCAGGGCGGCAACTTCATGAAGCAATATGCCGAGCGCGGCCTCGACAAGGCCGGCATCAAGGTGATCGGGCCGGGCGACGTCACCGACGACGATCTGCTCAACAACATGGGCGACGCCGTGCTCGGCACGGTCACTGCGCATCTCTATTCCGCGGCGCATCCCTCGCAGATGAACAAGGATTTCGTCGCGGCCTACAAGAAGGCCTACGGCAACCGTCCGGGCTTCATGGCGGTGAGCGGCTATGACGGCATCCACCTGATCTACGAGGCGCTGAAGAAGACGGGTGGTGACACCGACGGCACCAAGCTGGTCGAAGCCATGAAGGGCCAGAAGTGGGAAAGCCCGCGCGGCCCGATCTCGATTGATCCCGAGACCCGCGACATCGTGCAGAACATCTACATCCGCAAGGTCGAAAAGGTCGACGGCGAGCTCTACAACGTCGAGTTCGCGACCTTCGAGGCCGTCAAGGATCTCGGCAAGACCAAGAAGTGACGCGCGAAAGCGCGTCATCCCGGGGCGCGCATTAGCGTGAACCCGGGATCTCGAAGTGATTGAAGCGAGATTCCGGGTTCAGCGCTACGCGCTGGCCCGGAATAACGAGTGTCTACCAGGAACGATCCACTTTCGATGACCTCGATCCTCACCAATTTGTTCGATGGCGTTGCCTACGGCATGCTGCTGTTCGTGCTGGCCTGCGGGCTCGCGGTCACGCTCGGCCTGATGAACTTCGTCAACCTTGCCCACGGCGCCTTCGCCATGGCCGGCGGCTATGTCTGCATGGTGCTGGTCAACCGGATGGGCTGGCCGTTCTTCGCCGCGCTGCCGCTCGCCTTTGTCTCTTCGGCGGCGATCGGTATCGTGCTCGAGCGCACGCTCTACCGGCACCTCTACACGCGCAGCCATCTCGACCAGGTGCTGTTCACCATCGGCCTGACGTTCATGTCGGTGGCGGCGGTGGACTACATCCAGGGCTCCTCGCGGGTCTTCATCAATTTGCCGGCCGCGCTCCAGGGCCAGTTCGACGTGTTCGGCGTCGGCATCGGCCGCTACCGGCTGATGATCATCGTGATCTGCGGCCTGCTCACCATCGGTCTCCAGATGGTGCTGGCCAAGACCCGCTTCGGCAGCCGCCTGCGCGCCGCGGTCGACGATCCCCGAGCCGCGAGCGGCCTCGGCATCAACGTGCCGCAGGTGTTCGCCTTCACCTTCGCATTTGGCTGCGGGCTTGCCGGTCTCGGCGGCGCGCTGAGCGCCGAGGTCCTCGGCCTCGATCCGTACTTCCCGCTGAAATTCATGATCTACTTCCTGATCGTGGTCACCGTCGGCGGCTCCTCCTCGATCACCGGACCATTCCTGGCCTCGCTGCTGCTCGGCATCGGCGACGTCGCCGGAAAATACTACGTGCCGAAGATGGGCCCCTTCGTGATCTACACCATGATGATCGTGATTCTGATCTGGCGCCCGAACGGCCTGTTCGGCCGCACGGCCGCGCGTTGAGTTCGCCGATGAACGCTTCGTCCGACGTCGGTTATCACGCCCAGCGCCAGGCGCGCTGGCACTACGGCGAAGTCGCCTTCTGGCTTGTCGTGCTGGCCTGCGGCTTCGCATTTCCCACCCGCTATCTGATCATGACCGACATCCTGCGGCTGGCGCTGTTTGCGATGTCGCTCGATCTGATCCTCGGCTATGCCGGCATCGTCTCGCTCGGCCATGCCGCCTTTTTCGGCGTCGGTGCCTATGCTGCGGGGCTGCTCGCGCTTCACGGCATCATCAACGAGCCCGTGCTCGCGCTGGTCGCCGCAGGCCTTGCCGCCATGGTGCTCGGCTTCGCCACCAGCTTCCTGGTGATCCGCGGCGTCGACCTGACCCGCCTGATGGTGACGCTCGGCATCGCGCTGCTGCTGGAGGCACTCGCGGAGCGCTTCTCCAGGATCACCGGAGGCACCGACGGGCTGCAAGGTATCGAGATGCAGCCGATCTTCGGCGAGCTTCCGTTCGACATGTTCGGCAAGACCGGCTTCTTCTATTCGCTGGCCGTGCTGTTCCTGCTGTTCCTGTTCGCCCGCCGCGTCGTGCACTCGCCATTCGGCCTGTCGCTGCGCGCGATCAAGAACAATCCGCTGCGTGCCGCCGCCATCGGCATTCCCGTCAACCGCCGCCTGATCGCGATCTACACGCTCGCGGCGTTCTATGCCGGCGTCGCGGGGGCGCTGTTCACCCAGACCACCGCGATCGCCTCGCTCGACGTGTTCGCCTTCGAGCGCTCGGCCGACCTGATGCTGGTGCTCGTCATCGGCGGCACCGGCTATCTCTATGGCGGGCTGATCGGCGCGGTGATCTTCCGCATGCTGCAGGAATTGTTCTCCACGATCACCCCGCAATACTGGCAGTTCTGGATCGGCCTCGTGCTGGTCGTGATCGTGCTGGTCGGCCGTCAGCGCCTGCATCGCTGGGTGCTGTATGTGCCTGGCCTGATCGTCAGGCAGTTTGCCGGGCGCAAGGCCGACGTCGCCGTGCCGGAGAGCGATGCATGACCATCGCGCTCGAAACCCGGAATCTCGAAAAGCAGTTCGGCGGCCTCCGCGTCACCCGCGATCTCTCCTTGAAGATCGAGCAGGGCGCCCGCCACGCGCTGATCGGCCCGAACGGCGCCGGCAAGACCACAGTCATCAATCAGCTCACCGGCGTGCTCAAGCCGAATTCCGGCCGTATCCTGCTCGAAGGTCAGGACATCACCGATCTTGCCGTGCACAAGCGCGTTCTGCGCGGCCTGTCGCGTACCTTCCAGATCAACCAGCTCTATCCCGACCTCACCCCGCTGGAAACCATCGGCCTTGCCGTCTCCGAGCGCCTCGGCCATGGCGGCGACTGGTGGCGTCGGATGGGCACGCGGAGCGACGTCAATGGCGAGATCGCCGACCTTCTGGCGCGCTTCCACCTGCTCGACGTCATGAACGAGGAGACCGTGACGCTGCCTTACGGCAAGCAGCGCCTGCTCGAGATCGCGGTCGCGATCGCGGCCAAGCCGCGCGTGCTGCTGCTTGACGAGCCCGCCGCCGGCGTGCCCGAGAGCGAGCGCCACGACATTCTCGCCGTCGTAGGCAGCCTGCCGCGCGACGTCACGGTGCTGCTGATCGAGCACGACATGGACCTCGTATTCTCGTTCGCCGACCGCATCTCGGTGCTGGTCTCGGGTGGGCTGCTCACGGAAGGTCCGCCAGACCAGGTCGCGCGCGATCCGCAGGTCAAGGCCGTCTACCTCGGCGAGGAGGCGGTCAATGTCTGACCTGCTCGTGCTCGACTCGCTTCGTGCCGGCTACGGCGAGGCGGTGGTGCTGCCCAACATGTCCCTGCGCCTCGCCGAGGGGCAGGTGCTGGCGCTGCTGGGGCGCAACGGCACCGGCAAGACCACGCTGATCAACTCCATCGTCGGCGTCACCCGTCGCTTCTCCGGTACCGTCGCGCTCGCCGGCAGCGACGTCACCACTTTGCGACCCGACCAGCGCGCCCGCGCCGGTATCGGCTGGGTGCCGCAGGAGCGCAATATCTTCCGCTCGCTCACGGTGGAAGAGAACATGACCGCGGTCGCGCAGCCCGGTCCCTGGACGGTCGAGAAGGTCTACGAGATGTTCCCGCGGCTGAAGGAGCGGCGGAGCAATTTTGGCAACCAGCTGTCCGGCGGCGAGCAGCAGATGCTGGCGATCGGCCGCGCGCTGACCCTCAACCCGAAGGTCCTGCTGCTGGACGAGCCGACCGAGGGGCTGGCCCCCATCATCGTCGAGGAGCTTCTGAAGGCGATCGGCGCGATAACCCGGGCGGGGGGCATCTGCTCCATCATCGTCGAGCAGAATGCCCAAAAGATTCTGGGGCTCGCCGACCGCGTTGTGATATTGGAGCGCGGAACGATCGTCCACGACGCCCCAAGCGCCGCGCTGAAGGCCGACCCGTCGGTCCTGGAGCGTCACCTCGGTGTTGCAGGGGCGGCGGCCCACTAGAATTTCGGGAGAAACAAGAAATGCAGCGAACCAGAGCCCCCTTCCGCGCCGACGAAGTCGGCAGCCTCCTGCGCCCCGCCAAGATCAAGGAAGCTCGCAGCCGTCTTGAAAAGGGAGAGATCTCTGCCGACGATTTGCGCAAGATCGAGGACACGGAGATCGAGAAGGTCGTGCACAAGCAGGCCTCGGTCGGCCTGAAGCTTGCCACCGACGGCGAATTCCGCCGTTCCTGGTGGCATTTCGACTTCCTGGCCAAGCTCACCGGTTGCGAGCTGTTCCACCCCGATTCCGGCATCCAGTTCGCGGGCGTGCAGACCCGTCATGACGCGGTGCGTGTGATCGGCAAGCTCGACTTCCCCGACGACCATCCGATGCTCGATCACTTCCGCTTCCTGAAGAAGTGCGCCGACCAGGCCCACGTCACCGCCAAGATGACGATCCCCTCGCCAGCGGTGTTGCACTTCCGCGGCGGCCGCAAGGCGATCTCAAAGGACGTCTATCCCGATCTCGACGCCTTCTACGAAGATCTCGGCAAGACCTATCGCAGGGCAGTGAAGGCGTTCTACGACGCCGGTTGCCGCTATCTCCAGTTCGACGATACCGTGTGGGCCTATCTCTGCTCGCCGGACGAATTGCAGAAGGCGCGCGAGCGCGGTGACAATCCGGACGGCCTCCAGCAGATCTATGCGCGCGTCATCAACTACGCGCTGGCCGAGAAACCCGCCGACATGGTGGTGACGACACACGTCTGCCGCGGCAATTTCCGCTCGACCTGGATTTCTTCAGGCGGCTACGAGCCCGTGGCCGAGACCATGCTCGCCGGCACCAATTACGACGGCTATTTCCTCGAATACGACAGCGACCGCGCCGGCGGCTTCGAGCCGCTGCGCTTCCTGCCCAAGGGCAACAAGGTCGTCGTGGTCGGCGTCATCACCTCGAAGTTCGGCGAGCTCGAGAAGAAGGACGACATCAAGCGCCGCCTCGAGGAAGCCGCCAAGTTCGCGCCGCTGGAGCAGCTCGCGCTGTCGCCACAATGCGGTTTTGCTTCGACCGAAGAGGGCAACGTCCTCTCCGAGGAAGAGCAGTGGGCCAAGCTCAGCCTCGCGGTCGAGATCGCGAAGGAAGTGTGGGGCAACTAGCCGCGCGTATCGGGGATCACCCTCGCACCCGCGCGCGAGTTGTTGAGAATTGCGGCGCCGCAAGCCGCCGCGATTCTTGCTCCTAAAGTCCTGGTTCCGAGAGGGGGCTGCGTTTGCACTCAATCGAACGTTGAGCTAAAAGCCCGGAATTGGCAGCCATCGGCGCGCTTGGGGCGGGCTGGCGAGGCGCCGTGGGGCGTTCGATGATCGATGTTCGTAACAGGCTGGTTGGCGTCTCCGACCGCCGCCTGTGTATCCTGGTCTCGCTCGTGCTGGCGCTGATCTGGACCAACAACATCTTCCACTTTCGGATATCGAGCGCCTACGGGGTTTTCGATCCAACCTCCGAAGGGCTGGTGGTCGGAAGACTTGGACGTGCGGCCGCCGAAGGAATACTCTCTCAAGGCGGATCCCTCGGCAGCAATGCGAAGCTGGAAGGCAATCCAGATCCAGGAAAGTACTGGGAGCAGCTCAAGTATTTCGAGCATCCCGAACTGATCGCGCCCGACGGCGCCGTGTTCGGAGCCTATCTTAGCCAGTTCGGCCTGCAGTCTCTCTTCTTCGCCGTGGTCGACAAGCTGAATCCGTTTCCCAGACAGTACAGTATCGGACTGTATCATTTCCTTGCTGCGCTGATGTGTGCGGCCGTCCTGATGTGGATAGGCTTCATGTTCATCGAGCGGTTCGGGCGTCCGGCATTCGTCGGCTTTGTTGTTCCCCTTGCATTCGAGCCGTTGTTGTCGGCTCTCGCGCCCAATCTCTATTGGGCGGCTCCGCTGTGGTTTCTTCCGATGGCGCTCAGCATGCGCCTCATCAATGCGCAGAACCGGACGCAAAGGCGTTGGCTTTTCGTAGCAATCTGGCTCGCAGTCACGGCAAAGGCGTTGTGCGGATACGAGTTCATCACCACGGTCATCGTGGCCGCAATGGTTGGCTGCCTGCTGAACACGAAGGAGGAGTCTCTCTACAGCAACGTCGTCGACATGATGTGGACCTGTGCGGTGGGACTTGCAGGTTTCGTGATGGCGGTCATCCTTCACGGCTACAGATTTGGGTTTGCAAACATCCTCGCAAGAGCGGTCGAGCGCACGTCAGGCGGCGGCGAAACGCTTGATGAGGAGCTGCTGGTCGGCCGATTTGCGTCGGTATCGTCGGTACTGCGCGCGTACTTCATGGGAAACGAATACACGTTGATCAAGAATTTCGGCGTTGTATTCGCTGTCCTGGCCGTGATTGCATTGCTGGTCTTCTTCGAGAAGAAATATAGCTGGTTCTTCGGCGAAAATCGCCGAGAGCTGAGGTCGCTCTCCGTTGCCTATTTCGTGTCTTTTGCCGCTCCGATGTCGTGGCTCATCCTCGCCAAGGCGCACTCGTTCGCGCACAAGCCGATCGACTTCATTCTCTGGTATATCCCGACCGTGCCGATCGGCGGTGCTCTTGTTGCTCTCGCCATCAAGGAGGTCAGAGCGAACCGGAAGGAGTGGACGGCATCACCCTTCCGCGCGATCGTGACCATTTCGATACCGGCTGCGTTTCTTCTGGCGGTTGCGCTAGTCGCGGTCCTGGATCGATCGATCAATGAAAAGGGCGCATGGATTGTGCAAGCTCATACCGGGGGCAAGCGGATCTTTACCGATCCCGCGACCGGCGTGGACTTTCGGTTCAACGAGAACTGGTTTACCGTCGAATACGTATGCGACCGGACTTTACCCTCCGACGTTTTCTTCATCCACGCGTTCAACGGCGATGCGGTAACCAACCATGATTTCGTCTTGGGAGACCGGATTGTTTTTTCACCGAGAGGTGGGAAGTGCTACTATGCTCAGACGAAGTCGTCGCAGCCGATCACGCGCATCGAGTCAGGATTAGTATCGGGCGGAAAGATCATCTGGCGGCATGAAGACGCGTTTTGAACGTGTCGCCGGATATGACAAGGGCGATGGTTCGCTGGGATCAGCTGGGATGGTGAACGCGGCGGAGATCACGGCCGACGCCATTGTGATCGGAGGCGGCTTCTACGGCTGCGAGACAGCGCTTGAGCTGAAGCGTCTTGGCCTTGAGCGTGTCGTTATTGCTGAACGCGAACCCGACATCCTGCGGCGCGCATCGTTCGTCAACCAGGCGCGTGTGCACAACGGCTACCACTATCCTCGTGCGCCCGCGACTGCGCTGCGGTCGCGCAGGAATTTCGAGAGATTCGTTGCGGATTATGCGGGCGAGGTCATGCATGACCTCGAAAAATATTACGCGATAGCCCGTGGCTCCCGGGTCAGCGCTGACCAATTCGAGGCCTTTTGCCAACGGATCGGTGCGCCGATCCAGTTGGCCTCCCACGATGTCGTGCAATTGTTTTCTCCAGGCTCGATCGAACGTGTCTTCAGGGTGCGTGAACTGGCTTTCGACGCCGGAAAGCTTGCTGCTCGCCTTCGGAACGAGCTGAACGCCGCGCGCATTGATCTCAGGCTTGGCACGGCAGCACGGATCCGCACGTTCGACGATCGCGGTGTCGACGTCCTGGTCGGCGACACCACGGAGCGTGCGCGCTTTGTTTTCAATTGCACCTATTCGGAACTCCCTTTCGTCGGAATCGAGGTCAAGTCCGCGATCAAGCGGGAGCTCACCGAGATGGCGTTGATTGCGCCGCCGCCGCAGCTTCGGGGACGCGGCTTCACGGTGATGGATGGACCGTTCTTTTCGGTCATGCCGTTCCCGCCGACAGGGCTGCACGCCCTCTCGCACGTTCGCTACACTCCGCATGAGGCCGCGCAGGGCTCGGCTCGGCTGCGCCCTGTCAAGAGCAACGCGGTCGCCATGATTCGGGATGCCAGCCGCTACATGCCCTGCCTGGCCCACGCGGAGGTCAGGGAAACGATGTTCGAGATCAAGGCCGTGCTGATGCAGACCGAGGACAGCGACGCAAGGCCGATTCTGGTCGAGCGCAATGACGATGAGGGGCGGATATTCTCGATTTTGGGCGCGAAGATCGATAATATCTATGAACTCCGCGACTTCCTCCGTGGACGGACCTGGAACTGAGGCGTCTGGAACTGGGATGATTGCAATACTCTCGTCGGTGACCGTCGTTATCGTGGTGCGCCATGTGACGTTCGAGCAGAGGCTTTTCGATCGACTGATCGAGACGCTGCACGATCGCTTTCACGACGTCGAAACGGTCATTGTGGCCAACGGCGTGTCGGCCGACGAGTCCGTTCGCATCAAGACCGCGGCTGAGACGATCCCGGACTGCACCGTTCTTTTCCTGAGCGAGGAGGTCCATGATGACGTCGCCCGCCTGCTCGGCATCGACCACTCGATTTCCGACTACGTTCTGTTTGCGACGCCTCTGCAATCACAGATCGATGCCTTGCCAGCCATGATTGTTCCACTGCATCAGGGCAATGATGTCGTGATCGGGGAAAGCGAGGGCGGCGTGATGAGCGCGCGGGGGACCATCTCGGCAACCCTGTTCGATGCCTTCCGTGGTCTGTACAGGCTGCTGGCGGGCGTGCCCTACGAGGCGCAGTCGCCGACCTTTCGGATATTCTCGCGGGCAGCCGCGCTCTATATCGCCAACCGCCGCGATGGCGAGGTGTTGGTGAGGGCACGTTCGCTCGCCCAGGGATTTCCGTCCGTCATCGTGCCGGTCGAAGATTCCACGCGCGTGCCGGTCCCTAGTGTGTCGCCGCGGATCGCGGTGGCGAAAGCGCTTCGCTTGATCCTCACGGGCAGCGCGACGCCACTGCGTCTGACCGCCTATCTCGGCTTCGGTGGCGGAATCGTCGCCGTGCTTTACGGCACCTACGCCATCATGGTCTTCTTCTTCCAGAAGAACGTCGAGCCGGGATGGACGACGCTGTCACTGCTCCTTTCGGCGATGATGTTTGTGTTCAGTGCGCAATTCCTCTTTTTGTCCGAATATCTCGTGCAGATCCTGTCGGCCGTTCCATCGAGCAGCCGCCGTCAATTGGTGGCACGCGAGTTTCGTGGTCCTCTGACCAGCCGGGCAGGTCGTCTGAACGTGGTCGACAGCGCGGGTGAATTCCAACTCGGCGCGGCGGGGCTAGCCGGTTACGTGGAGAAGCGATCATGAGTGCTTCTGCCCTCATCGGCTACACGGGTTTCGTTGGCGGCACGCTCCTTAGGGCGCGCCCGTTCGACACGCTGATCAACTCGCGCAACAGCGACGAATTTCGGAATAGAGAGTTCGATTTTGTGGTTCATGCCGGCGTGCCTGCGGTCAAGTGGCTCGCCAACAAGGAGCCAGCCGCAGACCGCGCGGCTGTCGAATCCATTCGCGATACGCTTGCCACCGTGCGGATCAAGGAGCTCGTGCTCATCTCGACCATCGATGTCTATCCTGATCCGACCGCGACCGACGACGAACTGGCCGCAATCGATCCAGCGCGCAACCACGCCTATGGCAGGCACCGTTTCGAGCTGGAGCAATGGGTGCGGAGCCATTTTGACAACGTCCGCATCATCAGGCTTCCGGCTTTGTTCGGTGAGGGATTGAAGAAGAACGTTCTTTTCGATCTCCTGAACGAGAACCAGGTCGATCGCATCAATCCGGCGAGTCGCTTCCAATGGTACCCCCTGCGCCGGCTGAGCGCCGATATAGAAGCTGTCCGCGCACACGATGTCCGGCTCATCAATCTTTTTCCCGAGCCGATTCGCACCTCCGATATCCTGCACGCATTCTTTCCGGATGCCGCGGTCGGTCCCGCAATCGAGCCCGCGCCGGCCTATTCGCTGCGCACGAGACATGCGGAACTCTTTGGCGGGCCTGCCGGCTACCAGCTACACGGAACGACGGTGATGGCAGAGCTGGCGTCCTTCATTGCACAGGAGAGGTCGCGACGTGCCGGCGAAGCCTGAGCTTTCGGTTTCCAATATCGCGGTTCCGCCGGGCGAACTCGACGCCGCGATTGCGTTGCTGAACGAGCTTGACATCGGAGCGATCGAGATTGCTCCCTACAACGTCTTTGGCCGCTGGGATGTCTCGCCTGCCGACGTTGTGGCGCTCCATGGAAGGCTGGCCAATCGCGGTATTCACTGCGCGGCGATGCAAGGGATCGTCTACAACGCGGGCCCTGTGCACCTTTTTTCCTCGGCGGACGCTCGCGAAGCACTCTATGAGCATCTCGTCGGGGTAGCCCGTATGGCGGGCGCCCTCGGCGCGAAGGCCTGCGTGTTCGGGGCGCCCAAGCTGCGTGATCCCGGCGATTTGGCGCCGGAACGGGCGACCGAGATCGCAGTGGAGTTCTTCAGGCGGATCGGCCCAGTGTTCGCGTCTGAAGGATCGACGTTGACGATCGAACCGAACGCCCGTCATTACGCATGCCGCTTCGTCACGACCACCGCCGAGGCAATGGAGCTGTTGGACCGTATCGAGATGCCCGGCGTCGGCCTGCAGATCGACACGGGCACCCTTTTTCTCGAGCAGGAGCCGCCAGAAATTCTGCTAAAAGCGGCGCGCTATGCGCCTCATGCCCATGTCAGCGAGCCGGACCTCGCCCCGTTGGGAACGTCTGGGGTCGATCATGCCGCTCTGGCTGATGCCTTGCGCCGCAGCGGATATCGAGGCTCGCTCTCGATTGAAATGCGGGCCGTCAGCGATTGGCCGGCTGCAATTCATCGCGCGGTCACACTGATCAGAAAGATCTATTTGAAATGACCACGATTCCGCCCGCGCGGCAGGTTCCTACGAGCAACGTCCACGTGTTGCATGAACGACGGCACAAATACGCGCTCGTCATTCCCGTGCTCAATGAAGGCGAGCGGATCCGTCGGCAACTGTCGCGGATTGCCGAAGTTCAACCGTCCGTCGATATCGTCATCGCTGACGGCGGTTCGACTGACGGCTCGCTCGCGCTCGAATTTCTCAATGCGGTCGGATGCCGTGCCCTCTTGGTCAAGACCGGGCCCGGTCGGCTGAGTGCGCAGCTTCGAATGGCCTATGCCTGGCTCTTGGATGAAGGCTATCAGGGTGTCATTACGGTAGACGGCAACGGCAAGGATGGCGTGGAGGCAGTCGATGCTTTCGTCGCCAAGCTCGACGCCGGCTTCGATTACATCCAGGGCTCGCGTTATGCACCGGGCGGGCGCGCCATCAATACGCCGATGGACCGCAAGATCGCGGGGCGGCTGATCCACGCGCCGCTTCTCAGTCTTGCTGGGAGGCATTGGCTGTCCGACACCACCAACGGCTTCCGCGCCTATTCGGCGCGCTATTTGCTGGATCCGCGGGTGGCTCCGTTCCGGGATGTATTCGAACGGTACGCGCTGTTGTTCTATCTGAGTGTCCGGGCTGGTCAACTCGGCTACCGCGTGGTCGAGATTCCCGTCACCCGGGCCTATCCCGAAAATGAGAAGACGCCGACCAAGATCTCTGGATTTCGCGGCCGCATTGACATGATGAAAGAGCTGCTCGCTGTGGTCTTTGGACGATTTGATCCGGGCTGATCGTCGGCAGTCGCACTCTTGATCGCACTGCGGATGACCGCGCGCGCGCCCCATCACCTCGCCGCCAGATAGACCTCGCCCAGCAGCGACGAGTTCGACCACGGCACCTGCTTGCTCTTCGTGCTTGAGACCACCTCCGCCCGCACCCGCGTGAGCATCTGCTGCACTTCAAGTCCCGGCGTGCCGAGATGGCGGGAGAGGGCTGCGGAGAACGGCGAGTTGGCGCCTTCACCGTCGAGCGCGACCTGGCCCGGCGCGGTGGCGAAGGCGATCAGCGTGCCCGCACCCAGCGTCGCACCGGCGCCCAGGCTCGTCGGCGCTGCGAGGCCCGAGGCGCCCTCGATGGCGCGATTGCCGCCGGCGCTTGCTACCTGCTGCGCCATCGGATTGTTGCGGCAGGCATCGAAGATCAAGATGTTGGTACGGACCTGGTCGTCGAGGCCGGCCATGATCGTATCCATGTCGATCATCGCTTCCGTCATGCTGCTGCCGGCCTTCAGCTCGACATCGACCGGAATGAGATAGTTGCGGCCGTCGACTTGCACGCCATGACCCGCATAGTAGACGATCGCGACCTGCGCCCGTGCCGCCTCGCGCAGGAAGTCGCGCGTCACCTTCTGCATGGACGCGCGGTCGAGATCGATGCCCTCCGAGACCGTGACGCCGATATCGCGCAGGCTCCTGGCGACGGCGCGCGCGTCGTTGGCCGGATTGGGCAGCGCATTCACGTGTGCGTAAGCGCCGTTGCCGATCACCAGCGCCATGCGCTTGCCAAGCGTCCCCGGGGCAGGTGAGGGGGATGGCGCCATGCCGGTCTGCTGTTGAGCCGGCTGCGTCGTTGGTGACGGCGCATCACGCGGGATCGGGGCGAGCGCGTCAGTCACCAGCGACAGCCGCACCTTTGCGGTGGCCTGGTTGGCCTTGCTGCCGGCATCGGACGCCACGATCGCCAGCGTCGCCTTGTAGTCGTCGCGCGCATGCGCGTAGTCGCCCTTGGCCTCATAGGCCAGCGCGCGGTGGATGTAGCCGGAAATCAGCACGCTGTTCGGCGGCGTCATGATGTTGACGGGGGACTTTTCCTTCGCAAGCCTGATCGCCTCGCTGCCATCGGCGATCGCGCGATCGAGATCGCCGCGTACGCGCCAGATCGCGGTGCGGTTGATCAGCGGCTGCGGCAGCGTTGGGTCGAGCCGGATCGCCTGGTTGATGTCGGCCAGAGCCCCGTCGAGCTCGCCGAGCGCCTCCTTCGCGATGCCGCGGTTCTGGAACGAGAACGCCGATTTCGGCTCCAGCTTGATCGCGGCATCGTAGTCGGCGATCGCTCTGGTGAAGTCGCCCTTGCCGCGCCAGGCGTTGCCGCGGTTGTGGAAGATGGTGCCGCTCGGAGCTCCGAGCTTCAATGCATCGTCGAAATCCGCGATCGCGATCTCGTACTCGCCCTTGTCGTAATAGGCCGATCCCCTGAGGTTGTACGCCGCCTGGCTCGGCCGGAGCCGGATCGCCTCAGTGGCGTCAGCGATGACTTTCGAATAGTCGCCTTTCTTGTTCCAGCCCACAGCACGCCAAAAATGGATCGTCGCGAGTTGTTCGCCTTTGAAGACCTTCAGCGCGACGATCTTGTCGCAGGCGTCGATCATCTGGTCCGCCGGTGTGGTGTCGGTGGTGCAGAGCGGGCCGAGCTGGCTGCGCGCCTGCGCGAGAGCGGACGCCGGCCACGTGGTGGCGGCGAGCAGGCAGAGCACGATGAGCTGGCGCATGGTGGTGGTCCCACAGGAGAGAAGCGCTTGTTTGTTGGCTAACGGGGCGTTGCGGTTCACGGCCACGTCATAGTGGGTGGATTAAATCCGATGGGGTATTCCCTCAGTGGGCAGATTTTGTTAGGAAGTGGGTCCCAACGCTTCTGCCCACTGCATTCCCACTGATGAAGAACGACGAAATCCTCAGCCAGATCACCGAGTTCTGCCGCAAGGCAGACATGGCGGAGTCGACGTTTGGCCGGCGGGCGGTGAACGACGGGAAGCTGGTGCATCGGCTGCGCGAGGGAAAGCGCATCACCATCGACACGCTGGACCGGATCCAGGCCTATGTGGCCGCATCGATGACCGGCGGCTTGCCGCCGCCGCGGGGCCTTCAGGTGCCGCCGGAAAAGCGCGATCCGCGCAGCAATTTCCGCTTCTTCGAGAACCGGCAGAAATACCTGTTGTTCGTTCACACCTGCAGCGAGAAGCGGGTGGTTGCGGAACGCGTGGCGCTCGAACTCGCCAGCATCCATCCCCGGCCGCCGGCGTTACGTGTGTTCGACGCCGGCGTTGGCGACGGCTCGGTGCTCGCGCGCGTGCTGCGCTCGATGCATCAGCGCTTTCCTCACATGCCGTTCTACGTCGCCGGCAAGGAGCTCAGCCTGGAAGACGTCCGGCTGACGCTGGACAAGGTCCCGGACCGGCTGTTCGAGCATCCGGCGTCGGTGTTCGTCTTCACCAACATGCACTACGCGGAGGCGCCCTGGCTGACGCCGAGCTCACCCGCGGCCGCGGCTGCCACTGTGTGGCACGATGTGCCGCTCAGGGGAAACTCATCGGGCGACTTCGAGACGCAGATTGCGGAGCTGAAGCCGTTTCTGGAGCAGAACTGGCGCGCCGCCATCAGCCCGCGTACGGGCATGCCGCTGTATGAGCGGCCGGTCGTGCTGGTGCTCTACCGCGAGGACCAGAGGTTCCTGCTGGATTCGACCATTCCGCGGCCGGGTCAGGCCGAGGCCAATTTCGACCTCGTCATCGCATCCCAGCCCTATCGCGCGTTGTCCTCGGTCAATTTCAGGGCAAAGCGGATCATTGCACCTCTGGCGCGGGCGTTGCGGCCGGGGGGCCGGCTCATCGGAATTCACTCCCATGGGCAGGATCCGGGCATGGAAATGATCCAGGCAATCTGGCCCGGAGAAAATCCTTTCGCCGTGAGCCGCCATGAGCTATTGCGCGCCGTAAAATACGAACTCGGATCGTTGGGACGGGACCTGAATTTTAATGTTTACGCGGACAACCGCTCGATCTTCAGGTATGATATGGAAGCTCTGCCCAACGAGGTCACTGGAACGATCGGAACCTCGACGGCCTTTGCAGCGTGGAATGCGGCAGTCTATGTCGCCCAGATTGAGGACGACCGGTTGGCAGATATGACTCAAAACGGCCGCGCTCTGGATGCTGCCAGGGACGTGCTGCGAAAGTACAACGGGCTCTGGTTTCTCGACGAATCCTACGTCATCTCGCGACGGCGTGATTGACACAATCCAAGGCTAAACATCGCAAACGCCCGCCGGCTTAGCGGCGGAACAAGGGGTTACTGATGCGCGCGTCCTATCTCTTCACCAGCGAGTCCGTGTCCGAGGGGCATCCCGACAAGGTTTGTGACCGGATCTCCGATGAAATCGTCGATCTGTTCTATCGCGAAGGGCCGAAAGCCGGCATCGATCCCTGGGATATTCGCGCCGCCTGCGAGACGCTTGCGACCACCAACAAGGTGGTGATCGCGGGGGAGACCCGCGGCCCGAAATCCGTCACCAACGAGCAGATCGAAGGCGTCGTGCGCGCCGCGATCAAGGACATCGGCTACGAGCAGGAAGGCTTCCACTGGAAGACCGCTGACATCGAGATCCTGTTGCATCCGCAGTCGGCCGACATCGCGCAGGGCGTCGATGCGCTTCAGCCGGGCGAGGTCAAGGAAGAGGGCGCGGGCGACCAGGGCATCATGTTCGGTTACGCCACCAACGAGACGCCTGACCTGATGCCGGCGCCGATCTTCTATGCCCACAAGATCCTGCGCCTCATCTCGGAAGCGCGCCACTCCGGCCGCGAGAAGGTGCTGGGTCCGGACTCCAAGAGCCAGGTCACCGTGCAGTACGAGAACGGCAAGCCGGTCGGCGTGCGCGAGATCGTGGTGTCGCACCAGCATCTGGTCGAGGACATCTCGTCCAAGCAGATCCGCGACATCGTCGAGCCCTATGTGCGCGAGGCGCTGCCGAAGGACTGGATCACGCCGAAGACGATCTGGCACATCAATCCGACCGGCAAGTTCTACATCGGCGGCCCCGACGGAGACACCGGCCTGACCGGCCGCAAGATCATCGTCGACACCTATGGTGGTGCTGCGCCGCATGGCGGCGGCGCGTTCTCCGGCAAGGATCCGACCAAGGTCGACCGTTCGGCGGCGTACGCCGCGCGCTACGTCGCCAAGAACATCGTCGCGGCCGGTCTTGCCGACCGCTGCACGCTCCAGCTCGCTTACGCCATCGGCGTGGCGCGTCCGCTGTCGATCTACATCGACACCCACGGCACCGGTAAGGTGTCGGAGGACCAGCTCGAGAAGGCGGCGGCGCAGGCGATGGATCTGACGCCCCGCGGCATCCGCAGCCATCTCGACCTCAACCGCCCGATCTACGCGCGCACCTCCGCCTATGGTCATTTCGGCCGCACCCCCGACAACGAGGGCGGCTTTTCCTGGGAGAAGACCGATTTGGTCGAGCCGCTCAAGCGCGCGCTCTAGTTTGTTCGTGTCGTTCCGGGGCGCTCGCGTGAGCGAGCGGGCCCGGAACCCTTACCCATCATGTCGAGATTCCGGGTTCACCTGTTCGAGGTGGCCCGGAATGACCAATTCAACAACAGGATCTCCGCTATGAGTGCGAAGCCCGGCTTCACCGACTACATCGTCAAGGACATTTCGCTCGCCGATTTCGGCCGCAAGGAGCTCTCGCTCGCCGAGACCGAGATGCCCGGCCTGATGGCCACCCGCGAGGAGTACGGCCCGAAGCAGCCGCTGAAGGGCGCGCGCATCGCCGGCTCGCTGCACATGACCATCCAGACTGGCGTGCTGATCGAGACGCTGGCAGCACTCGGCGCCGACATCCGCTGGGTCTCCTGCAACATCTATTCGACGCAGGACCACGCCGCGGCTGCGATCGCTGCCGCCGGCATTCCGGTGTTCGCGGTCAAGGGTGAGACGCTGACCGAGTACTGGGACTACACCGCCAAGCTGTTCGACTGGCACGGCGGCGGTCATCCGAACATGATCCTCGACGACGGCGGCGATGCCACCATGTACGTCCATCTCGGTCTGCGCGCCGAGAACGGCGATGCTGCCTTCCTGGACAAGCCGGGTTCGGAAGAAGAGGAAGTCTTCTTCGCGCTTCTGAAGAAGCAGCTCAAGGAAAAGCCGAAGGGCTACTTCGCCGAGATCGCCAAGAGCATCAAGGGCGTTTCCGAAGAGACCACCACGGGCGTGCATCGTCTCTATGACATGCAGAAGGCCGGCACGCTGCTGTGGCCCGCCATCAACGTCAACGACAGCGTCACCAAGTCGAAGTTCGACAACCTCTATGGCTGCCGTGAATCGCTGGTCGACGGTATCCGCCGCGGCACCGACGTGATGATGTCGGGCAAGGTCGCGATGGTCGCCGGCTTCGGCGACGTCGGCAAGGGTTCGGCCGCCTCGCTGCGCCAGGCCGGCTGCCGCGTCATGGTCTCCGAAATCGATCCGATCTGCGCGCTGCAGGCGGCGATGGAAGGCTACGAAGTGGTGACGATGGAAGACGCCGCCCCGCGCGCCGACATCTTCGTGACCGCGACCGGCAACAAGGACATCATCACCATCGAGCACATGCGCGCGATGAAGGATCGCGCCATCGTCTGCAACATCGGCCATTTCGACAACGAGATCCAGATCGCGGGTCTGCGTAACCTGAAGTGGACCAACATCAAGCCGCAGGTCGACGAGATCGAATTCCCCGACAAGCACCGCATCATCATGCTGTCTGAGGGGCGCCTCGTGAACCTCGGCAACGCGATGGGGCATCCGTCGTTCGTGATGTCGGCCTCCTTCACCAACCAGACGCTGGCGCAGATCGAGCTTTTCGCCAATAACAAGGACGGCAAGTACAAGAAGGAAGTCTACGTGCTGCCGAAGTCGCTGGACGAGAAGGTGGCCCGGCTGCATCTCGCCAAGATCGGCGTCAAGCTCACCGAGCTGCGCAAGGACCAGGCCGACTACATCGGCGTGAAGCAGGAAGGCCCGTTCAAGTCGGACCACTACCGCTACTGAGCCATTGGTTCGATCGAAGATCGACGCGAAGCCCCGGAGTGATCCGGGGCTTCGTTGTTTCGGCGCATGGAATTCCGCTCGCTTTGTAGTTGCTGCACGGCTGATTGCCAATTGACGGCCAGCGGCGGCGGGCTGACAATCCTCGGTGGCGGAGGAAATCATGCAACAAGAACATTTCGGCGTGCTGATCGTCGGTGCCGGCCTGTCCGGCATCGGCGCGGGCTACCATTTGCAGACCAAGTGCCCGGGCAAGAGCTACGTCATCCTCGAGGGCCGCGACTGTATCGGCGGCACCTGGGACCTGTTTCGCTACCCCGGCATCCGCTCCGACAGCGACATGTTCACGCTCGGCTATTCCTTCAAGCCGTGGACCGATCCGAAGGCGATCGCCGACGGGCCGCAGATCCTGAACTATGTGCGCGAGACAGCCAGCGAGAACGGCATCGACAAGCACATCCGCTACCGTCACCGCGTCAAGCGCGCGGCGTGGTCGACGCCGGACGCACGCTGGACCGTCGAGGCCGAGCGCATCACAGGCGAGGGCGCGACCGAGCTCGTGCGCTTGACCTGCAATTTCCTGTTCATGTGCTCGGGCTATTACAAATACGAGGCGGGCTATACGCCGGAGTTCAAGGGCGCGGCCGATTTCGCCGGCCGGATCGTGCATCCGCAGAAATGGACCGACGACATCGACTATGCGGGCAAGCGCGTCGTCGTGATCGGCTCGGGTGCGACCGCGGTGACGCTGGTGCCCGAGCTCGCCAAGAAGGCGGCGCAGGTCACCATGCTGCAGCGCTCGCCGACCTACGTGGTGTCGCGTCCGGCGCTGGATCCCGTCGCCAACAAGCTTCGCCGCAACCTGCCGGCGCGGCTTGCCTATCATCTGATCCGCTGGCGCAACGTGATGTGGGGGATGTTCTTCTTCCAGCTCAGCCGGCGCCGGCCTGCGAAGGTCAAGGAGCTGGTGCTCAAGGGCGTGCAGATGGCGCTCGGCCCCGACTACGACGTCGCAACCCATTTCACGCCGCGCTACAATCCCTGGGACCAGCGGCTCTGCCTCGTGCCGGATGGCGACTTGTTCAAGGCGATCCGCGAGCAGCGCGCTTCCGTCGTCACCAACGAGATCGAGACCTTCACCCGTGACGGCATCCGCCTGAAGGATGGTAGCGAGCTTGCGGCCGATATCATTGTCACAGCGACAGGGCTGGTGCTCCAGGTCGTCGGCGGACTCGAGGTGAGCGTCGATGGCCGCGCCGTCGATTTCGCCAACACGCTGACCTACAAGGGCATGATGTATGCCGACGTGCCGAACATGGCGTCGGCTTTCGGCTACACCAACGCGTCGTGGACACTGAAATGCGATCTCACCTGCGAATATGTCTGCCGGCTCATCAACTACATGGACCGGCACAATTTCCGGCAGGCCATGCCGCACAATGACGACCCCGAGATCACCGCACAGCCGTCGCTCGATTTCACCTCGGGCTATGTGCAGCGCTCGGTCGCCAAGATGCCGAAGCAGGGCTCGAAGCAGCCATGGCGGCTGTACCAGAACTACGCGCTCGACATCGTCTCCCTGCGCTTCGGCCGGATCGACGACGGCGTGATGCAGTATTCCTGACCACGCCGCCGCCGTCCGACGTGTTTCCACGTTCAGCTCAGTGGCCGGCGCTCTGGCCGCCGTCGACATGCAGAATCTCGCCGGTGACGAAGGAAGCACCCTCGAGATAGAGCACGGCATCTGGATGCGATGAATGTGTTCGTCCTCGCGGTGGACGAGGGAAGCTTGACGGCTACGGGGCGCAAGCTTGGCCGCTCAGAGGCTGCGGTGAGCCGCGCCATCGCTTTCCTTGAAGAGCGGGTCGGTGCCGCGCTATCTGAAGCAGCACCCACGCATCTGATCTGCCCGCAGGGCAGGCTGTCGGTGCCCAAGTCGCGTGGCTTCGCCGACTTTGCCGCGCCGAGGTTGAAGAAGCAATTTGCGCAGCTCAGGAAGAGCATCGCTGCGCGCTGAGCCGCCGCCGCCGCCGGCAATGCGTTGTTTTGCGTATACGGCCGCCGGGCTGAATCAGCGATGGTTCCAAGACGGTTAACGCCGATTTAACGGATGAGTCCTAGCCTGTCTCGGCCGGGGTTACTCGCAAGGCCGAGGTGAGCCCAATGGAAGCCCAGAAGATCGCGGTCGACGCCGTCGTCGCGTTGACCGATTGCGACCGCGACGCCGTCATCGCGTTCATCCGCCGGCTGTATCTGGCCGGCGTCACGGATCCCAAGCGCCTCACCTTCAAGGGTCTTCAGGCGCTGTCTCGGTCGTGAGGCGCACGCAACCGGACTTACTGCGTCGTGACCGTCGGATCGTTGATCCGGATCGAGGTGACGCGGTCCTCGCGCACCTCGAATGAGAAAGGCCAGGGACTGTAGGTCCAGAGCTCGGTCTTCTCGAGCCCGCTTGGGCCGACATGGAAGGGGCTTCCGAGCTGTGCCAGAAGTTTTTCCGTGCTGTCGCCGAGATTGATCTGGTTGAAGCTGTAGCCGGCGACCGGTGCCGGCCCGCTGATCTGAAGCGCGGTTACGCGGTTCGCCTTCACGGTTGCGGCGAGATAGGGAAATTGATCGGCCTTGCCGAGGAAGTACACATAGTTCGTCGCGTTGTTCGCCGGCGGCAGCTTGCGGTGCGGCTCGCCGAGCACGGCCTTGAGTGACGTCTCCGAGATACCGATGCCGAGCGCGCCCATCCGCTGGCAGGCAAAGCTGAGCACGTCGGGGTCTGGCGGGGTGACGCGCTTGCCGGTTTCGACCTTGCAGGCGAATCCCTGACCAGCCCGTAACCACTGGCCGCGGAGCTCCGGATCCGGCGCCTTGCCCTGCGGCGGAGCTCCTTGACTATTCGCAGATGCGAACATTCCAAGCAGAGACAGCGCGAGCGCTGAGCCCGCCAACGACCGCCACATCCCCAAGACGTACCTCGACTTTCCAACCCTTGGAACCAGAATATCATGCCGGAAACCGGCTGCAACGCCGGGATTGACGTGGCGCGCCCTGCGATCTGTAATTGTGGATGATGCGGCCCGCGACCGGCTCAATCACAACCTGCGGAACAGCCTCTGGATGTACCGCCGATATCTTGCCGCTCGGGCCGGCTCGGAGTAGATCACGTCCCCAGCTGGATCACTTGGGATTGGGGAAATGTTGAAACAGCTTTTCGCGCCGCAACTCGTGATTTTGTATGTGCTTGCGGCCTCGACGATCTACGTTCACTTCCGCGGCAAGCAGCGGCTGCGCTTTGCGCGCCAGCTCGGCGATCACTCGACCTATCTCGCCCCCTACAATGTGCTGATGTATGCCGGCTCGGCCGTCCCGAACGAGCCGGTGATCCCGGTCGAGCAGTTTCCCGAACTCAAGCCGCTCAGCGAGAACTGGGAGACCATCCGCGACGAGGCCGTGCGCCTGTTCGACGAAGGTTTCATCCGCGCCGCCGCCAAGAACAACGACTGGGGTTTCTATTCGTTCTTCAAGAGCGGCTGGAAGAGGTTTTACCTGAAATGGTATGACGACTTCCTGCCGTCCGCGAACACGCTGTGCCCGAAGACGGTGGAGCTGCTGAAGTCGATCCCGAGCGTGCACGGTGCGATGTTCGCGATGCTGCCGCCGGGCGGCAAGCTGGGCGCGCACCGCGATCCCTTCGCAGGTTCGCTGCGCTACCACCTCGGCCTCGTCACGCCGAACTCGAACAAGTGCCGCATCCTCGTCGACGGCGTCGAGTGCGTCTGGCGCGACGGCGAGGCCTTCATGTTCGACGAGACTTTCATCCACAGCGCCGAGAATGCGACCGACGTCAACCGCATCATTCTGTTCTGCGACGTCGAGCGCCCGATGAAATACGGCTTCATGACCGCGATCAACCGCTGGGTCAGCCATCACATCGTCAAGGCATCGGCAACCCAGAACGTCGATGGCGAGCATGTCGGCGTGCTCAACAAGGTGTTCGGCAAGCTCTACGAGATCCACCTCGGCAGCCGCAAGGTCAAGGAGTGGAATCGCAACGTCTACTACACGCTGAAATACTCGCTGACCGCGCTGATCCTCGGCCTCATCGTACTGTCGGCGTTGAGGTGAAGCAGGTGAATTGCAAGGCCCCGGACGCATCCGAGGCCCTGATTCAGTGCGTAGGGTGGAATAGCGAAGCGTAGTCCACCATCTATTGCAGCAAGGATCGATAATGGCGGATTACGCTACGCTAATCCGCCCTACGATTTCAGCCTACTCCGGCTGGCCGATGCTCACCTTCAGCGTGCCGACGCCGTCGACACCGCATTCGAGCTTGTCGCCGGGCTGGAGCTGCGACACGCCGGCCGGCGTGCCCGTCATGATGATGTCGCCGGCAGCGAGCTTCACCTGCTGCGAGAGCTGCCAGATCGTCTCCGGCACGTTCCAGATCATCTGCTCGAGGTCGCCCGTCTGGGCTTCCTTGCCGTTGACCGTGAGCCAGATCCTGCCCTTGGAGGGATGGCCGATCTTCGAGGCCGGCTGCAGCGCGGAAGCGGGTGCGGAGCCATCGAACGATTTGCCGATCTCCCAGGGGCGCTCCTTCTTGCGCGAGGCGATCTGGAGGTCGCGGCGAGTGAGGTCTATGCCGACGGCATAGCCATAGACATGGTCCAGCGCCTTGTCGGCCGGGATGTTGAGCCCGCCGCTCTTCAGCGCGACGATCAGCTCGACCTCGTGATGCAGATCCTTGGTCAGCGGCGGGTAGGGAATGGTGGCGCCGTCGGGCACCAGCATGTCGGCGTGTTTGGCGAAGAAGAACGGCGGCGCACGCTCGTCATTGCCCATCTCGCGGATGTGCTCGAGATAGTTGCGGCCGACGCACCAGATGCGGCGCACCGGAAAGCGGCCGCTCTCGCCGACGACGGGGAGCGAAGCCTGGGGCGGAAGCGGGATGACGTAGGACGCGGCGTTCATGGAGCGATCTCGCTGCTCTTGGGGTGATGAGGAATTCTATGCGGTTGCGCTGATCGGCGCCAGAGCGCCGGCGTCGTGATGTTGCAGGCGGAAGAAGGAGGCGTAACGGCCCGAGCGGCGCAGCAGATCGTCATGCCGGCCCTGCTCGACGATCTCGCCGCCCTCGACCACCAGGATGCTGTCTGCGTGCATGATGGTGTGCAGGCGGTGCGCGATCACGATGGTGGTGCGGTTCTGGCAGAGATGCTCGATCGCCTCCTGCACCTGCCGCTCGGACTCCGAATCGAGCGCGGCGGTGGCCTCGTCCAGCAGGATGATCGGCGCGTTCTTGAGCAGCGCGCGCGCGACCGCGATGCGCTGGCGCTGGCCGCCTGACACCTGGGTGCCGTGCTCGCCGACCGGCGTGTCGTAGCCGAGCGGGAAGCCCATGATGAAATCATGCGCGCAGGCCGCCTTGGCGGCGTCGATGATTTCGTTCTCGGTCGCGCCGGGCTTGCCGAACGCGATGTTGTTGCGGATGGTGTCGCGGAACAGATAGACGTCCTGGCCAACATAGGCGGTCTGCGCCCGCAGCGACTTGCGCGAGACCGCGCCGATCGACTGGCCGTCGATCACGATGTCGCCTTGCGTTACCTCGTAGAACCGCAGCAGGAGCCCAAGCACGGTCGACTTGCCGCCGCCGGACGGGCCGACCAGCGCGGTGACCTTGCCGGGTTCCGCAACGAAGCTCATGCGGTTGAGCACGGTCTCGCCGGTCCGGTAGGAGAAGCTGACGTCGCGCAGCTCGATCTTCGCGTCGGACAGTTTCAGTGCCGGCTTGTCGTCGTCGGACTGCTCGCTGGCCGGGCTGTCGACGACTTCGAGCAGCATCCGCGCGCCGACGAGCTGGCTGTTCAGATCGATGTTGAGCCGCGCCAGCCGCTTGGCCGGCTCGGTCGCCATCAGGAACGCCGTCATGAAGGAGAAGAACGCGCCGGGCGTGGCGTTGAGCGCGACCACGCTGTAGCCGCCATAGAGCAGGCAGCCGGCGACCGCGAAGCCGCCGAGCATCTCCATCAGCGGGTTGGAGCGGTTGGCGACACGGGCCATCTTGTTGGCGTTGCGCTCGACGATCGCGATGTTCTCGTCGATGCGCTTCTGCATGGTCTCTTCGAGCGTGAACGCCTTGACGGTGCGGATGCCCTGCAGCGATTCCTGCATCGTCTCCATGATGTCGGCGGTGCCGGTGAACTGGTTGAAGGCGAGACCCTTGATGCGCTTGACCAGCTTGCGCAGCACCAGCATCGCCGGCGGCACCACGACGAGGCCGATGAACGACATCACGGGGTCCTGCCACACCATCACGCCGATCATGGCGAGCAGCATCATGAGGTCGCGCCCGACCGCGTTGACCAGCATGTTGAGGACGTCGGTGATCGATTTTGCGCCGGCCGTCAGCCGCGCCAGGAACTCAGAGGAATGCCGTTCGGAGAAGAAGCCGACGCTCTCGCGCATCAGCTTGGCGAACAGTTGCCGCTGGTTGGTGGCGAGGATGGCGTTGGAGATCTTGGTCAGGATCACCATGTGGCCGTAGGTCGCCACGCCCTTGATGAAGAGCAGGATCACCGTGATGCCCGAGAACATCGCGATGCCCGGGATGTTCTTGTCGACATAGGCCTGGTTGATGACCTGGCCCAGCACATAGGTCGCGCCCGCGGTCGATCCGGCGGCAAGCGCCATCAGCGCGAAGGCGACGAGGTAGCGCCGCCAGTAGACGACCCCCTGTTCCGTGACCAGGCGGCGAACGAGGACCATCGCCCCATAGGGATCGTCGGTGATTTTCTTTGGAAACTGGGCCATCCGCTTTCCATTGACGGCGCAGCGGCAAAGCTGCCCGCGCGTCAGGGATCGAACGGCCTCTGTGCCCGCTCAAGCGGGGTTTTTCAAGCCCAATTAAGGGCTTGCGCCCGGATGGAATCTAGGCCGATGCGGCGTGGCGGAGCTCGCCATGGCGCTCGCGGAACAGCTTCTCCTCCCACGCGAGGGCGTGGG